>CAJMQZ010000033.1 GCA_905215595.1 uncultured bacterium
CAGGTCGTAGCCGCCGCTCATCAGCAGCACGCTCTCCACCTCGTCAAAGGCGGCGATGGTGGCAGCGATCTCATCAAAGCCGCGGCTCTTTTTGGGGCTGACGTTCAGCTCGATGACCGCCTCCACGCGGTTCACCTTGGCCTTTTCCCAGTCTACAAGGGTCTTATAGCCCTTGATGATGCCCTGCGCCCGGGCAAGATCCATCATCGCCGCCACCTCGGCGGGGGATTTGTTCAGCATGGTGGCAATGTCCTCCACGGGCAGCCGGGCGTTGTTTTCCAGAATCTTCAAAAGCTGTTCCATTGTCATATACTCCTTATCAACCCTCTACACGGAAATCTGCGGGAAATTAAGGCAATACCGCATAATTCTAAGTGCCGATACGGCGAGTGAGGTGCGGCAGCTGCTAAGCCAAAAGCACAGATAATACTTTGTGTATTATCGAGCATTTTGGCAACGCAGATGCCGTACCGCAGCCGCCGGAGTGGTGCTTAAGCCGTAAGACGGGAATTGTGCGGTGTTGCCTTAAGTATAAGTATAGCACAAGCCCCGGCAGAATGCACTTGATTTTTATATAGAATGTCTTTTGCCCCCGTATTCTGCTCTTTTTTACAAAAAGTGTGTTCAAAATTTGCTAAATCTGCTATACTGGAAGGGTAAGCGTGTGCCGGGTCTTTTGCGGCACCAATCAAAATAAGGAAAACGAGGGTGGAAACCATGAAAGCTTTCATTACCGTCATTGGACACGATACCGTGGGCGTTGTCGCAAAGGTGGCCGGTCTGTGCACCGAACTGAACATCAACATTGAGGATGTGACCCAGAGCATCCTGCAGGGGATGTTTGCCATGATCATGCTGGTGGATCTTTCCAACTGCAATGTTGACCACGACCAGCTGCACAAGCGCACCGATGCGCTTGCCGCCGAGATGGGGATGCAGATCAACGTGACCCGTCAGGAAGTTTTTGATGCCATGCACACCATCTGAGCCGGAAAGGAGCCCGCAACCGCTATGAGTATGTTTAACACCGGGGATATCCTGGAGACCATCGAGATGTTCACGCAGGACAATCTGGACGTGCGCACCGTGACCATGGGCATCAGCCTGCTGGACTGCATCGACCCGGACCCCAAGAAGGCCTGCGAGAACATCTATAACAAGATCACCACCAAGGCCGCGAACCTTGTCTCCACCGTGGAGCGCATCAGCGCCGAGTACGGTATTCCCATCATCAACAAGCGCATCAGCGTTACCCCCATTGCCATGCTGCTGGGTGCCTGCCCGGAGGCAGACCCCGTGGACTTTGCAAAGACGCTGGACGCCGCCGGCAAAAAGGTGGGCGTCAACTTTGTGGGCGGTTACAGCGCACTGGTGCACAAGGGCTTTTCTGCCGGTGACCGCCGCCTGATCGAGTCCATCCCCCGCGCACTGGCCGAGACCGACATCGTGTGCAGCTCGGTGAACATCGGCGCCACCAAGGCCGGTCTGAACATGGACGCCATCAAGCTGATGGGCGAGGCTGTGAAGAAGGCCAGCGAGCTGACTGCCGACCGTCAGTGCATCGGCGCTGCCAAGCTGGTGGTGTTCTGCAACGCCCCGGAGGATAACCCCTTCATGGCCGGTGCCTTCCACGGCCCCGGCGAGCCGGACTGCGAGATCCATGTGGGCGTTTCCGGCCCGGGCGCTGTGCGCGCCGCGCTGGCTCGTCTGCCCAAGGACGCCCCCATTGACGAGGTGGCAGAGCTGGTAAAGCGCACCGCCTTCAAGATCACCCGTGTAGGTCAGCTGGTGGCAAACCTTGCCTCCAAGGCACTGGGCGTGCCCGCCGGTATCATCGACCTTTCGCTGGCTCCCACCCCTGCCATTGGCGACAGCGTGGCCAACATTCTGGAAGAGATGGGTCTGGAGACCTGCGGCTGCTGCGGCACCACCGCCTGCCTTGCCCTGCTGAACGACGCCGTGAAGAAGGGCGGCGTGATGGCCTCCAACCACGTTGGCGGCCTGTCCGGTGCCTTTATCCCGGTCAGCGAGGATGCCGGTATGATCCACGCTGCCGAAATCGGCTGTCTGACCATTGAAAAGCTGGAGGCCATGACCGCCGTCTGCTCTGTGGGCATCGATATGGTCATCATCCCCGGCGACACCACCCCTGCCGTCATCAGCGCTCTGATCGCGGATGAAGCCGCCATTGGTATGGTGAACAGCAAGACCACCGCCGTGCGCGTGATCCCCGCCATCGGCCGCAAGGCTGGTGAGGTGCTGGACTTCGGCGGTCTGCTGGGCTACGGTCCCATCATGCCGGTAAACAGCCACGACCCCTCGGTGTTCATCAACCGCGGTGGCCGCCTGCCCGCACCCATGCAGTCTTTGAAGAACTGATACGGACCCTCTCCGTCATTGCGCAGCAATGGCGGAGAGGGTTTATTTTTTTGTATAACCCCGCCGCAGCAGACCTATCCTCTGGTTATCATTTCCAGAAGAGGGGTCTATTTTTTATGCTTCGCTGGTTTTCAAAACCGCTTTCCGTCCGGCAGATGCGGCTGCTGTGCGCCAGCTTGCTGGCGGGCTTTGCGCTATGCGGCGCTTTGCAGGGGCTGTGCTGGGGGCGCACCCAGCTGGATGCCGGGGCAGCGCTGTGCGCCGACACCCTGCGGCTGCACATCCGGGCAGCCAGCAATGCCGTGGCCGACCAGAGCGCCAAACTCCGGGTGCGGGACGCCGTGCTGGCCGTGATGCAGCAATGCCCGGCGCAAAGCGCACCGGAGGCGCGGGCATGGGCGGCGGGGCGGCTTTTGCAGTTCCAGCTGGCGGCGCAGCGGGCACTGGCCGCGCAGGGCATCCGTGCCCCGGTGCGGGTGTACCTCGTAAATATGTACTTCCCCGCCCGGCGCTACCCCACCGGTCAGCTGCCCGCCGGGCGGTACGATGCCGTGCGCATCGACATTGGCAGCGGCGGCGGGCGCAACTGGTGGTGTGTGCTGTACCCGGGGCTGTGCAGCTTTGCGCAGGGCGGCTACGCCCTGCCTGTGGAGAACGACCTTGTCTGCGGGCAGTACATCCTGCGGTTCCGGCTAGTGGACTGGGCGCACCGGCTGACTGCCCGGCGGCAGACAGTGCTGCTGGCGGGGTGACGCCGCACCCCGCCGGAGCATAGCATGGAGGGAAAGGAGGGATCCCTCTATGGCGATTCCCGGTTATTATTCCCTGCTCCAGCGCGGCTCCTCCGGGCCGGACGTGGCACTTGTGCAGACATGGCTCAACGGCGTGCGTGATGCGTGCACATGGTATGACGAGCTGAAGGCAGACGGCAAATTCGGCGTCGGCACCCAGCGTGCCGTACAGGAGTTCCAGCTGAAGAACAAAATGAACATGGACGGCAAGGTGGGACAGAACACATGGAACGTGCTCTACACCCGCTACACCGCAAAGCACGGGTTGAAAGTGCCCTACCCCGGCATCGTGCTGCACACCGGCGATTCCGGCGGCACGGTGCGGCTGGTGCAGCAAAAGCTCAACTCTCTGGGCGAACGGCTGCGGGATGACGGCAAGTACGGCGCAGCCACCGCTGCCGCCGTACAGCGGTTCCAGCGCCGCAACGGTCTGACGGCAGACGGCAGCGTAGGCTATGCCACTTGGGAGAAGATGTTCTGACCTGACCCCTTCAGTCGCCTGCGGCGACAGCTTCCCCAAGGGGACGCCTTGCCGGATGCCGGAAAGTTTTCCGGCGCTGCGAAAGCCTCCCCCTTGGGGGAGGTGGCTTGACGCACAGCGGCAAGACGGAAGGGGTGCCCCCCTGCACCTGCATTGTTTCCAGACATTGCAGGTGCTTTTTCTGTTCTCCTTGGTTGCACCTGCGGCGATGGCTGCGTTATAATAGGACAAAGCATTTTTTTTGAAAGGCGGTGTTCCTGTTTGCGTTTTCTGCATTTGTCCGACCTGCATCTGGGCAAGCGGGTGTGCGAGTTTTCCATGCTGGAGGATCAGCGGTATATTCTGGAAGAGATCCTAACTCTGCTGGATGAGACGCCCGTGGACGGCGTGCTGCTGGCAGGCGACCTTTACGACAAGCCCGTTCCCCCTGCCGAAGCGGTGCGGCTGCTGGACTGGTTTTTGACCCAACTGGCGGCGCGGAAGCTGCCGGTGTTCGCCATCAGCGGCAACCACGATTCTGCCGACCGTGTGGCCTTTGGCTCTGCCCTGCTGGCCGACAGCCGGGTCTACGTCAGCCCGGTGTTCACCGGCGCGCCGCAGCCCATCCCCCTGCAGGATGCCCACGGCACGGTGGATGTGTACTTACTGCCCTTTTTAAAGCCCGCCATGGTGCGGCACGTCTGGCCGGACGAGCCCATTGAAAGCTACAACGACGCCCTTGCCTGTGTGCTGCGGCACTGCACCCCGGACCCCAGCCACCGCAGCGTGCTGGTGGCGCATCAGTTCGTGGCGGGTGCTGCCGCCTGCGAGAGCGAAGAGCCCTCGGTGGGCGGGGTGGACAGTGTGGACGCCGCCCTGTTCGATGCCTTTGACTATGTGGCGCTGGGGCATCTGCACAGCCCGCAGAAGGTGGGGCGGGAAACGCTGCGCTACTGCGGCACCCCGCTGAAGTACTCCTTCTCGGAGGCGGGACAGCAGAAAAGCGCTACCTTTGTGGAGTTGGGCGCAAAGGGCGAGGTGCACATCACCACTGCGCCCCTGACCCCCCGGCACAACCTGCGCGGGCTGCGGGGCAGCTACATGGAGCTGACCGACCGCCGCTGCTACGAGGGCACCGCCGTGGACGACTATCTGTACATCACCCTGACCGACGAGCAGGATGTGCCGGATGCGCTGGCGCGGCTGCGGGTCATCTACCCCAACCTGATGCAGCTGGACTACGACAATCAGCGCACCCGCCAGCAGCAGGAGATCTGCGCCCCGGAGCGCACCGAGAGCATCTCCCCGCTGGAACATCTGGCTGCCTTTTACCAGCTGCAAAATAATCAGCCCCTGACCGCCGAGCAGACGGCATTTTGCCAGGAACTGATCGAGGAGATCTGGAAGGAGGGCGACACTGTATGAGACCGCTGCGACTGACCCTTTCGGCCTTTGGCCCCTATGCCGCCGAGATCACCCTTGACCTTGAAAAGCTGGGCAAAGGCGGGCTGTACCTCATTACCGGCGACACCGGCGCAGGCAAGACCACCATTTTTGACGCCATCACCTATGCGCTGTACGATCATTCCAGCAGCGGCATCCGGGAAGGCTCCATGCTGCGCTGCAAGTACGCAGACGACAAGACCCCCACCTTTGTGAAACTGGAATTTGAGGTGCACGGCGTGCGCTACACGGTACGCCGCAACCCGGAGTATCAGCGCCCCAAGGCACGGGGCGAGGGCATGACCACCGAAAAGGCGGATGCTACCCTGACCTACCCGGACGACCGCCCGCCGGTGACCAAAGCCAAGGATGTGACCGCCGCCGTGCAGGAGATCATCGGGCTGGACTACAACCAGTTTTCTCAGATCGTACTCATCGCGCAGGGACAGTTCACAAAGCTGCTCAACGCCTCCACCGAGGAGCGCAGCCGTATCTTCCGCAAGCTGTTCCGCACCCAGCGCTACGCCCAACTGCAAGAGCGCTTACAGGCCGAAGCATCCGCGCTGAACCAGCAGCGCACCGCTCAGAACGCCAAACTGGACAGCCTGCTGGGTGGGTTGCAATTCAGCCCGGAGGACCCGGATGCCGAGGCGTTGCGCACCCTGTGTGCCCAGACCGTGCCGGAAACGGCGCTTGCCTTGCTGGACACCCTGACTGCCCGGCAGGCGGCAGCGCTGGAAGAAGCCGGCACCGCCCTGCAAGCCACCGAAGCCCAGCTGGACACGGTACAGCAGCAGCTGGGTGCCGCCGCACAGGCGCAGCGGCTGGCGCAGCAGCTGGCTGCCCGTCAGGCAGAGCTTGCCGCCGCAAAGCCCGCACTGGATGCTGCCCGCGCCGAGGCTGACCGCCACGCCGGGGACGCTGCGCAGCTGGATGCCCTGACCGCGCAGGTGACGCAGGCGCAGAGCGCCCTTGCGGCCTATGACGCGCTGGACACCCTCTGCCGTCAGCAGACCGAAGCGCGGGACGCCGCCCGGCTGGCGGCGGCGCAGGCGCACAAGCGGCGCACCCAGCTGGACAGCCTGAACGCCGCCCTTGCCGCCGCTGAGACCGAACTTGCCGCGCTGGCAGACGCGGACACCCGGCTTTTGGCGCTGCAAAACCGCAGCGCTCAGTTGACACAGCGCGGCGAAGCGCTGGCAAAGCTGGAACAGCGCCTTGCGGACTGCCAGCGACAGGCCAAGGCCGCACACAAGGCGCAGGAGAGTTACCGCGCCGCTGCCGCCGCACAGGACGAAGCCCGTGCCCGGCGGGACGCACTGGAGCGGGCGTTTCTGGACGCACAGGCCGGGCTGCTGGCCGAGAGCCTGACCGAAGGCGCGCCCTGCCCGGTGTGCGGCAGTACCCATCACCCCGCCCGTGCCCTGCTGCCCCATACTGCGCCCACGCAGGCACAGGTGGAAGCCGCACGGCAGGCCGCTGCGGAAGCTGACCGGCAGGCGCAGAACGCCAGCGCTGCCGCCCAGAGCGCCCTTGCCGCTGCCAACGAAGCAAAGACCTCTCTCCGGTGGGACGCCGAGACCCTGCTGCCGGAGCGCTTTACCGCCCCGGAGGGCACAGTGCCCCTTACCTTTGCCCTGATGACCAACGTTCTGGCCGAGGAGAGCGCCGCCTTGCAGACGGCACAGACAGACTGCGCCGCCCAGTGCCGACAGGCCGAGGCCGACTGCCGCCGCAAGGCACAGCTGGAAGCCGACCGGCAAGCCAAGACCTGCCAGCGTCCGGCGCTGGAGCAGGCCGCTGCCGAGGCCGACCGCAGCGCTGCCGCCCAGAATGCAAGTGCTGACGCGCTGGAGGGTCAAATCGCAGAGCGGCGCGCCGCCCTGCCCTACCCCCGGCGCGCGGACGCACAGGCGGCGCTGGACAAGCTGGAAGCCGACCGCCGCACCCTGCGCACCGGCATGGACACGGCGCAACGCAAGCTGAAACAGGCCGAGCAGAGCGTTGCCGCCGCCGAGGCCGCCGTAGAGGCGCTGACCGCACAGCAGACCGCCGCCCAAAAGGAACTGCCTGCCCGCAGCGCCGAGGAGCTTACCGCACAGCAGACCGAACTGACCGCCGCGCGGGAGACCCTGCGCAGCCGGGAAAAGCAGCTTTCGGCACAATTGCTGCCCAACCGCAAAACGGCGGCGCAGTACCGCGCCGCCGCCGAGGCGCGGCAGGCGCTGGAAAGCCGGTGGCAGTGGGTCAGCGCGCTGGCTGCCACGGCGGGCGGCACTTTGACCAGCAAGCAGAAGATCAAACTGGAAGCCTACATCCAGATGAACTATCTGGACCGCATTCTGCGCTATGCCAACACCCGGCTGATGCAGATGACCGCCGGGCAGTACGAGCTGGAGCGCATCGGTGCAGAGAACCAGCGCAGCCAGTCCGGGCTGGACCTTGGCGTCATCGACCACTACAACGGCACCCGCCGCAGCGTAAAGACCCTTTCCGGCGGCGAGAGCTTCAAGGCCTCATTGGCGCTGGCGCTTGGCCTTTCGGACGAGGTGCAGAGCAGCGCCGGGGGCATCCGGCTGGACACTTTGTTCCTGGACGAGGGCTTCGGCTCGCTGGACGAGGAATCGCTGGAGCTGGCCATCCGGGTGCTCTCCGGCCTGACCGAGGGCGACCGACTGGTGGGCATCATCTCCCATGTGGGGGCGCTCAAGGACCGCATCGACCGGCAGGTGGTGGTGCACAAGGCCCGCACCGGCGGCTCCACCGTAGAGTTGCGGGTGTAAAACGCCGCCGGCGGGGCACACTAGAGGCGGAGGTGAATTTGATGAATTCTCTGGAACCCTTCATCCGCCACGAACTGGAAAACCAGCCCGGCACCGCTGCCGCCCCGCAGGCAAGCAGCACCCGCAATGCCCCGCCGCTGGGCAGTATGCCCCTGCAGCCCCCGGCTTCACCGGACACGCCCGGCATCCAGCTGCCCCCGCCGGAACTGCCGCAGCCGGAAAAGCCCGGCGTTCCCATGACTGACGGCACCCCCATGGCCTGCCGTCAGAAGAATGCCGCCGCCTTTCTGGCCGGGGATGTACAGACCAGCGTGATGGCGCACTACGCGCCCGAGCTGTTCAGCACAAAGCAGAAGCTGCACAGCCGCCACCCTGCCCCGGACGAGGACACCGCCGCCGTTTTAGAGCTGGTGGAATGGCGCGAGGACGCCCCTTACGGCTGAGCGTAACAAAAATTTTTTAAAATATTTCAGTTTACCTGTTGAAATCTCGCCGCACTTCCCTTATTATGGTAGCATACAAACATAAAGGCAGGTTTTGCAATATGGCAGAGATCAAATACGAAGTTGTCCAGCGTGTAGCCGTGCTGAGCCAGCGTCCCCGCGGCTGGGAGCGTCAGCTGAACCTTATCAGCTGGAACGACGGCGAGCCCAAGTATGACATCCGCGACTGGTCCCCGGATGGCACCCGCATGGGCAAGGGCATTTCCCTGAGCCACGACGAGTTGGCTATCCTCAAGGGCATTCTGGAGGACATGGAGCTGTGAGCGGGGGCGGCCGCGCAGAGTTTCTGGACGTCTGGCAGCAGCACGTCACCCGTCCGGGCAGCGAAAAGCTGCTGGACTGGTTGGACAAAAAGACGGATTTTTTCACCGCACCGGCTTCTACTCGCTTCCACGGAGCCTGTGAGGGCGGACTGTGCATGCACAGCCTGAACGTCTACCACGCGCTGCACGACAGCTTTTTCACCGAGGGCGAAAGCGAGGAGAGCTACGCCATCTGTGCCCTGCTGCACGACCTGTGCAAGGCCAACTACTACAAGCTGGGCACCCGCAACGTGAAAAACGAAGCCACCGGGCAGTGGGAGAAAGCGCCTTTTTACAGTGTAGAGGATCTGTTCCCCTACGGCCACGGTGAAAAGAGCGTGTTTCTCATCGAGCGGTTCATGAAGCTGAAGGTGGAGGAAGCGGTTGCCGTCCGCTGGCACATGGGCGGCTTTGATGATGCGGCCCGAGGCGGCTGTTTTGCCATCTCGGAGGCCTACGACAAGTACCCGCTGGCGGTCAAACTGCACATCGCAGACCTGCAGGCTACCTATCTGATGGAGCACCGCACCAGCAATATGCGCTGAATAAACTAAACAGGCGGCTGTACAGCATTTTGTACAGCCGCCTGTTTGTTTGTAGAAATTTTCAGCAGCCTTCTCCGGCGCAGAGGGCTTTCACCTTCTGCACGGCGGCAGCTACAAGGCTGCCGATGGGCTGGTCGGGCACGCCGACGATATAGTTTTCACAGTGGTTCACCGGGATCAGCACCCGGGTGGCACTGCTCTGGCACACTGCCGTGGCCATGGCGGGGGTGATCTCTCCCAGCAGCGCATCTGCAATGACGATGCCGATGGGCCCCACGATGATATCCGCGCTGCGGCAGTTCACCACCACGGCGTTCTCCCCGGTGGCGGCGCGCTGCGCCCCGGCCTTGTGCATGGCCTGCGCGGCGACACTGTTGGTGCCCACGGCCACCAGCCGGATGTCCGGGCACTGGGCGCTGAGGGCAGCCACCAGCTGGCGGCCCAGTCCCCCGCCCTGCCCGTCAATGACAAGCACGTTCATGCCGTACCTCAGAAGTCGATCTCTTCCAGCCGCAGCAGCGCCAGAATGTAGATCTTGACAGCCTCCAGCAGCTTGTCGATGGGGGCAGCTTCGTTGGCACCGTGCATCGGGCCGCCGAACTCCGGCAGCTTCACATCCTCATGCTCCGGGCCGAAGCTGACAGCATAGGGGAAGTGGCGGGCATAGGTGCCGCCGCCCATAGTGAAGGGGGTGGCATTCTCGCCGGTCACCTCGTTGTAGGTGTCGATGCAGGCGCGGATGGCAGGGCTGTCGGCCTCGATGTAGAACGGCTCGGCTGCGTCCACATCCTCCAGCTTTGCGCCATCGCCCAGCGCAGCAGTGACCTGTGCGGTCAGCTTTTCACCGTTGGTGCAGGTGGGGAAGCGGCTGTCGATGGTCTGCACCAGCTTGCCGTCCTCCATATAAATGCGGCCGCCGATGATGGTCAGCGGGCCGAAGGGGCCGTCGGCGCAGTCGATGCCAAGGCCGGTGCCTGCGGTGGAGCTGTGCAGCTTGTGCAGTGCCTCCAGATAAGCGCGCTCGGCATCGTTGCACAGGCCGTTATCCAGCAGATAATCCACCACCAGACCGATGGCGTTCACCGTGCCCTCCGGCATAGCGGCGTGGCCGGATTTGCCCCAGCCGCGCACCCGCACGCCGTCCCCTTCCGGTTCCAGCGTGATGTTGGGGGCGTTCTTCAGCTTGCGGATATCGGTCTTGACCAGAGCGCTGGCGCGGTCCGGCACCGCGTTGTTGGCAACACCGCCCTCAAACTCTGCAATGACGCCGTTGCACACCGGGCTGACGATCTTTCCGCCGAAGTGACCTTTTTCGCCGTTACACACCGGGAACTCCGCATCCGGGGTAAAGCAGAACACCGGGGCGGGGTAGTTTTCCAGATAGTACTTCACATCGTTCATGTGGGTCTCCTCGTTGTCGCCCACAATGGCACGGATGGGGTAGCGCAGCTGATAGCCCTGCTCCTTGAGGAACTTCAGCGCGTACAGGGTAACGATCATCGGGCCCTTATCGTCCGAGACGCCGCGGCCCAGCAGCCAGCCGTCCTGAATGCGCATCTTAAAGGGGTCTGCCGTCCAGCCGTTGCCAATGGGCACAACGTCCACATGGCAGATGGTAGCCAGATATTTTTCCGGGTCCGCACCGGCCAGCTCGGCATAGCCGATGTAGTTTTCGCAATTGCGGGTGGCAAAGCCCATGCCTGCTGCCAGCTCCAGCGTCTTGTCCAGCGCGGCCCGAGGGCCTGCCCCGAAGGGTGCGCCCTCCTCCGGGGTGCCCTCCACGCTGTCGATGGCGACCAGCGCTGCAATGTCCTGCAGCAGCTGCTCCTTGTTTTCCGCAATATATGCGTCAATTTTCTGATTCAGTGCCTGATCCATGTTCTATAACGTCCTTTCTGACCGGGAGCAGATCCCTGTCTTTACACAACTGTTACTCAGTTTAACACACTCCGGGCGGAAAAGCTACCGGCATTTTTCACGACAAAAGCGTCCGCGTTTTGTCAGCCTGCCGCAAACAGCCCGCTGAGCGCGCCCAGCAGCCCGGCGCTTGCCAAGCCCATGATGATGCCCGCCAGCAGCACACCGCCCATGCAGGCGATCAACACGTCCTTGAACTTCATATCCAGAATGGAGGCCGCCAGCGTGCCCGTCCACGCACCGGTGCCCGGCAGCGGGATGCCCACGAACAGCAGCAGTGCCACAGTCAGGCCCTTGCCTGCCTTGGCTTCCAGTGCGCGGCCGCCCTTTTCGCCCTTATTGATGCAAAAGCGGCAGATGGGGCCGATGAGGGGCTTGTAGTAGCCCCAGATGAGGAACTTGCGGGCGAACAGGTAGATGAAGGGCACCGGGATCATATTGCCCAGTACGCACAAAAGGTAGGTGGGCAGCACCGGCAGCCCCATGCCCAGCCCGATGGGGATGGCCCCGCGCAGCTCGATGATGGGCACCATGGAGATAAGGAAGATCAGAAGATAATTTTTCAGCATTGGCTTCTCCTTATATTACAGGTCGATCTGCAACTCCACCGGGCAATGGTCGGAGCCGAAGATCTCGTTGTGGATCTCGGCGGCGCGGATGCGGTCTGCAATGCGCCGGGAAACGATAAAATAGTCGATGCGCCAGCCCGCGTTCTTTTCCCGCGCGTGGAAGCGGTAGCTCCACCAGCTGTACTTCACTTCGTCCGGGTGCACCACCCGGAAGCTGTCCGCAAAACCCGCCGCCAGCAGCTCGGTCATTTTGGCGCGCTCCTGATCGGTAAAGCCCGCGCTCATGCGGTTGGTCTTAGCGTTTTTGATGTCCATCTCAGTGTGTGCTACGTTCAGATCGCCGCACAGAATCACCGGCTTTTTTTCGTCCAGCGCCAGCAGGTACGCCCGGAAAGCATCCTCCCACTCCATGCGGTAGTCCAGCCGTTTCAGTCCATCCTGACTGTTGGGGGTATAGCAGTTTACCAGATAAAAGCCGGGGTATTCCAGCGTCAGCACCCGCCCCTCGTGGTCGTGCTGTTCCAGCCCGATGCCGGTGGTCACTGCCAGCGGTGCTGTTTTGCACCAGCAGGCTGTGCCGGAGTATCCCTTTTTCTCGGCCGAATAGGTGTATTCGGTGTAGCCCTCCGGCGCAAAATCTGCCTGTCCCGGCTGCATCTTGGTCTCCTGCACCGAGAAGATGTCCGCGTCCAGCGCGGCAAAGCTCTCGGCAAAGCCGTGGGTCAGGCAGGCGCGCAGGCCGTTCACGTTCCAGCTGATCAGTTTCATGCTTTTCTCCTTATTGTTATGCCTGATATTTTGTTTTCCATGCGCCGCTGCGGAAGCGCAGCACAAAGCAGGTCACGCGGCAGGTCCAGTCGATGACCATCGCCACCCACACGCCCACAGCGCCCCAGCCCATGCGGACGCACAGCAGATAGCTGAAGCCCAGCCGCCAGCATGCCATGCTGAGGATGGACACCACCATGGTGAATTTCACGTCGTTGGCCGCGCGCAGGGCGTTGGGCAGCACAAAGGACAGCGGCCAGAAGATAATGGCGCAGCCCGCATGGATGGTGACCAGCGTGATGGCCAGCTCCATCGTCTCGCCGGAAAGGGCGTAGATGCCCACCAGCTGCCGGAGGAACAGCAGGATCGCGCCGTTGGAAAGCCCCATGGTAATGTAAGCCCACAGCAGCAGCTTGCGGGTGTAGTAAACGGTCTGCTCGTGGTCACCGGCACCGATGCAGCGCCCCACCACCGTGATCATGGCCAGACTGATGGCCTTGCCCGGGATGACGCCCATGCCGTCCAGATTGTTGGCCACTGCGTTGGCTGCGATCTGCACCGTGCCGAAGGTGGAGATCATGCTCACCACCAGAATGCGCCCGGCCTCGAACAGGCTGTTCTCAAAGGCCGAGGGGATGCCGATACCCAGAATGCGCTTTGCCATGCCGCCGTCCAACCGCAGGGTCTTGGGCACGGAAAGCACCGCATCCTCCCGGTAGCACTTGCGCAGGATCAGCGCCGCAGCCACCACGCGGGACACCACACTGGGCCATGCTACGCCGTCCACGCCCATTTTAAAGCCGAAGATGCACACCGCGTTGCCCACGATGTTGATGATGTTCATCAGAAAGCTGATCTGCATGGAGATTTTGGAGTTGCCGATGCTGCGGAACAGTGCCGCACCGCCGTTGTACAGTGCCAGAAACGGGTAGCTGAGGGCGATGATCTGCAAGTATTTCACGCCCGCATCCAGCACGTCGGCGTCAATAGAGCCGTAGAACAGCCGGATCATAGGGCGGGCCAGCACAAAGCATACCACGCCGATCACCACACCGGACAAGCCGCTGAGCAGCAGCAGCTGACCGGCGCTTTTGTTGGCATCCGGACGGTCCTTTGCGCCCAGATACTGGCTTACTACCACCGCGCCGCCGGTAGCCAGCGCCGCAAACAGCACGATGATGAGGTTATTGATCATATCCACCAGACTGACGCCGGAGATGGCCGCCTCGCCGCAGCGGGATACCATCATCGTGTCGGCCATGCCCACCGTCACTTCCAGCAGCTGCTCCACCAGCAGCGGAATGGCCAGTACCAGCAGTTCCTTCTGGCTGAACAGCGGCTCCCGCCCGCCGGTCAGGCTGCTTTTTTCATTGCCATGCAGTAGCTTTGTCATCCGTTTCTCCCCTCCCGGCACCGGGCGCTTTTCCCGATACGCCGCCGCTGCCCGGCGCATGCATTTTTTCGGTTGCAGCAGATGTGTCCATCTTAACACACCACCGGCTGCTTGTAAAGCGGTGCAGGCTACATCCCGCGAAAATCCGCTTTCCATGCCTATCTCCCATTGCCCGCCGGTTTTATAAAGGGTTCCCTGCACGGTTTTCCGGCAGGCTTTCTGTTTTTATGTTTGTTCGTCAGTTTGCTGGGAACTTTCCATAAAATTTGTGCGTTTCTACAAAAATGCGATTTCCCGCGTATTTTTGGGGAGAAATTTTAAAAAAGCTCTTGCAATTTCTGTTCTAAAGTGGTATGTTGTATCCAACAAAAGCAAAACTTGGATACATCTTCTCTTTGGAGCAGCAAATTTGGCTCCGCATACGCTTTTGTTTTTAACCTTGCTATTTTCTTCATTTACCTTCTTATCATTTACCCTGCCTGTCCCGCAAGGGACGAGAAAAGCGATGACCCACCTGCACGGGTCATCGCTTTTTCTTTTGTTCAGGACTGTCCTTTGGGCTGGGACGAGCCTAAATGCCCTCTGCGCATTTTCAGCGAAAAAAACACCTTAACGCAAAACAGGGCGCTCCCTCGTCGGGAACGCCCTGTTTGATGCACCCGCTATGCAAGGTGGAACAGATCGATCAGCACGACCATGGCAAGGCCATAGTAGACCACGACCGCCACCAGATCGTTGATCGTGGTGATCAGCGGGCCGGAAGCAACGGCCGGATCGATATGGATCTTGTGGAACAGCATCGGGATCAACGTGCCCACCAAACTGGAAATGACCATGGACACGATCAGCGACAGCCCGACGCAGCCGGACAGCAAAAAGGCCGAGGTCCAGACGTAGCCCTTGAAAAAGTGGATGTAGCAGCCCAGAAAGCCCAAGGCCATCACGGCCAGAATGGCACCGTTCAAAAGCCCCACGCGGGTCTCTTTCCAGAGCAGCTGCAATTTTTTGGAAAGGGTCAGGTTTTCATCCACCAGCACACGGATGGTCACAGCCAGCGACTGGGTACCAACATTACCGGCCATATCCAGCACCATGGATTGGAAACAGATGACCACCGGCAGCACCGCTACCACCGATTCAAACGCACCGACGACCGAGGAGACCAGCATCCCGAGGAACAGCAATGCGATCAGCCACGGGAGACGCTTTTTCACACTTTCAAAAACGCTTTCGTTCAGATCCTCTTCGCCGGTCAGGCCGCCCAGCTTTGCGTAATCATCGCCCATCTCATCGTCGACCAGCTCGACCACATCGGACGAGGTGATGATGCCCACCAGCTTACCGGCATCGTTCAGCACGGGCAGACTGCGCTCCGCGTAGTCCACGATGCGGTCGATACAATCGCTGATCTGCTCCCGGTCGGTGACATAGGGATAGGAGCGGACGATCAGGCTTTCCAAGCTTTCCTCTGCCCGGGCAATGATGAGGTCTTTCAGGTCGATGGCACCATAGAAGTGCTCGTTTTCGTCCACCACATACAGGGTGGAGATGTTGTCGTTTTCTCCGGCCTGCTTTACCAGCTCGCTCATCGCCTGCCGGATGGTCATATCGTTTTTGATGGAGATGTAGTTGGTGGTCATTCTGCTGCCAATCTCATCCTCGTCATAAGAGAGCAGCATCTTCACATCTTCCACCGAGTCTTTGTCCAGCTTGTTGACGATCTCGTTTTTATCGGTATCGTCAAGGTCTTCCAGTGCGTCCACCGCATCGTCCGAGTCCATGTTGGAAATGACCTTTGCGGCCTCGTGGCTGGGCAGCTCCTTCAGGTACGGCTCGGCATCGTCCAGATAGGTAAAGATCTCGGCAACGGTATCCACGCCAAGAATGGAATAGAGCGATTGTCGTTCGGCGGGGGTCAGTGCCTCCAACGCATCTGCCAGATCCTTTTCATGGTAAT
This sequence comes from uncultured bacterium, assembly GCA_905215595.1. GTDB lineage: Bacteria > Bacillota > Clostridia > Oscillospirales > Ruminococcaceae > Faecalibacterium. Next base: position 15,811 of record CAJMQZ010000033.1, read on the forward strand.
CCGACAGTTTTTCGGCCAGCTCTGCCTTGGGCAGACCGCTGTGAATGATGCTCAGAATTTCCTGTACATAATTCTTCTGCATGGGTAGTTCCTCCTGATTCCGCGAGCTCGACAAATCAAAATCCATCGCTCCGCTTCAAATTTTGCACCTCATCATAGCACATCCGGTATGCGGCGGCAACCCTGCCCGCGTGAATTTTTTGTAAAAAATCGGGCGCAAAAATCCCCGCAAAAGCAAAAAAGACCAAAGCAGCAGTCCTTACGGTACCCACCGCTTTGGTCAAAAAGCTATTTATCCTTGCTTCTGGATGGTAAATGCAAAGGTCATGCCCTTTTCCACCGCAAAGCAGGCATCCGCATGGGGTTTTGCGCCCCAACTGTTGTCGCCGCCCACGCCGCGCTGGAAGGCAGCGCAACGCACGACAGTCTTGTTGTCGTCCCGGGGCAGTTCGTAGAGGTGGCGGGCATTTTCCAGCTCATGGGGCGTGTAGGGCAGCGCCGAGAAGGTCATGCCGTCCCCTGCAAAGCAGATGCCCGGGATGTTGCCGGTGACCGCTGCGCGGTACACGTCGGTGCGGCTGCCGCACTCCTGCGGATAGACCGGGCTGTTCTGGGCAAAGTCCTGCCGGATATTGTAGCTCCACTCGCCCATCTTGCCGCCTGCGGTGCGGTCGGCAGCGGTCTCCCGGGGGCCAAGACCCAGATAGGAGACCTCTGTCAGCTCCCGCCGCAGCGGGAAGAGCAGACCGAACTCCGGCAGCTCAGTGCGCGCGCCCTGCCATGTCATGGTGATGTCGCAGCGGCCTGCGCCGTCGATGGCAAAATCAATGGGCAGCGTCTGCCCATCTGGCAGGGTGTAGTTTGCGCGGACGGTGACGAACTCATCCTTTGCTTCGGCAGTCAGGTTATCGCACCGGGCGTAGAGACCGGCGGTTTTCCAGAAGGCAAATGCAAACGGCTCTGCGCAGCCCTCGTCGTTGTTGGTGGGTGCACGCCAGAAGTTGGGGCGCACGGTATCGTCCAGCAGCTGCACGCCATTATACCGGATGGACACCAGCCCCTTGCCGCGGCCGAAAATATACTCGAAGCCCTCGCCCTTCACGCCGATGTTGCAGTCCATCTCCACCAATTCCGGCGCGGCAGCGGTGAGCCGTGCTTCGGCGTGGTTGTGCCATACCTGCCCAAAAGCGGCTTCATAGCCCGCCGGAATGCCGGGCTTTGCAGCCCGCTGCACAGCGGCAACGGTCATGCAGGCAAGCCCAGCCTCCGGCAGAGCGAACGGGAACGGGATGTGCACGGTTTTAGCGGGTGCGCAGTCTGCCCGCAGCACCGCGCGGCGCTCCGGCTTGCCGTTGACCGAGGATGCAAACACAAGGTCGTAGGCGCTCAGGTCGGTAAAGAGGTTCCGGTTTTCAATCACGGCTTCGGTGTCGGTCAGGGTGATTTTCAGCGGTGCGTAGGCCTCCTTGACCGCATCCATCTTGGGAGTATTGCGGCGGTCGGGCAGCACAAGGCCGTCCACACAGAATTCCCGGTCGGTGGGGCGGTCGCCAAAGTCGCCGCCGTAGGCAAAGCCGGGCTTTCCGTCCGGGTCAGTGACCGCGATGCCGTGGTCCATGTACTCCCAGATGAACCCGCCCTGATACAGCGGCTCTTCGTAGGCGTACTCGGTGTAGTCGGTGATGCCGCCGTTGGAGTTGCCCATGGCGTGGCTGTACTCGCACATGATAAAGGGCTTTTCCGGGTGCTCTGCCAGAAACTTTTTAATGTCTGCCACCGGGGTGTACATCTGGCTTTCCATATCGGAGGTGGCAGGGTATTCCCGGTTCCAGAAAATGCCCTCGTAGTGCACAAGGCGGCTGGGGTCGGTGCGGCGGAAATATTCGCTCATCTCCCACAGGGTCTTGCCGCCGTGGCTCTCGTTGCCGCAAGACCAAATGAGGATGGCCGGGTGGTTTTTGTCCCGTTCCAGCATGGCTTCGGCCCGGGCAAGCACATTCTCCCGCCACTCCGGCCGGGCACCGGGCAGCGTCCATTTGTCCGAGCCGTCCGCACCCAGCTTCTGCCATGTGCCGTGACTCTCCAGATTCGTCTCCCCGATGACATACAGACCGTATTCATCGCAGAGCTGCAAGAAATACGGGTCATCCGGGTAGTGGCTGGTGCGCACGGCGTTGACGTTGTGGGCCTTGAGGTTCTTTACATCCCACAGCATCTCTTCCCGGCTGACGGTGCGGCCGGTGCGGCAGCTCCACTCATGGCGGTTGACGCCCTTGAACACGATGCGCTTGCCGTTCAAAAGCATCTGGCGGTCTTTCCGTTCAAATTTGCGCAGACCGACTTTCAGGCCGGTGCGCTCCACGAGAGCGCCCTCGCGCAGCAGGGCGATTTCTGCCTCGTACAGGTTCGGCTGTTCGGCGCTCCACAGGGCGGGGTGCTCCACCGTAAAGGTGAAGGAGACATCCTGCACGTCCTCTCCCACGTCCGGGTCGGCTTCGCCTTTGCCAAACACCACGCCGCTGTCGTATTCGGCAGGCTCGCCCACCTCGGCGGACTGCTCCTCGCCATCAAACACCACCGACACCGTTCCCGCGCCGCTGACCTTGCAATCAAAGGTGACAGTTGCGCTGGAAAAATCATCTGCAAAGCTCTGCTTCACAAAGACGTCCTCAAGGTGAAGCTCCGGTTTTGTGAACAGTTCCACCGACCGGAATAAGCCGCTCATGCGCCAGAAATCCTGATCTTCCAGCCAGCTGCCGGAGGAGAAACGGTACACCTGCACCGTCAGAGTATTTTCGCCGGGGTGGACGGCGGCGGTCATGTCAAATTCAGCGGGAGTAAAGGCATCCTCGGTGTAGCCGATGTAAACGTCATTGCACCAGACGGCGGCGGCACTGTCCGCACCGTTCAGCCGCAGATAGCAGCTTGCCCAGCTTTCCGGCAGAGTGAAACTGCGCTGATACTCCCCGATGGGGTTATAATCCTGCGGAATCTGACCGGGGTGCAGCTTTTCGTGGCCGTCCCACGGGTACTGGGTGTTGACGTAATGGGGCGTGCCGTAGGGCTGGCCGGGCTTTTGCAGGCTCTGCATCTGGATGAAGCCCGGCACGGTCAGGGTATCCCAGTCCGAGAAAGGAGCAGTCAGGTTTTCCGCATAGCGGAAGTTCCACTCGCCGTCTAAGCTGACGGTCAGGGGCAGTTCGGGGCTGGTCTGGTCGGCAAAGTGGGCATGGAAGGGCAGACGATTCTGCTGGAAAATTTCCGGGTCGGCCAGAAGCGCCGGGGTAATGGGATGATTCAAAGGCATACATGTCACCTCGCAGCATTTTCTGCTTTTATTATAGCACAGGATATAAGAAAAACAGCCGCACAAAACGACTGTTTTTCTGGAAAGAAGCGACATCAGTCCGCTTCGTCAAAGACCTCGGTGTCCAGTTCTGTGTGCCCCTTGGGGATGTGGTACTTCACGGCAGGCAGATGGACGTTGGTGAAGTACAGGCTGGTGTTGGGGTCGCAGCCGATGACCACGGCTTCTCCCCTGCCGCGCACGGTGCAGCGCAGGGTGTCGCAGCTGGCGGTGGCAAGGCCGTCCTCAGTGCATTCCTCATAGCCCGGGGCAAAATTGGGCACGGCAAAACCGCAGTCGTAGGCTTCGCAGTCGAAACTGCTGT
>CAJMQZ010000034.1 GCA_905215595.1 uncultured bacterium
AGGAGAAACGAGAAACTGTCTGGAAGTGCACTTGGCTCTCCCTTTGGGAGAGCTGTCACCGTAGGTGACTGAGAGGGCGCACGCCGTTAGCCCTGTTGCAAAAGCTTCAGGTGCAATAAGAAAGCTTGCCGCCACCGCAAAAAGCTCCCCCTTCGGGGGAGCTAGCATCGCGCAGCGATGACTGAGAGGGTTGGCGTCCCCTTGGGGGAGCTGGCGAACGAAGTGAGCCTGAGGGGGTATAACAAAAACTCCCGCCCTGCGGGGTGCAGAGCGGGAGAGGAGAGTTTTTTGGGGATTATTCCGCAAACAGCGGGGTGGACAGGTAGCGGTCGCCGGTATCGGGCAGCAGAACAACGATGTTCTTGCCGGCGTTCTCCGGGCGCTTTGCCAGCTGGATGGCAGCCCAGACGGCAGAACCGGAGGAGATGCCCACTAGCACGCCTTCCTTGTGGCCGATCAGACGGCCGGTGGCAAAGGCATCGTCGTTCTCCACGGCGATGATTTCATCATAGACGGTGGTGTCCAGCACGTCCGGCACAAAGCCAGCGCCGATGCCCTGGATCTTATGTGCGCCGGCAGTGCCCTTGCTCAGCACAGGGGAGGAAGCGGGCTCAACAGCCACCACCTTGACATCGGGATTCTTGCTCTTGAGGTACTTGCCTACGCCGGTCACGGTGCCGCCGGTGCCAACGCCTGCCACAAAGATATCTACCTTACCATCGGTATCCTCCCAGATCTCGGGGCCGGTGGTCTCGATGTGTGCCTGCGGGTTGGCGGGGTTCACGAACTGGCCGGGGATAAAGGAATTGGGGATCTCCTTTGCCAGCTCATCGGCCTTGGCAATGGCACCCTTCATGCCCTTGGCACCCTCGCTCAGCACCAGCTCTGCACCGTAAGCCTTCATCAGCTGGCGGCGCTCCACGCTCATGGTTTCGGGCATCACGATGATGATGCGGTAGCCCTTGGCAGCTGCCACGGCAGCCAGACCGATGCCGGTGTTGCCGGAGGTGGGCTCGATGATGACGGAGCCTTCCTTCAGCAGGCCCTTGGCCTCGGCATCGTCGATCATCTTTTTGGCAATGCGGTCCTTCACCGAACCGGCGGGGTTGAAGTACTCCAGCTTGGCGATAACGTGGGCGGGCAGCTGCTCTTCCTTTTCAATATGGCTGAGCTCCAGCAGCGGGGTGTGACCGATCAACTGATCTGCGGCGGTATAGATCTTGCTCATAATACTTGTCCCTCTTTCTGATATCGTTACGGGGTGTGTAGCCCTGTCTTGCGCCGGTGTGTCCGGCTGTGATTCCCTCTAAACCTTTTAACCAACATTGTTTGTGGGTTTGATGGCATTATAGCCCTGTTTTCCATGCTTGTCAAGGGGTTTTTTGAAAAAAGTGGGATTGAAAAGTGACTTACCCTGTTGTATAATGGGTTATAATAAAATTTAACCGGAAGGAAGTACGGATCATGATCGTTTCGACCAAAGGACGCTATGCGCTGCGGGTGATGATCGACCTCGCGGAGCATCAGTCTGAAAAATATGTTCCCTTAAAGGAAGTTGCCGCCCGGCAGGAGATCTCGGAAAAGTATCTGGAGAACATCCTCAAGGTACTGGTGCAAAACGGCTTTCTGGAGGGGCTGCGCGGCAAGGGCGGCGGCTACCGGCTGACCCGCAGCCCGGATCAGTACACCGTAAGCGAGATCCTGATGCTCACCGAGGGCAGTCTTGCCCCGGTAAGCTGCCTGACCCCCGGCGCCTCTGCCTGCGCCCGGATGGCCAACTGCCGCACCTACGAGATGTGGAAGGGACTCAACGATCTGATCTCGGACTACTTCGGCAAGATCACACTGGCAGACCTTGCCCTGCCGGATCAGGCCGGCAACGATTATGTGATCTGACCCTTGCGCACCGGAATTGCACCGGTGCGCTTTTTTATAGGAAGAACACTTGCAACCTTTTCGTTAAAATGATAAACTGTAAATGGAAGGTGATACGATGATTTTTGAACCTTATATCGAATTAAAAGACGGAAACAAAATATCGGTCATCATTCGGATGATGCAGCGATTAGATGCAGAAAGAACAAAAAGAAAACCAGTCTGGCAGACAGACTGGACGAGCGAGTATATTGAGACGTCCCTTTATGAAAAATATGCAGTGGAAACGGCAGACGGAGAACTGATTGCACTGGGAATGTATGAGGTGTTGGAAAGAGCTCTCGTTGTCCGGGTCGTTTATATGGAAAGCCAGCCGGAGAGCAATCCGACATTGGCAGGTGCAAAACGTAAGTACAGTGGAATTGGAAAACTGATGATCGCTTACGGCATAAAGCTGTCAATAGATCATGGTTTTGGCGGAGATGTGATACTGGAAGCAAAAACGGATGCGCTGGCCGCCCATTATCAGGGTGACTTTGGCGGGATAGAACTGCCTGCTTTTGATGGCGGCGCACCGCGATTCTTGATACAGGGCGAAGCGGCAAAACACATTTTTTTCAGTTATTTGAAATGAGGGATGAACATGAAAGAAAATCTGTGCAGTGCTTATATGAAGGATGCGGGGAACGATAAGCAGTATTATGAAATCCTTTTTGAAATGTGCCGCAAGTTCCGTATCGACTGGGCAACGGCAGACGAAAAGGAAAAAGCGTTTATTACAGAAGTAACACGGGTGACCTACGAGCGCGAACGCGCTGCGCAGGAGGGCATTTCACCTGAGAAGGTGCGTCCGGCGTTTTCGGCTTAATGAAAATATGATTCGCTTGCGCATCGGAACTGCACCGGTGCGCTTTTTTGTACAGTTCTGCGCAAAAGGTGCAGAACTTCTTGGCAAGATTTACGGTTGATGGAGCGGGCAGTCCGCGGTATACTTTTACTTTGCGTGAGACAGAAAATTCCGGGCAAAAGCCCGTTGTCTGTACGTTTATAAGACCAGAAAGGGGAGTTCTGACACGAAGTATATTTTTCAGTTCGGGCGCATTCTTGCGTTCTGTTTTCTGGGCGAGGTGCTGCACGCGGTACTGCCGCTGCCGGTGCCTGCCAGCGTGTACGGTCTGGTGCTGCTGCTGGCAGCCATGATCACTGGGGTTGTAAAGCTGGAGCAGGTCAAGGAGACCGGCACCTACCTGACCGGTATTTTTCCGCTGCTGTTCGTGCCCGCCGCTGCGGGTATCATGGAGCTGTGGGCAGAGATGGGGCAGCTGTTGCTGCCCATCCTGATCGCCATTCTGCCGGTGACGGTGCTGGTGATGGCGGCCGCAGGCCGCACCACGCAGGCGCTGACCGCCCGCAGCAAAAAGGAGGCTGAACATGACGGAACTGCTGAATGATTTTCTGACCGGCTCGGCAGCGTGGGGCGTGCTGCTTACGCTGGCGGCCTTTGGGCTGGGTGTGCTCATCAACCGAGTGACCGGCAAGGCCATCTTTAACCCGCTGCTGCTGGGCAGTATTTTTGTCATCATTTTTCTGTCGGTGTGCAATATCCCCTATGGGGACTACAAGACCAGCGCAACACCGGTAAGCTATCTGCTGCTGCCCGCCACGGTGGCGCTGGCCATCCCGCTGTATGAAAAGCTGGATCTGCTCAAAAAGAACGCGCCCGCCATCATCGCGGGCATCTCGGTGGGCACGCTGGTCAGTCTGGGCAGCGCCTTTGCACTGGCGCTGGCAATGGATCTGACCAAGGAGCAGTACGCCACCCTGCTGCCGAAGTCGGTGACTACTGCCATCAGCATGGACGTGGCCGCAGAGCTGGGCGGCATTGCCGCCCTGACCGGTGCCATCGTCATCGTGACCGGCATCGTGGGCGCACTGCTGGCCGAGACCGTGTGCAAGGTGTTCCACATCACCGACCCCATCGCCAAGGGCGTGGGTCTTGGCACGGCAGCCCATGCCGTGGGCACCAGCAAGGCGCTGCAGATGGGCGAGGTGGAAGGTGCCATGAGCGGCCTTTCCATCGCCGTAGCAGGTGTGTTGACTGCCGTGCTCTGCCCGGTGTTCGTGGGCTTTGTCCACTAAAGCCGAGTGCAAATCTAAAGATACAGAAATACCCCCGGCAACCGCAACGGCTGCCGGGGGTATTTCTCTGTGGGTGGAAAACAAAAAAGAGGTGAAAAGAAGAATAGTTGGTTGATATCAGTATTGCGCCTTATTTTTGTCGATAAGGCTGGACACGGGGGGCCATATCACTTTTTGAAAAAGGAGAACAGCCCCTTCTTTTCATACGGTGCGCTGTGGATGGTGCCCACATGGTACCCGGTGGCTTCAATGGCGGCGCGGAGTGCGTTTTCGTCCAGCGGCTCCTTGGAAAGGATCACGGTCTTGCCCTTGGCGTGGGAGGACGAGACTTTATCCACAGGAAACGCACTGCGCACGGCGTCATTGATATGGGCTTCGCACATGGAACACGCCATGCCGCCTACTTCTACGGTCGTCTGGATCATGATTATACCTTCTTTCAGGAATATCTTATAAAATAATAGTTAGATTCGGCTAACTCTTCGCTCCGGGAAAAGCCGCTGCCCACATCATACGCCATACAGCCGCAGCTGTCAAGCGCTCTGCTTATTTTTTCCGGTAGTCCCGGGGGGTCATGCCGAAATGCGCCTTGAACGCCCGGTTAAAATAGGAAAGGTTTTCAAATCCGCACCGGGAGGCGATGGTCAGCACGGTCTCATCGGTGGTTCGCAGCGCCTCGGCGGCGGTGTTCAGCCGATACTCGTTCAGAAAGGCAATAAAGCTCTGCCCGGTCATCTGCCGGAACCAGCGCATGAAGTGGCTGGTGCTGAAGGAGCAGACCCCGGCGGCATCCGCCACCCGGAGCGGCTCGGCATAATGCGCCGAAAGCCATTGCAGCACGGTTTTCAGCCGCTGGGTGTCGGCGGTTTCGGTGGGGAGACACTGCCTGCCCTGCGCAATGAGCAGGGCAAGAAAGCGCAGCAGCGCCCCTTTTACCAGCAGCTCGTAGCCGGGGCGCTTGGCGCGGTTGGCATCCTCCAGCTCCCGCAGGCAGGCGGCGGCTTGCAGATAGCACAAATCGTTCGGGGTCAGACGCACCGGCAGCGAAAGCCGCCCGCTTTGCAGCGGCAGCAGATATTTCTCGGCGCAAAGATCCTCTGCGCCGCCCAGAAGCTCCGGCTCAAAGATGATATTTTCGTATTCCATGCGCTGTCCCTCTGCCTGCCGCAGCGCGTGGAGCGTGCCCGGGGCAAAGAGAAAGATATCCCCCCGGTAGGCCGGGTAGGTCACCACGCCCACCTGTACCAGCCCCATGCCCTGCTTGATAAAGACGAGCTCCATGCTCTCGTGCCAGTGGAGTGCCACCTGCTGAAAATCCCCCGGAATGGTGCAGGGGTACAGATTGAACGGAAAGCGCACGGCTCCGTGCTGTTTTGTCTCCTGCAAAGAAGCCTGATTTTGCATCGTCTCACCTCCGATGATAGGATTGTACCATAGTTTGCACTTTTTAGGCAAGATTTTGATCGTTCTATGTGGTATATCTTGAGGTACAGATGTCAAACCTGTTTTCCGCAAGGTGTATCTGAAAACAAAGAAATAGACTGAATTTTCGACTTTTCAGATACACCCTAGCAAAGGAGGATGCTTTTATGAGCTTTACCGAAACGTTACAGAGTATCACCGGCAAGCTGCTGGCAGACTGCACCGATCAGGAGCTGTATCTGGCACTGCTGGAACTGGTGCGGCAGAAGAGCGCCGACCGCGTGCAGCCGGTCACCGGGCGTAAGCTGTACTATATCAGCGCCGAATTTCTCATTGGCAAGCTGCTGTCCAACAACCTCATCAATCTGGGGCTGTACGATGAAGCCCGGTCTGCGCTGGCTGCTGCCGGAAAGCGCCTTTCCGATATTGAAGAGGTAGAGCCGGAGCCTTCTCTGGGCAACGGCGGCTTGGGGCGTCTGGCTGCCTGCTTCCTCGACTCTCTGGCAACGCTGAACCTGCCCGGCGACGGCGTGGGCCTGCGGTATCACTTCGGCCTGTTCCACCAGTCCTTTGAGGACGGCGTGCAGAACGAAAAGCCCGACCCGTGGCTCACCGCCCACAGCTGGGCAGAAAAGACCGACATCACCTACCCGGTGGAGCTGGCGGGCAAGGAATACACTGCCCGGCTGTACAAGCTGGCGGTCACCGGCTACGAGGGCCGCACCAACACCCTGAACCTGTTTGACCTTGACACCATCGATGAGAGCATCGTCCACGACGGCATTGCCTTCGATAAAACTGCCATCGACAAGAACCTGACCCTCTTCCTCTACCCGGACGATTCCGATGAGGCAGGCCGCCGCCTGCGGGTGTACCAGCAGTACCTGATGGTCTCTGCCGGTGCCCAGCTCATTCTGGCCGAGTGTGCCGCCCGGGGCTGCGATTACCATGATCTGGCCGACTACGCCGCCATCCAGATCAACGACACCCACCCCAGCATGGTCATCCCGGAGCTGATCCGGCTGCTGGGCGAAAAGGGCATCGAATTTGAGGAAGCCGTAAAGATCGTCACAAAGACCTGCGCCTACACCAACCACACCATTCTGGCCGAAGCGCTGGAAAAGTGGCCCCGCGCCTATCTGGATACCGTGGTGCCCCAGCTGATGCCCATTATCGAAAAGCTGGACGCACTGGCCCGCACCCGCACCAAGGACGAGAGCCTTGCCATCATCGACAAGGACGACCGGGTGCACATGGCCCACATGGACATCCACTTCACCCACTCCACCAACGGCGTGGCAGCGCTGCACACCGAGATTTTGAAAAATTCCGAGCTGCACGGCTTCTACGAGCTGTACCCGGAAAAGTTCAACAATAAGACCAACGGCATCACCTTCCGCCGCTGGCTGCTGGAATGCGACCCCCGCCTGACCGCCGCGCTGGAACAGCACATCGGCTCCGGCTTCCGTAAGGATGCCACCGAGCTGGAAAAGCTGCTGGCTTTTGCTGACGACGAAGCTGTGCTGGAGCAGCTGACCGCTGTGAAAAAGGCCAACAAGGAAGCACTGGCAGACTGGCTGCTGCGCACCCAGAAGGTAAGCGTGAACACCGATGCTGTGTTCGATATCCAGTCCAAGCGTCTGCACGAGTACAAGCGCCAGCAGCTGAACCTGCTGTACCTCATCCATCAGTACTACGAGATCAAGGCCGGGCACCTGCCCGCTGCTCCGCTGGTGAGCATCTTCGGTGCCAAGGCGGCACCTGCCTACACCATTGCAAAGGACATCATCCATGCGCTGCTGACCCTGTCCAAGGTCATTGCCGCAGACCCGGAAGTGTCCAAGTGGCTGCAGGTGGTGTTCGTGGAGAACTACAACGTCACCGCCGCCGAAAAGCTGATCCCCGCCTGCGACCTGTCCGAGCAGATCAGCCTTGCCTCCAAGGAAGCTTCCGGCACCGGCAACATGAAGTTCATGCTGAACGGCGCGCTGACGCTGGGCACCATGGACGGTGCCAATGTGGAGATCAGCCAGCAGGTGGGCGAGGAGAACATCTATATCTTCGGCCAGACCTCCGATCAGGTCATCCACCGCTACGCCGTGGGCGATTACGACCCTGCCCAGTGGGTGGAGGGCGATGCCAACATCCGCCGCGCCATCAGTTTCCTCACCGGCCCGGAGATGCTGGCCGCCGGTCATGCCGAAAACCTGACCCGCCTGCATGACGAGCTGATCCACAAGGACTGGTTCCAGACCCTGCCGGACTTCAATGCCTACGTTGTGCGCAAGGGGCAGGCCCTCAACGATTACGCCTGCGACCACACGGGCTGGCGGCGTAAGTGCCTTGTGAACATTGCCAAGGCTGGCATGTTCTCCTCTGACCGCACCATTGCCGAGTACGACCGCGATATCTGGCATCTGGGCAAATAATCTTTTTTGAACCTGCGTTTCTCCTTTATTTCCTCATAGGCTGCTGCACAAAGCTGTGCGGCAGCTTTTGTTTTGTGCGGCAGGGGAATGGGTGCCAACAAGAAACGCCGCTGCACGGCTGTGCAGCGGCGTTTGATTCAGTTGATGAAAACCGGAGCGGAAGCGGAATCAGTCCTTGCTCTCCTCTTCTTCCTCGTCCTCGTCGTCCGTATCGTGCGGCTTATAGAAGATGCCGCTCAGGAAGATGCTGACAAAGTACAGCAGCACCATGGGGATAGCCACCATGCACTGGGACACGATGTCCGGCGGGGTGACCACAGCAGCGATGAAGAAGATGACCACGATGGCCACGCCGCGCACCTGCTTGAGGATCTGCGGGTTGATGATGCCCATCTTGGAAAGGATGATGGTGATCAGCGGCATCTCGAACACGCAGCCAAAGATGATGAACATGGTCAGGCAGAGGTTGACGTAGCTCTCGATACTGGTGGTAGTCTGGATGTACTCAGCACCCTCGATGCCGGTGCTGAGGAACCGCAGCATGAACGGCATCATGAGCTTATAGGCAAACAGCACGCCCACGCAGAACAGGATCAGACCCAGCAGCATGACCAGCTTGAAAAAGGTGCTCTCGCTCTTTTTCAGACCCGGCTTTGCAAAGGCGTAGATGTTGTAAAAGGCCACAGGCACCGTTACCACCACACCGGCCAGAATGGACACCCGGAAATACTGCATCAGTTTTTCCTGCGGGGCAATGGACACGAACTGGTAATAGTCGCGGCCCATGGCGGTAAGCAGATCGATCAGACGGTCTGCATACGCCAGCGAGACCACTACGCCCACCACAAACACCACCGCGCAGATGATGAGCCGGTTCCGCAGTTCTTTCAGATGGCCGGTCAGCGTCATGCTGCCGTCCTCTGCCATGACTTCGGCTTTCTTTTTGCGCTTTTTGTTTGTAGCCACAATTACTCCTCGTCTTCGTCCTTCTTATCAGCCTTCTTTACAGTCTCCTCGGACTGCTCGGCGTCCTCGTCCTCCATGCCCTTCTTGAAGCCATTGATGGTCTTACCGAACATCTTGCCCAGCTTCGGCAGGTTCTTGGGTCCAAAGATCAGCAGAACGACAACCAGAATGATCAGCAGCTCATTAGTACCAATACGCATAATAAAGTTCTCCTTTTTCTTGCCGCGCCGCATGGCGGGCGTATTACAGAATGTATCTGGCAACCGCGGGCGCGGGTGCATCCATCAATAAGTAGGGGCGCTTACACCTTTGCTTCCTCAGCGGGTGCAGCTTCGGCAGCCTCTTCGGCTGCGGCAGGGGCTTCCTGCACAGGCTCAGCTACCGGTTCAGCGGCGGGCTGTGCGGCCTCGGCAGCGGGCTGCTCCGGCTTTTCAGCGGGAGCCTCCACAGTTTCAGCAGTTTCAGCCGGGGCTTCGGCGGGCTGCTCGGGCAGCTCCTCCACGGCATCCTCAGTCAGGTCGGTGACCTCCTCGGTCTCAGCCTGCTTCTTGGCAGCTTCCTCTTTGCTGGTCTTGCCAATGCCGGTAAAGCTCTTGGTCACGTCCCGCATACTGCTGTCGATATCCTTCTTGATATCGGTCAGGGGGGCAACAGCCTCCTTCAGGGGTGCCTGAATTTCGTTCAGCGGCTCCACCACGTTCTTCTGGATCTCTTCAGAGGCAGCGCCGGTGTATTTTTTCAGCTCGCGGAGCATCTTGCCGATCTTCTTTGCGTAGACAGGCAGCTGGTCCGGGCCGATGAACACAAACGCCACGATGACGATGACGATAAGTTCCCAAAAACCAATTTTCATAAGTAACGTTTCCTTTCCTGTACCAAGGGCATTTCCAAGACCGCCGCACACCACAGCGGTCTGCGCTTTTTTGCCCTTTTTGGCGGGGGTTCGGCGCACTGCGCGCCTTTGTTGCCCTATGTATACCGAAAAGTGGTGTACTGAATGTTAATATATTATTAACATTCTATGAATGAGTGCCCACTTGGCTTGTTTTATTCAACAAAACGAATTTTCGTCGCTTGCTATTACAGATTGGATAGGATACAACAGCATCCTCAGGTCTGCACGCCTTCGAACTGGCTGTTGTAGAGCTTGGCGTAGAAGCCGCCCTGCGCCAGAAGCTGGTCGTGATTGCCCTGCTCCACGATGTGGCCGTCCTTCATGACAAGGATGACGTCTGCCTCCCGGATGGTGGAAAGGCGGTGTGCCACGATAAAGCTGGTGCGCCCCTGCATCATGCGGGCAAAGGCCTTCTGGATGCGCACCTCGGTGCGGGTATCAATGGAGGAGGTGGCCTCGTCCAGGATCAGCATGGGCGGCAGGCAGAGCATCACGCGGGCGATGCAGAGCAGCTGCTTTTGTCCCTGACTGATGTTGCCGCCGTCCTCTGCAATGACGGTATCGTAGCCCTCGGGCAGGCGGCGGATAAAGCTGTGGGCGTGGGCAGCCTTGGCGGCGGTGATCACCTCATCCATGGTTGCGTCCGGCTTGCCGTAGGCAATGTTCTCCCGCACCGTGCCGGCACGCAGCCAGGTGTCCTGCAGCACCATGCCGTAGCTGCCGCGCAGGGAGGCGCGGGTCACATCCCGGATATCGGTGCCGGACACCTTGATGCTGCCGCTGTTCACATCATAGAACCGCATCAGCAGGTTGATGAGGGTGGTTTTGCCGCAGCCGGTAGGGCCTACGATGGCGATGCGCTGGCCGGGCTGCACGTCCAGCGAGAGCCCTTCGATGAGCGGACGGTCGGGCAGATAGCGGAAGGACACATCCTGCAGCTGCACATGGCCGTCCGGCTGCAATGCGGCGGCGTTTTCAGCCTCCGGCACCTGATCTTCGGCGTCCAGCAGTTCAAACACCCGGGCGGCGCAGGCCAGTGCGTTCTGCAGCTCGGTGACCACGCCCGAGATCTCGTTGAAGGGTTTGGTGTACTGGTTGGCATAGCTTAAAAAGACGCTCAGCTGACCGATGGTGATGCCGCCGCGCACGGCGTACAGCGCACCCACAAGCCCTACGCCCGCGTACACGATGTTGTTCACAAAGCGGGTGGCGGGGTTGGTCAGGCTGGAGAAGAAGATGGCCTTCAGGCTCACGTCCTGTAATTGTCCGTTCACTTCGTCAAAGGCGGCAAGGCTCTCTGCTTCATGGCCAAAGGCCTGCACCACCTTCTGGCCTTCGATCATCTCGTTGACCAGCGCGGTCTGCTTGCCGCGGACGGTGCTCTGGCTCTGGAAGTAGCCGTAACTGCGCTTTGCCAGAAAGCCCGCCACCACAAGGCTCAGCGGGGTGATGCACACTACCACCAGCGTGATGGGCACGTTCTCCCGCAGCATGAACAGCAATGTGCCAAAAATGGTCAGGATGCCGGAGAACAGCTGGGTAAAGCCCATCAGCAGGCCGTCCGCAAAGGTGTCCACATCCGCCACCATGCGGCTGACGATATCGCCGGAGGGGTGGCTGTCCAGATAGGACAGCGGCAGGGTCTGGATCTTGCGCAGCGCCTCGTTGCGCAGATCACGGCTGACCGAGAAGGTGATGCGGTTGTTGCACACGCTCAAAAGCCACTGCGCAAGGGCGGCCACACCGGCAACCACCAGAATGCTCACTGCAATGCGCAGCACCCCGGCAAGGTCTACATTGCCCTTGCCCAGCATTTTATCAATGGCATCGCCGCACAGGATGGGGATATACAGCTGAGCGGCTACGCTGACCGCCGCCACCAGCAGGCTGCACACCACAAAGGCGCTGTACGGACGGATCTTGTGCAGCACCCGGTTCAGGGTGGCCTTGCGCTGCTGCGGGGTCAGCTTGTTTTTTGCTTTTGCACTCATGCTTCTGCCTCCCCTTTCTTGAACTGGCTCTCGTAGATCTCCTCGTACACCGGGCAGCTGCTGCGCAGGGCGCTGTGGGTGCCGATGCCCACCAGATGGCCGTCATCCAGCACTAAGATCTGGTCAGCGTGCTGCAAGCTGGCGGCACGCTGGCTGACGATGAACACGGTCAGTGCCCCGGGCAGCGCCGCCAGTGCCTTGCGCAGGGCGGCGTCGGTGGCGTAGTCCAGCGCACTGGCGCTGTCATCCAAAATCAGAATGTCCGGCTTGCCCACCAGCGCACGGGCGATGGTGAGCCGCTGCTTCTGTCCGCCGGAAAGATTGCGTCCGCCCTGCTCCACCGGCTCGTCCAGCCCAAGGGGCTTTGCACGCACAAAATCTGCGGCCTGTGCCGTTTCCAGTGCTGCCCACAGGTCGGCATCGGTGGCGTTTTTATTGCCCCACAAAAGGTTGGAGCGGATAGTGCCGCCGAAGAGCTGCGCCTTCTGCATGACCACCGCCACCCTGCCGCGCAAGGCGTCCCGGGGGTAGCTGGCCACCGGGCGGCCAAAGATCTCCACGCTGCCCTCGGTGGCATCGTAAAAGCGCGGGATAAGGTTCACAAGGCTGGATTTGCCGCTGCCGGTGCCGCCGATGACGCCGATGGTCTGGCCCTTTTTGGCGGTAAAGCTGATGTCGGTCAGGCTGGATGCGCCCGCCCCGGCGTAGGTCAGGCCTACATGGTCAAAGCGCACGGCATCGCCGGTCTTGTCGGCGGCAACCTCGCCCAGCAGCTTTGCCGGGAAGGTCATGCCGGGTTTGGTATCCAGCACCGCCTGCACGCGGCCTGCACAGGCCAGTGCCTTGCTGATCTGCACGATGAGGTTGGCCAGCTTTACCAGCTCCACAAGGATCTGGTTCATGTAGTTTACCAGCGCGATGACATCGCCGGACGCCATGCCGCCCACGTTGATCTCGATGCTGCCCACGTACAGCAGCGCCACGATGGCAAGGTTGATGAGCACATAGGTCAGCGGGTTCATCAGCGCCGAAAGGTGGCCGACATGCAGCTGCATCCCGGTCAGCAGGGCGTTGGCGTCCTCAAAGCGGTCGATCTCGCTCTGCTCCTTATCAAAGGCGCGCACCACGCGCACGCCGGTCAGGTTCTCGCGGGTCAGGCCCAGCACTCGGTCCAGCCGGGTCTGCACGGTCTTATACAGCGGTCGGGTGATCACCATCACGCCGAACACCACCACGCTGAGCAGCGGGATGGTGACTACAAAGATCATCGCCGCCCGGGCGTTGACCGTAAAGGCCATGACCATGGCGCCCAGCACCACAAAGGGGCTGCGCAGGAACAGGCGCAAAAACAGGTTGAGCCCGCTTTGCACCTGATTGACATCGCTGGTCATGCGGGTAATGAGGGTGCTGGTGCCCAGCGTATCCATCTCTGAAAAGCTCAGGCTCTGGATATGGGCAAACAGGGCGTGCCGCAGCGCGGTGGAGTAGCCCACCGCCGCCTTGGCGGAAAAGTACTGCGCGGTCAGGCTGCAGGTAAGGCCGATGAAAGCCAGCAGCAGCAAAAGGCCGCACCGCACCAGAATATAATGCAGGTCATGTGCTGCAATGCCCACATTGACGATATCCGCCATTACAAGCGGCACGAACAGGTCAAAGGTGGCTTCCAGCATCTTAAAGAGCGGTGCAAGCACGCTTTCGCGCTTGTAGCCCTTCAGGTAGCCAAGCATCCGGTTCAAAAAAATTCCTCCTTCGGGGTCAAAATACACCTTATTATAACGCGATGTATCCTGAAAATCCAGTGCCGCAGCTGCGTTTTGCATTGTACAAGCTGCCAAATCCTGTTATACTAGAGCTGAGATTGATAGGGAAGTATGGTGAACACAATGGCAAGACGAACAGACGGCGGGGTACGCTTCCGCCCGGTGGGCAGCAGCCGCAGCCGCACCGCACCGGTGTACAGCCCGCGCGGCACCGGCTGCCCGGCCATCGAGCAGGCGGTGCAGGGGCTGTATAAAGGCCAGAACGAGGAAAGCTTCTGGTCTTTGATGAGCGCTTTGAATTACGCGCTGGAGCTGGAGACCCATGTGCTTGTGCCGCTGCAGACGGCGCTTTCAGCGCAGGGTGCGCCCGCCCCGTGGATGGAGCACCCCATCCCGGCAGAAAAGGCCGATGGCCTTGCCTTGTGGACGCTGCGCAACGATAAGGGGCGCTGCTGGCTGCCGCTGTTTACCTCGGTGGCAGCGGCCGGTGCAGACCGCAGCACCGGCAGCCGCCCCATGGCTGACCGCACCTTGGAGCAGGCCATGCAGCTGGCGCTGGACACCCCGGGCATCGACGGCGTGGTGCTGGACCCGTGGAGCAATTCCGCCTCGCTGGATGGTGCGCTGCTCAACGGTCTGCTGCACGCAGGCCACACCCCGGAGGGCCCCGGCGCAGAGGAGGCCGAGGCCGGGAAAGAAGCTGCCCGCGCCGGACACTGGGCGGCAGCGGCAGAGTGCTACCAGAAAGCCGCCGAGCAGGGCAGTTCTGCCGGGCTATCGCTGCTGGGCGAGTGCTTGTATCAGGGACGCGGCGTGCCCAAAAGCGCTGCGCAGGCGCGCAAGCTGTGGAAGGCCGCTGCCGAAAGCGGTGAGCCCATCGCCCTTTTGAACCTTGGCGACGACTGCGCCGCCCGGGGCGACAACGGCAAGGCACTGCTGTGGTACCGCCGGGCACGGCAGAACGCGGCAGCGGTGCCGGATATCGAGTATACGCCCCGGGTCTGCCTGCGGCTGGCGCAGTACGAGACCCGCTACACCTCCCGCAAAAAGGCGCTGGCGCAGGCGGCAGAGGCAAAGCAGGCCTTTACCATTTTGCAGCGGGAGCACGAGCCGGACGCCGACCGCTGGTTACAGGAGGCCGAGCAGCTGCTCTATGAGCTGACCCACGAGCCGCCCACGGCTCCGGCAGCATATAACATAGAATCTTTACAATTGGACTAAAAAAAGGTCACAGCCGTCCTGTAAGATAGACTGGAAAAAAACAGCCCGCAGACACGGCGGACAAGAAACAGAGGAAACAGTATGAGCAAAGTGATCGGCATTGATCTGGGTACGACCAATTCCTGTGTGGCAGTGGTGGAGGGCGGCAAGCCTGTGGTCATCACCAATGCAGAGGGCGAGCGCACCACCCCCAGCGTGGTGGCCTTTACCAAGGACGGCGAGCGTCTGGTGGGCGGCGCGGCCAAGCGCCAGATCGCCACGAATTCCGGGCGCACGATCTCCAGCATCAAGCGGTACATGGGTTCGGACTACCGGGCGCATATTGACGGCAAGGACCTTGCCCCGCAGGAGATCAGCGCCATGATCCTTGCCAAGATCCGCCGGGACGCCGAGAGCTATCTGGGCGAGCCTGTCACCGAAGCCGTCATCACCGTGCCCGCTTATTTTGATGACAGCCAGCGCAAGGCCACGCAGGATGCAGGCCGCATTGCGGGGCTGAACGTGCTGCGCATCATCAACGAGCCTACCGCCGCTGCGGTGGCCTACGGTCTGGACAACGAAGCTGCGCAGAAGATCCTTGTCTACGACCTTGGCGGCGGCACCTTTGATGTGTCCATCATCGAGATCGAGGACGGCACCTTTACGGTGCTGGCCACCGGCGGCGACACCCATCTGGGCGGCGATGACTTTGACCAGCGCATCGTGGAGTACGCTGTGGCAGAGTTCAAAAAGTCTGACCGCATCGACCTGACCCGCGACCCTGCCGCCATGGGACGGCTGAAGGAGGAGGCGGAAAAGGCCAAGAAGGAGCTTTCCAGTGCGCCCTCTGCCCAGCTGAACCTGCCCTTTATCACGGTGGGCAAGGACGGGCCCCATCACTTGGATATCGCTTTGTCCCGCCCGCAGTTCGAGATGATGACCGGCGATCTGCTGTCCCGCACCGTGACCCCGGTGCAGAACGCTTTGCGGGATGCCGGCATCTCTGCAAGCCAGCTGGGCAAGGTACTGCTGGTGGGCGGCAGCACCCGGATGCCCGCCGTGGAGCGGCAGGTGCGGGAGCTGCTGGGTAAGGAGCCAAGCCACAGCCTGAACCCGGACGAGTGCGTTGCCATGGGCGCAGCGGTACAGGGCGCACTGCTGCAGGGCGGCGGCAAGCTGGCGGGTGCCACCGGTGCGGCAGCGCAGGGGCTGGTGCTGATGGATGTGACCCCGCTGACTTTGTCCATCGAGACGCTGGGCGGAGTTGCCACCCCGCTGATCACCCGCAACAGCATGATCCCCACCCGCAAGAGCCAGATCTTTACCACCGCCCGTCCCATGCAGACCAGCGTGGAGATCAACGTTCTGCAAGGCGAGCGCCATTTTGCGCGGGACAATAAGTCCCTTGGCAAGTTCAAGCTCAACGGCATCCGGGCAAGCTTCTCGTCCAAGCCCCAGATCGAGGTCACCTTTGATATCGATGTGAACGGCGTGGTGAAGGTATCCGCCAAGGATCTTGCCACCGGGCGGGAGCAGAACATCACCATCACCGGCAGCACCAACCTTTCCGAAAACGAGATCCAGCGCGCTATGGCAGATGCCGCCGCCTATGAGGCCGAGGACAGTCGCCGCAAGGAGCGCTTGGATCTGCACAATCAGGCCGAGGTGCTGGCGTACAAGGTGGACGAAGCACTTTCCAAGTGCAAAAAAGAGCTGGACAAGGACGAAAAGGCCCGCGTGAAGGCCGACCTTGCCAACCTGCGCCACTGCCTGCGCAAGGATAAGCCCGAAAAGATGAACGAGACCGAGGAAGCTGCCCTGCGGCAGGCCAAGAGCCAGCTGGAAGCCTCGGCCAACCACCTGATGCTGTTGTACTCTGCCGAGCAGACCCCCGGCGATGGAACGGACAGCACGCTGTAATATTTATAATATAAGGTTTGTGGGCTGCTGCACCCGCCCGGCGCAGCAGCCCTTTTTTGAAGAAAGAGAAGGGAACAGTTATGAAGGAACTGCAATATCCGGTGCGCCCCGGGCGCTACCGCCACTTTAAAGGCAACGAATATCAGGTGCTGGGCGTGGCACGCCACAGCGAGACCGAGGAGGAAATGGTGGTGTACCGCGCCCTGTACGGCGAGGGCGGGCTGTGGGTGCGCCCCGCTGCCATGTGGCTGGAGACCGTGACCCGGGACGGCGTTACAAAGCCCCGCTTTACCTATATCGGGGAGTGATGCGCCCGGCTTGAATCCCGTTATTGACCCTAGGATTATTTTGCGGTAAAATGTGGGTATGATACCAAACAACAAAGGAGGTTTTCGTATGAAGGCCAAACGATGGATCTCGCTCCTGCTCGCGGTCAGCATGATGCTTGGTGTGCTGGCAATGCCCGCCTCGGCGGCAGCTCAGCAGCCGGAAAGCACCGCTGTTGTCAGCGAGGAACTGCCCGATGCCGCAGCGCTGAGCGCGGCAGAGGATGAAAATGATATCGTCAACATCCGCATCCGGGCGACCGGCAACCTTGTCTATGGTTCCGATTATAAGCTGGAGGTGGAGACCCGGCCCGAAAACACCCAGTATATCGCTGTGGTGCTGGGCACCAGCGGCGAAGCCTACGGCTATGTGACCCTGATGATCTCGGATAAGCTGCGCACTTTGCTTAAGCTGATCCCTCTGCCCAAAAAGATGTCCCAGACCCCGGATCAGACCGAGGAATTCAACGTATACAGCTACCTTAAGCAGCTGATCGACGGCAACGATGTCAGCGTACTGCTGCGGGTCGCGGACGAGGTAGTGTCGGTAATGGATACCGTCAGCTTCTTTCTCCCCGCCAGCTACCTGACTACCGTGAAAAACGTTTCCAACGGCATGAAGCTGGCGCTGAGCCTGATCCGCAAGTATCTGCCCGAGGGCGCGCTGAGCCGCATCTATCTGGACGAGCAGCCCAAGGACAGCGGCAAGTACTTTGCCGGTGCCATCGCGCTGGAAAGCAGCGATATCAACGCCGCCGGCTTTGCCATGTTCAAGATCAAGCCCAAGACCGAAAACGTCAGCCTGAGCTGGGCAGCTGAGACCCCGGCCAGCATGACCGTCTCTGCGCTGCAAAACGCCGATCTGACCGCCAAGGTGATCTCGGACGGACAGGTGGCTGAAAACGGCAAGGTGAATTACACCTACAAGAAAAAGACCTTCCTGTGCTTCAGCAGCAAAATAAACGGCGTGCCCACCGAGCCCGGCACCTACACCCAGACCGCCAAGGCAGGGGGCAACTACTCCTGCGGCAGCATCAGCCGCACCATTACGGTGACTGCTGATCCCCAGCCCGCCGCCGAGCAGCCAGCCGAACAAGCGGCAGAGCAGCCCGCAGCATAAGCGCATAAATCAAAAATTCCCGCAGCAGCCGCTGCGGGAATTTTTTCGCGTGAGAGGGACTCTTTTATTTTCCATAAAACGGTTCACTTTACTCTTGCAAATCGCCGCGCAATACGCTATTATAAAAATAAAATAACCCCTTGCGGTAAAAAAGGGGACAAGGAGGAGCAGGTTATCTATGGAAGAGAAAAAAAGCGGCATCAAAAAGTTCTTTGAAGAATTCAAAGCGTTTGCCATGCGCGGCAACGTGCTGGACATGGCAGTGGGCGTTGTCATCGGCGGTGCCTTCACCGCCATCGTCACCGCGCTGGTGGAGGACATCATCAACCCGCTGATCGGCCTGTTCTTCAAGGCAGATTTTTCCGATGTGGTCATCGGTCTGGGCGGCTCCAGCATCAAGATCGGCGAGTTCGTCAACTCCATCATCAACTTTCTCATCGTGGCCTTTGTGCTGTTCATTGTGATCAAATTCGTCAACTCCCTGCACAAAAAGCCCGAAGCGCCCGCCGCACCGGAGGAGCCCACCACCAAGGTGTGCCCCTACTGCCAGAGCGAAATTTCCATCAAGGCTGTGCGCTGCCCCCACTGCACCTCCAAGCTGGAGGGCTTTCCCGAAATGAAGGCATGAAGCATTCAGCATTGACAATTGGCTCAGATGCGCTATAATAGAAGTAGAAAAGGCGCTGGTCGGCAAACGGCTACCCGTTACCGGCAATCGCTTGTTCCTAAGAGTAAAGAAAGCAAGTGACCGTTCGCTTGGGGAAGCGTGTGGCGGTTACTTGCTTTTCTTGTTGTCATTACAACAAAACCCTCCCTGCCGGGCGCAGTCTTTGCGCTTGCGGCAGGGAGGGTTTTGCACATTTTGCGGCTTGGCTGTGGAAAAGTGGAGCAGGTAGTGAGGTGGGAAAATCAGGCGCTCTTACTGAACCTTGGTCAGCTCAGCCAGCTTGTGGTAGATCTCGGTGTTGTCGTACACACCGCCGAACTTCTCGGCGCCGACACCCATGGCGTACACGTTGACCATGGCACCGGTGTGGGCGTAGGTGGTGTGGTCCATACCGGACTTGTGGTTGATGGTGTGGCAGACAGCCATGCTGAAGGGGATGTAGGTGCCGTACAGCTCGTAGTCCTGCTGGCTCATCTTGCTCTGGCTGGAGGAGCCCACCTGCAGGGTGCGCTCATAGGCCTTGCGCAGGTTCTCCACCTCGTAGTCGGTCAGCAGCAGCTTGCCTGCGCTGGCGGCAGCGGGGTCGGTGGGCAGGGTCAGGCCAAAGACGTTCTTCACATCCTGCATAGCAGTCTCGAAGGGGGTCTTGTTGGCAACGTAGCCCTGCACATAGGTAGAATCGAACTTTGCGTAGGACATCTTCTGGTGTGCCAGATTGGTCAGGAAGGTGTCGTAGTTGGTGGTCTTGTAGCCGATGGCCATGC
>CAJMQZ010000035.1 GCA_905215595.1 uncultured bacterium
CAAGCAGATCCTGAACCACGACCAGCGCATGAAGGCCAAGAGCAAGCTGAAGTAATTTTACAAAAGCATCCTTATTATAGCGGCGCAGAAGCACCTACGGGCGTTTCTGCGCTGCTTTTTTCATGACTGATAAATTTACTCAGCATTTTTTGCAAAAAGGGCTTGCAAAAGTGCGGTGACTGCGGTATAATATTTCACGCAGTCACTGATATGCCTCTTTAGCTCAGTCGGTTAGAGCACCTGACTGTTAATCAGGGTGTCGCCTGTTCGAGTCAGGCAAGAGGCGCCAGCGAAGCGATGGATATTTTTCCATCGCTTTTTTTGTTTTTCTGTATCTTTTTCACCCTTTCTTAACGGTTCTTAAAAAATAGCGCCTTGAAGAACCCTAGTGGATGTGGTATACTTTTATAAGTTTATAGGTGCGGAAAAGGCACACAGCAAAGTCCGTGCAGCCCTTCTGCGCTCAAAGACAGGCGCTCCCCCGGTCAGAACAGCTGCTCTGGCTGCCGTGCAGGAGCGCAGTTTTTTCGTTGGTCAAATCAGCAGGCAGGCCGGTGGCTTTGTGCGGCAAACACAGGGCGGCAGGGCGGCTTGGTGTCGTTTGAATAAATTTTGAGAGTAAAAGGAAACATCTATGCGTTATACCTACGTCCGGCAGCACGATACCACCGACTGTGCGGCTGCCTGTCTGGCCATGGTGTGCCTGCACTACAAAAAGGAAGTTACCATTACCCGCCTGCGGGATATGATGGGCACCGACCTGAAAGGCACCAACCTTGTAGGCCTGCAAAAAGCCGCCAATGAGCTTGGTTTTACCACCGCCGCAGTCCGCGTGGACCGCGAAAACTTCCTGAGCGATTTCTCGCTTCCCTGCATTGCACAGGTCATTACCGATCAGGGACTGGCCCACTTTGTTGTGGTGTTCAAAAAGACCACTATCAAGGATGACGGCGCGCGCCGCAAGCACATGCTGCAAGACGCTGAAGCCCGCAAGGAAGAAGAGGAAAAGGGCAAAAAACATAAGTGCAAGGATTACGTCATCATCGGCGACCCCGGCACGGAACTGAAAAAGATCAGTCTGGACGAGTTCTACAAGAACTTTACCGGCGTTCTGCTGCTGCTGAACCCCACCTCGGAGTTCAAGGGCGGTAAGATCGAAAAGGGCGGCATGATGAAGCGGTATATCAACCTGCTGCTGCCCCAGAAAAAGCTGTTCTTCTACGCCATTCTCAGCTCGATCATCACCACCATTCTGGGCATCGCGTCCTCCATGTTCAATAAGATCCTGATGGACGAGGTGCTGCCCTACGGGCTGAACAGCCTGCTGGTCACATTGATTCTGGTGTTCAGTGTGGTCAGCATTACCAGTACGCTGATCGGCTTTGTTCGCCAATGGGTGCTGATCCATCTGTCCATTAAGATTGATATCCCGCTGATGCTGGGTTACTTCGGGCACATCTTCAACCTGCCCATGAAGTTCTTTGCCACCCGCAAGACCGGTGATATCACCACCCGTTACTCGGACGCAAACACCATCAAATCTATCTTTACCAGCATCGCGCTGAGCCTTGTGATGGATATTTCCATGGCTGTCATCACCGGCATCATTCTGTTCCGCATGAACGCCATGCTGTTCTCCATCTCGCTGTTCATGGCGCTGGTCAGCATCCTGCTGGTGCTGGTGTACAAGCAGCCCTATAAAAAGATCAACGAAGAGAGCATGGCACAGTCGGCTGCGCTGAACAGCCAGATGATCGAGAGCCTGCGCGGCATCGAGACCGTCAAGTGCAACGCTAACGAGCAGACCGAGCTGGATAATCTGGAACGCGAGTACATGAAGAGCCTGAAGATCAGCCTGCGTTCCAGCCGCATCAGCACCACGCAGGGTCTGATCTCCTCCTTCATCTCCACCGGCTTCAGTATGCTGACCACCTATGTGGGCATCACGCAGGTGCTGAACGGCGAGATGACGCTGGGCGGCTTTATGGCGTTCAGCACCCTGTCCGGCTACTTCACCTCCCCGTTGAGCAACCTGATCGGCTTGCAGATGCAGATTCAGGAGGCCAGCATCTCCATGAAGCGTCTGACCGAGATCATGGACTACCCCGCCGAGTATGAGACCGCCGATGGCGTGGAGCAGACCGAACTGACCAAGGTGGAGGGCGATATCGAGTTCAAGGACGTCACCTTCCGCTACGGCAACCGCGCTCCCGCGCTGGAT
This sequence comes from uncultured bacterium, assembly GCA_905215595.1. GTDB lineage: Bacteria > Bacillota > Clostridia > Oscillospirales > Ruminococcaceae > Faecalibacterium. Next base: position 2,222 of record CAJMQZ010000035.1, read on the forward strand.
CACGTCAGCTTCACCATCCCTGCCGGTAAAAAGGTGGCGCTGGTGGGCGGCAGCGGCAGCGGCAAATCCACCATCACCAAACTGCTGCTGAAGTACTACGACCCCGAGGACGGCGAGATCGACATAAACGGCGCAAATCTGGCCGAGTACACCAACAGTTCGGTGCGCCGCGCCATTGCCTATGTGCCCCAGAACATCGAGCTGTTCAGTAAGACCATCTACGACAACATCCGCATCTCCCGCATGGACGCCACGCTGGATGAGGTGAAGGAAGCCGCCAAGAAGGCCGATGCCCACGAGTTTATCCGCCATCTGCCGCTGCAGTACAACACCTATCTGGAGGAAGCCGGCAACGGCCTGTCCGGCGGTGAGAAGCAGCGTATCGCACTGGCGCGCGCCTTCCTGAAGGACTCTAACCTCTACATTCTGGACGAGTCTACCAGTAATCTGGACTTTGCCACCGAGACGCTGATCTTCAATATGATCTACGAGCAGCTGGCAGACCGCTCCATGCTGATCGTGGCACACCGCCTTTCCACCATCCGTGACTGTGACCTGATCCTTGTGATGGATCACGGCAAGATCGTGGAGCGCGGCACCCATGATGAACTGCTAGCAAAGGATGGCCGTTATGCCGAACTGTGGAACATGCAGCAGGGCATCTTCCGCAAGCGCAAGCAGGAACCTGTTGAACAGCTGCCCTCCGCTACGGTGGAAGAGGACGACGACGGCGAGTCCATCACCTACTGACCGCACCGCATCCGCAGCCTTTGCCCGGATGCAGCATAAGCTTTTTCCCGCTGGGGAAACCAAAGAATGCCTCGTTATGGTGTGCCCGGAGGCAGACGCTTCCGGGCATCTTTTTGTTTCGGCTCACATTAAAAATATAACAGGATTAGGGGTAATTTATCATGAATGAGATCAAAGTTGCTGAAAACAAGACCCTCAAGCTGACCAATGTCCTCTCCCGCCTCGTGCGTCCTGAGGAACTGGGCAATCTGCCGGTCATCCTGACCCAGATGCAGAACTTTATGAAGAGCAACGGTGCACAGCCTATCGGCCCGCTGGTACAGGGGATAAAGATGGGTACCGGCCCGGATCATGCGCCGGAACTGTACATGATGCAGCAGGCTACCCAGATGATCCCCCAGATGGAGCCCGGCTACCACATGGACGCTGTGCTGCGGGTGAAGAACTGCCTGTACGCCCACTACACCGGCCCGATGAGTCACAACCAGCTGGCTACCGCCAAGCTGCAGATCATGGCCTTTGAAAACGACATCAAGCTGACCGGCGACAACTATACCATCTATGTCAATCAGGACGATGACGATGCCGTGATCGACGTATTTATGGAGACCAAATAATTATGACGACAACCATTCAGAACCTTTCGGATCTGCAGGACCGCCGGATCATGATGGACAAAAAGCTGCCCCCTTACGGGTACGCCTTTGTCATTCTGACCGGTCTGTTCATGATTTTTCTGGTGATCTGGAGCACCCAGACCAACCGCATCTATGTCAGCCAGAACAGCGGTGTGGTGCAGGCCGCCAACAAGACCTACATCATGTCCAGCTACTCCGGCTCCATCACCGAACTGTATGTCTCTGAGGGCAGCTATGTGAACGAAGGCGACCTGATCGCCCGACTGAAGAGCACCGATCTGGATATGCAGAAGGATAATCTGCAAAGTCAGCTGGATATCTACCAGAAGCAGCTGGATCAGTACAACAAGCTGCTCAAATGCATTCAGGACGACACCAACTATTTCGACGAGACCAACGCCGACGATCAGCCCTACTACTACCAGTACCAGACCTACAAAAGTCAGGTAGCGCAAAAGACCTTTGACGCCACCACCTATCAGGCTGCCGGTTACTCCGACACCCAGATCAAGGCTTTGATGGAGCAGAACCAGAGCGAGCTGGAGTCTTTGTACTACTCTACCATGCAGTCCATCTCCCAGAGCATTACCAGTGCACAGGTCAACGTGGATAACCTGCAGGCGCAGCTGGATTCTTTGAACACCGGCGCCAACGATTACTTCATCTACGCGCCCACCTCCGGCGTGATCCACATGGACACCCCCTACAAGGAGGGTATGGTGCTGAGCGCCGGTTCCGCACTGGCTACCGTTGCCAGCGAGAACGATGATCTGGAGATCATGGCCATGGTGACGGTAAACGACCGTCCCCTGCTGCATGTCGGCGACCCCTGCAAGATTGCCATCACCGGCCTGTCGGAGTACTCCTACGGCACGCTGACCGGCACCGTTACCTCCATTGACAGTGACGTGACCGCCAGCAACAACGGCTCCTACTACAAGATGACCATCAAGCCCGACGCCACCTATGTGGTGAGCCGCAGCGGCGACAAGGTGGATCTTTCCAATGGTATGAGCGTGACCGCCCGCGTGGAATACGATCAGGTCACCTATTTTGAGTATGCCATGGAGGCTCTGGGCGTGTTGTTCCGCTAAAACGGACTGCACAGCACAGCCGAATGCCCCCCTTTACAACACCCTAAAGAGGTACAAACAACATGATTCGAACCGCAAAGAAACTGGCCGCCTGTGTGCTGATGCTGGGTGTGCTGCTATGCGGCACCGCACTGAGTGCTGCCGCCGCCAGCCTGCCGCTTGAGCAGCAGAACGGCGTTTCACTGCCATGGCTCAAGGATGTGCCCGCCGAGAGCATTTCCACCGGCAGCTACTCTGCCAATATGCTGCTGGGCGCTTCTCAGCAACTGTCCCCTGTGGTCAGCCCCAGTTACAGCACCGACTCTGTGGTCTTTCTGACCGATGACAGCAGCGTGCTTACCGTAAACAGCAGCGGCGTGGTACAGGCTGTGGGCGTTGGCACCGCCACTGTTACGGCAGCAGCCGGTAACCAGATCTGCGCATACACCATCGTGGTGTCCATGGACTCCTCCATGATCGTGACCGAGATGGATCTTTCCCTTTCCTCCAACACCATTTATGTGGGCAACTCGGTGCCGGCTTCGCTGCAGGTACGCCCCAGTTCTGCTTCCAACTACGCCACCATCACCCTGACTTCCTCTAACGAAAAGATTGCCACGGTGAACAGCTTTGGCCGCGTGACCGGCGTAGCCCCCGGCAAAGCCACCATTACCGCCACCTGTGGCTCGGTGGTAGCCACCACCACTGTTACGGTGCTTGCCCTGCCCACGGATTCCTCCGCTGGCACAAGCGGTACTACATCCAGCAACAGCGGACAGGTGATCACCCCCAGCACCAACTACATCGTGCTCAAGCCCGGTGCCACCCGCACCATCACGGCCAAGGCTACCCCCGCCAGTGCATCCCAGTCCTTCACCTTCAAGTCCGACAACAGCAGCATTGCCACGGTCAGTCCCACGGGCGTGGTCACGGCGGTAGGTACCGGTTCTACCTCCATTACCATCTCCAATGGCAAGGCCACTGCCATGGTCACGGTCATCGTGAACCGCTCGGCAGAGGCCTCCTCCGGCAGCAACAGCAGCAATGACGGCACGGATGCCCCGGACGACAACACCTCCATCCCGCTGGACCCCGTGGTGCAGACCATTCAGGACAGCACGGAGGATCAGGTGGTATTCGCCCAGTCTGAGGTGCCCATCGTGACCGGCGAGATCCTGAACGCCCTGCGCACCACCGGCAAGACCCTGTGCGTGGTGGGCGATGGCTACACTCTGAACATTTCCGGCAAAAACATAAAGAGCACCACCAGCGAGATTGACACTGCCATCACCTTCACCGAGAGTGAAGAGGGACTGGAGTTTGAGCTGGACAACGGACGTACCCTTCCCTGTGCAGTGCAGCTGGAGCTGGACATGAGCACCTACTCCCGCCTGTACCTGTACAACACCATCAGCAACAAGTGGCAGTATCTAAACAGCTACAAGGACGGCGTGATCACCGCCGACACTGCCGGCCGCTATCTGCTGACCAACCAGAACCTGCGGTTTGGTGACATCAACTGGACCTTCTTCATCGCAGGCGGTGTGGTGGTGATTCTCATCGCCATTGCCTACATCGCATTCAAGAAGCGCTACTGGTTCTGGTAAGCGCCCCTGCTCTTCCCGCATATAACAAAGCCGCCCGCTGCACAGCATTTCGTGCAGCGGGCGGCTTTGTTATAGACGATTTTTACTGTGGTTCAGAAAAAGAGATGCTTTTTAGGGGATATCTTTTCCCGTGAAAAGACAAGTCTGGAAAATCCGCGTTTGCGCAGCAATGAAAGCCCCAGTGGGGCTTTTAAGCGGCAGAGCGGTCTGCACAAGCAGATGGAGGGGCTTTGCCCCGACAAGCTCCGCAGATTTTCCAGACTTGTAAAATTAAAAAATATACTTCCGCTAAAAATGGTCAGAGCGGAGCGGAGACCATTCTAAATTCTATTCTTCCCTATCACTCCACCGTTACACTCTTGGCAAGGTTACGGGGCTTATCCACATCGCAGCCGCGCAGGACAGCCATATAGTAAGCGAACAATTGCAGCGGCACGATGAGCTGTAACGGCATCAGAATGTCGTCATACTCGTCCAAGCGGATGACCTCGGTGGCAACGCCCTCCGGTACCTCCGCGTCCTTTGTGGTGAACAGCAGCACCCGTGCGCCGCGGCTGCGGGTCTCCTTGGCGTTGGAGATGGTCTTTTCATAGACATTCTTCTGGGTGGCCAGCGCGATGACCGGCACACCATCCGTGACCAGACTGATGGTTCCGTGCTTCAGCTCGCCTGCCGCGTAGGCATCCGAGTGCACATAGCTGATCTCCTTCAGCTTTAAGCTACCCTCCAGCGAGAGGGCGTAGTCGAACCCGCGCCCGATGAAAAAGCAACTCTGGGTGTTCACATAGCGGCTGGCAAGGTACTTGATCTGCTCGCAGTCTGCCAGACGGGGCTTGATGACCTCTGGCGCGTGCAGCAGCTGGGCGGTGTAGTACTTTGTCTTTTCCTCGGTCAGCCGCCCCCGCGCGTAGGCCAGACGCAGGGCAAACAGGTACAGCACGCACAGCTGCACCATATAGGCCTTGGTGGATGCCACCGCGATCTCCGGCCCGGCGTAGGTGTACATGACGTAATCCGCTGCACGGGCAATGCTGCTGCCCACCACGTTCACGATGGCCAGCACCGGCACGCCCCGGCTCTTGGCCAGCTTGAGGGCGGCCAGCGTATCGCTGGTCTCGCCGGACTGGCTGATGATGATGACCAGATCCTCCGGCTTCAGGATGGGGTCACGGTAGCGGAACTCGCTGGCGATGTCCACTTCTGCGGGCACCCGGGCCAGCGCCTCGATGGCGGTCTTGCCCACCATACCGGCGTGCATGGCCGTGCCGCAGCCCACCAGATGCACCGTGCCGATGCTGCGCAGCTTTTCGTCCGTCAGTTCCGGGATGCGCAGCTCCGGCAGGCCGTTCTCCACCCGGGGGCTGACCGTTGCCGTAATGGCGGCGGGCTCCTCGTTGATCTCCTTGAGCATAAAGTGAGGATAGCCGCCCTTTTCTGCGGCCTCCATATCCCAGTCTGCGGTCAGCTTTTCGCGCTCCACCGCCTCGCCGAACTCGTTATAGAAGCGGATGCCCTGTGCCGTGCACACGGCCATGTCCCCTTCTTCCAGCACGCTGTACCGGCGGGTGTACTTGAGCAGCGCCGGGATATCGGACGCCACAAAGTTTTCGCCCTCGCCCCAGCCCACGATGAGCGGGCTTTCCCGCTTGACCGCAAAGATGGTGTCCGGGTAGTCCTTGAACAGCACTGCCAGCGCATAGCTGCCCCGCACCTTGGCCAGCGCAGCCTGCAAAGCCTGCAACGGCTCGCCCTGATAGCAGCTATCGATAAGCTTTACCAGAACCTCAGTGTCGGTCTCGCTGGCAAAGGTGTAGCCCTTGGCGATCAGGCGCTCCTTCAAAGCGCCGTAGTTTTCAATGATGCCGTTGTGCACGATGCTGACCCGGGGCGTGGAATGCGGGTGGCTGTTCACGTCGCTGGGCTCGCCATGGGTCGCCCAGCGGGTATGACCGATGCCGCAGCCGCTCTGGGGCAGCGCCAGCTGCTCCAACTTGCCGCGCAGGGCAGAAAGCCGCCCCTTGCTTTTGACCACGCGGATACCATCCCGCTGGGTGAGCGCCACACCGGCAGAATCGTACCCGCGGTACTCCAGCTTTTCCAAGCCATCCAGCAGCACCTGCTGGGCGCTGCGCATGCCAACATAACCTACAATGCCACACATACAAAATACCTCCAGACCGACTGCGGCGCGCCGAAATGCGCTGCTGCACAGTCAGTTTCCTCTATCAAAGTCTATGTTCTTGTATGGCTTTCTTTGCAGGGTTCTGTTTCGGTATTGCTGCCGGTTTTTGCCCTGTTCTGCGGCTGGTATAGCCCTCAGCCGGAGAAACACCCGCCGAATCTTTCGATGATCCCTCTCCTCGTCACCCTCACGGCTGTCACCCGTGTGGCCCGGCGCTTTGCGTCAGCTTGTGGTACACATTCCTTCTTTCAATGGTTTTTTGCAATGTTTTTGGGGATTCAGTGCATCCCCAGCATCTTATGCAGTTTGGGCTGCCACTTCAGCTTGTACAGCAGCAGTAGATTGCACAGTGCACGGTCGTACAGGGCAAAGGCCACGTTGCCCATAGCCAGTGTGAGCAGTGACATTGCCAGCGCAGTGGTGCGCAGCTCCTGCGAGACGCTGCCCGCCGGTACCAGCACAAGCAGCAGGCCGTACATGGCCAGCACCGCCGCGTTGCACAGCAGCAGCTTGCACACCAGCTGCAAAGCCCGGGGACGGATGCGGTCAAATTTCGGCTTGACCAGCGGGTAATAGCCCAGCAGCACGGTGAAGATCAGGGCGATCTCCTTATCCGGCACAAAGAGCAGCCCCAGCAGGCTGACAGCGGCGTACGCCGTCCACGCCATGGTGATGCCGCATTCCATGCACACCGTTGCAATGAGAAAGCTGGCCACCGCCGGTGCAATGAACATGGCAATGGGGATAATGGTGCCCAGCAGCATCAGTGCCACGCACAGTGCCGCTGCCATGCCGCAATAGGCCATGGACCAGCTTTTGCTTTTTCGTTTCTTCATGGGATCTCCCATTTTTCGGTGTCTGCATCCTGTTCCAGCGGGTAGACCGCGTGCTGCAGGCCTAAGATCATGATATTGTTCAGCAGGGTGTCGTTCAGCTTGAGATCCAGCATCTTGTACGCCCGCATCAGGTCGTTGACCGCTGCCAGCGCCTGCCGCCGGGCGTTTTCCATGGCGGCAGCCTGCCCGTTGAGCTCGTTGACCACAAACACGTTGTACTGGCCGTTGCGGCGGTCGGCTTCAAAGCGCTCGGCCTTATCCAACAGATAGAAGATGCGGCCGATGCAGCTGCCAATGTACCTCATGCTCTTGCGCTGGTTGTGGTCGTCCGTAGCCAGCGTGGAGTACAAAGCACCGTAGACGTTGCTCATAGGCTCGGCGGCAAGGGCGTAGTTTTTGGCGCTCAGGTTCATCTGCACCACCGCCTGCTCCCGCTCCTGCGCAAACAGCCGCTCCAGCGCCGGGTTTTCCTGCCGCGCTTTCTCGTAGGCGCGGCGCAGCAGCAACTTGTCCGCTGCGCGGCGCAAGCGCTTGACCGGGCGCAGCTCGCTGTACCTGCGGTCCTGCAAATTATGCCAGCCCATCAAGATCTCCACCTGCGCCGCCTGCCGGATGCCAAGCGTCTGACACATCATGCTGCGCCGACACAAAGTACCGGGCACCCGCTGCCGTTTGCAGGTGGGCATACGCCCCGCCAGACTGTCGGACAGGATGGCAAACAGCACCCCGTTGGTGCGCAGCAGATGGCAGGCGTAGAAGCCGTAAGATTTATACATCTGCCGCCGCACCCCGCGGAGGTAACGCATATAGGTATTGTAGTCCCGGATCGTCAGTTCCGGCAGATAGGGCCGCATCCGTCCCTTCATAAGAGCCAGCCATCCTTTCTGTACAGTTTTTGTGTCCTGCGGTCAATAAGGTTAGTATAATCCTTTTTGTTCGGCAACGCAACCACCGGATGCAAAAACTGCCGTAATTTGTCATTATGCCGAATTTTGTGAAATCTGTTTTCCCATTAAAAACACCCGTAGACCGTCTCTTTTCAGCAAAAGATGATCTGCGGGTGTTTGTGCCGGATTTTCCCGGCAAAAGGCACACTTTTCCGGTGCAATGTCTGCCGGGCGGGCGGTCAAATGACCTTACTTCTTTTCAAAATGGGTGCGCTTGCCGTCAAAGCCGGATTTAGGCATGGGCTTTGCCACCTTTTCGGTCTTGGGGGCGTTATAGTACATATACAGCTGGCAGGGGATCATGCCATTGTACATCTTGCGGCGCTTGTTGGCGCGCTTGCCGTAGTGCAGTTCAAAGTCCATATCGGCGGTAATGGCGTACAGGCCGGCGCAGGGGTTTGCTTCCATCTGCCGTCCCAGCGTGCGCGCCAGCTTGGCAGCGCCCTCAATGGTGCCCAGACGCTCACCGTACGGGGGGTTGGTCAGCACGATGGCTTCCGGCTTTGCGGCAAAGGTGGCAACATCCGCCACTTCAAAGTGGCAGCGGTTTTCCACACCCGCCAGCTTGGCGTTGACGTTGGCCTGTGCCACGGCGGCGGGGTCGATATCGTAGCCGAAGGCCTCAAAACCCACGTCCAGCTTGGACTCTGCCAGTGCCTTCTGGCGCTGCTCTGCCCACAGGGCGGCGGGCACAAAGCTGTAACGCTCGGCGGCAAAGCGGCGCTTCAGACCCGGGGCGATGTTCATGGCCTTCTGTGCGGCTTCGATCAGCAACGTGCCGCTGCCGCAGAAGGGGTCCTCCACCAGACTGTCGCGGCGCACACGGCCAAGGTCGGCAATAGTAGCCGCCAGCGTCTCGCGCAGGGGGGCTTCCATGGCGTTGCGGCGGTAGCCGCGCTTGTGCAGACCCTCGCCGGTGGTGTCCAGCATGATCTCGCATACATTTTTGCGCAGCATAAAGCGCACCTTGTACTCCACGCCGCTCTCGGGCAGCACAGTGGTGCGGTGGCCCTTCATCAGGCGCTTGACCACCGCCTTTTTAATGACGCTCTGGCAGGCGGGGATGCTGGTCAGCTGGCTGTTCAGGGAAGAGCCGGTGACCGGGAAAGCAGCGTCCGCGGGCAGAAACTCTTCCCACGGGATGGAATACACGCCATCGAACAGCTCGTCAAAGGTGGTGGCCTTGTAGCGTGCCAGCAGCAGCATCACGCGCTCCACGGTGCGCAGGTTGAGGTTTGCGGCGGCGATCATCTCAGCCCCACCGCAGAAGCTCAGACGGCCATCCTCCACCCGGATGTTCTCTGCGCCGATGCGGGTCAGCTCAAATTTAGCGGTGGATTCGCACCCGAAAAAGCAGGGCGCGATCAGTTCAAATTTTGCGGGCATGATAGTTCCTTTCTGTTCTGTACCGAAAAAACAGACCTGTCCGACCGGGGACAGGTCTGCCTGTGTTCCTTGTGATCCCAGCTGATGCAATGGCTCAGCGGCCACGGCGGCTGCGGGGGGCATAACCGCCGCCCCGGCGGTTGTTGGTCTCGTGATCGAGGTCTGCCATTTTCTCCTCGCTCTGGCTCTTGAAGCGGCTCATCATGTCCTCAAAGCTCAGGTTGTCAGAGCGGGCGGGTGCCTTGGGCTGCCACACGCGGGGTGCAGCCTCCCGGGCAGGGCCACGGCCGCCTTCACGGGGGGCACGGCCTGCGCCGCGCGCACCGCCGGAGCGTCCACCCTCCTGCCCATTGCGGAAGCCACCCGGACGGGGGCCTGCGGGGTGACCTTCCCGGGGCTGACGCGGAACCGGGGGCAGCAGCCGCTTGATAGACAGCGCGATCTTGCCGTCCGGTGCAATGTTGATGACCTGCACCTTTACTGCATCGCCATCGTGCAGCACGGTGTTGATATCCTGCACGAACTCGTTGGATACCTCGGAAATGTGGACCATGCCGACACGCCCCTCCGGCAGCGCAACAAATGCGCCAAAGGGCTTTACACCGGTCACGCGGCCTTCGAATACGTTCCCTACCTCAATTGCCAAAACTCAATACTCCTTGTTTTCCAAATACTCTTGACCTGCCGCGTGGTCAGTTACCGGTCACATCCACAAAGATGCGCTCGTTGGGTGCGGCGTAGTTGTAAGAGTCGCGTGCGACCCATTCGGTGATCTGGTCGGCATCGCCGCTCAGTACGCGCTGCAGTTCCTGATTTTCCGTCTGTTGCTGCGCCACCTGTTCGTTCAGTGTTTCCAGTTCTGCCCGCTTGGAGCTGATGGTGACCTGATTGGAGATATAAGCCGCCAGCATACTCAGCAAAAGCAGCACGAAAAACAGGCGGAACGCCATGGTGACCACTGCATTCTTTCTGCGCTTTTTGCGTCCCGTATTCGTCATAGCCTTACGCTCCTGTCTGAACAGCAGACCTTCTGCGTCTGTTCTCTTACTTTGATACGTTTGAATTATACAACAATGCCCGCCGGTTTGGCAAGTTCTTTTTGGATTTTTTTGCGGTTCTTTCCGCGTTCCGGCGTAATTTGCGGGCAGTTTTAGCCGCAGCGCAGCGGCGGCGCACAGGCTGCACCGCAAAACGATGCAAAATACGGCCGGGCAGGCGCAAAACAGCCCGTATCCCCCGCCCCAGCGCCCGCAGCGGGACACCCAGCACCCCGGCAACGCAAAGGGCGGCAGCAAAGACCGTAGCCACCATGTACCACCGCAGCACGCCCGCTTTGCTGTACCCGGCGGCGTAGCTCTGGCAGGTCAGCAGCACCGCGCCGGAAAGCAGCATATCCGGCACAAAAGCCGTCCTGCCCCGCACCGGCAAAAACGCCCGCACCACGCCAAGGGCAGCGCCCAGCGCAGCACAGGCGGCGACTTCCTGCAAGAGCCGGGTGGGCAGCAGCACCTGCACCATCAGCGCAGCAGCCGGTGCCAAAAGCCCCCGGCTGCGCGGGCGGCGGTGTATTCCAGCCCATCGAACCGCCCAGTCAGCTTTGCTTCCCCTGCTTCCAGATCCAGTGTCTGCATACTGATCTGCGCGCCGGACAGGTGCAGAATGCCCTTGCCGGTCTCCAGCGCGGCGCTTTCGGCGCTGCAATGCAGCACCCTTTGCACCCCGGTAACGGTCAGCCTGCTGCGGCTTTCTAAGATCAGGTCATGGGGCAGCGGCGGCTTTGCGGCAGCTTTTTCCATAGGCAGTCCCCCTCTGCCAGCATTGTATGCGGGCAGGCAGGGCGGTTATTCCGCAATCACCTCGTACATCTCGCGGGCAACATCCTTGGTGCGGGGCTCCACATCCGAGAGCACCCGCACCTTGATAGGACGGTTGCCGAAAGTGACCTCGATGATGTCCCCGGCGTTGACGGCCTGACTGGCCTTTGCAACCTTGCCGTTGATGAGGATGCGGCCTGCATCGGCCACTTCGTTTGCCACGGTGCGGCGCTTGATCAGGCGGGAGACCTTGAGATATTTATCCAGACGCATTTGAACTGTTCCTTTCTTTTCAGCAAAAAAGCCGCCGAACCTTGTGCAGGCAGCGGCGGCGTGACAGAACCGATTACAGGGTGTCCTTCAGGGACTTGCCGGGTTTGAACACGATGCTGCGGGAAGCAGCGATGGTGATGGGCTCGCGGGTACGGGGGTTGATGCCCTGACGCTCGGCGCGCTCACGCACCTCAAAGGTGCCGAAGCCGGAAATGGTGATCTTTTCACCCTCGGTCATTGCCTTGCCCAGTGCCTCAAAAACAGCGTTGACAGCCTGCTCGGCATTCTTCTTGTTCATTTCGGTGGTTGCCGCAACCTGTGCGATCAAGTCGGTCTTGGTCATACTATTTGCCTCCATCTGATTTTTGTCTTAAGTTCTCTCGTTCTATCGGAGCAGGTCATTCGACCTGAGTACCGCTTTTTTCCTGTTCCAGACACTGCTGTGCAAAGCGCTTGGATGCAAAGGTCAACGCTTCCTCTGCATCCACCCCCGCAAGGCGGGCGGCGTTCACCGCTGCAAACAGCAGCTGGCCTGCGGCCTCCTGCTTTGCGGCTTCCTCTGCCTTGGCAAAGGCCTGCACGGCGGCTTCCAGCCGGTGCTGCGCTGCGGCTGCATCCTGCTGCCCAAGGCCGTGCCCGGCGGCGCGCTTTTGCAGCTTCTGCGCCCGCATGAGCGCGGGCAGCGTAGCGGGCACGGTGGCCAGCTCGTCGGCCAGGGTGGTGCGCCCCTTTTCCTTATTTTTGAGCGCATCCCAGCCATTTATACCGGCGTTTTCCGCTGCGGAGGATGCAAAAATGCTGGGGTGCCGGAACACCAGCTTCTCGCAGACACTGCGGCACACATCCTCAAAGGTAAAGCGTCCCCGCTCTTCCTCCATGGCGGCGTGGAACACCACCTGCATCAGCACGTCCCCCAGCTCCTCCCGGAGCAGAACGGCATCGTCTGCGTCAATGGCTTCCAGCGCCTCGCAGGTCTCTTCCAGAAAATTTTTGCGGATGGACGCATGGGTCTGCACCTTATCCCACGGACAGCCATTTTCCGGGTCCCGCAGGATGCGGATCACCTGTAACAGCTGCTCCGCTGTATAAGGCGGCTGTGGGTTCCAGTCCAGCACACGTTCCATCTCCTTTTTGAAAAGATATTGTAGATTCTACCGCAGTCGCTGCGGTTTTTCAAGCAAAAAGCCGCAATTTTCCCGCTTTGTTCATGGTTTTCTGCGCTTTTCACAAAAACAGGACGGCGTCCTGTGGGGGATACCGCCCTGTTGCAGGTTTTTCCGGTTACGGGCTTACAGCTGTGCGCCGCACTTATTGCAGAACAGTGCATCGTCCGAGACGGGCGCGCCGCACTGCGGGCAGGTCTTGCGGGCAGGCTGAGCGGGCTGCTCCGGAGCAGCTTCTTCTGCCTCCTCCATGGGGGCTTCGTAGTCCACCTCGGCGGCTTCGGCCGGGGTCAGGGTGGCCTTCAGGCGGGTGATCTCCTGCTCAATGGAATCGATCATCTCGATGTATTTATCCACCAGCGGCTGGTTCTCCTCCTTGCCCTTGGCAAGGCTGTACACCAGTGCGCCCAGCTGACGCTGTGCCTTGAGCAGCTTGCCCTGCTCGTTGACCAGCAGCGCCTGCGTCTTGCCCTTTTCGGCCAGATCCAGGGCAGCGTTCTTGCCCTTTTCGGCATATTCCAAACCCATTGCTTTGATCTTGTTAAAATCCATAAAAGACACCTCTCTTATTCTGGCAGTATTCTCTGCAGATAGCGGCGCATCCTGCGCCATACCGGGGTCGTATTCCCATTATAGCGCAGCGTTATGGCAATTGCAACGAATGCACCGCAATTTTTACAGTTTGGTGCTGGTTTGGAAACAAATTTTACGCATTTTTCACTTGTCAGGCGCGGCTGCCGTAGAACTCGCGCAGCATACTGTCGGCGGGCAGCAGCTCCAGCGGCAGCGGATCTACCTGCTCGAAGCGGCGGGCAGTCTCGTCCCACAGCTCGGCGTTATGACCCTCCAGCGTGAACTGACGGCGCACCTCGCCCAGCAGCCGGGAGATCAGTCCCAGCTCATAGGTAAAGGAGGTGTCCAGCAGAAAATCCGCGGTGGTCTTGAAGCCCTTGATATACCGAGTCTCGCCGTCCAGCACCCTGTCCCACATGGAAAGAGTCTTGGCGGGGCTGCGGCCGCGGGCTGCGGCGTCCCGCAGGGTGCGGCGGCACAGGCGGATATCCTGCGTATTGATGACCCGGCGTCCATCGATGCAGTATTCCTCCCGCAGACCGGCGTAGATGCGGTAGATCTGGTCATCCGGCACAAGGCCGGTCAGCTCCGGGTTGAGGGCATGGATGCCCTCAACGATGCACACACCGCCTTGCAGGTCGATGGGCTCCACCTCGGCAGAGCGCTGCTCGGTGGCAAAATCGTAGATGGGCAGCTCGGTCTTGCCGGTCTCGCTGAGCTGGTGCAGGCACTGCTTGATCAGAGGCAGATCCAGCGTTTCAAGGTTTTCGTAGTCCAGCGTGCCGTCCGGCATTTTGGGGTAGTAGGCAGCGCCTTTAAAAAAGTTGTCCAGACTGACTACCTGTGCCGGGGTGCCCTGCTGTACCAAGGCCTTTGCCAGACAGTGGGCACTGGTGGTCTTGCCGCTGGCCGAGGGGCCGGTCAGCATAACGATTTTTGCCCCGGAGCCGCGTACCTTCTGGGCGGCATACTGCACCCGCCGGGCGTAGCTGTTCTCGCTCAGCTGTGCCAGCGCCTGTGGGCTGCGGGCTGCTACGTTATACAGGTCTACTTCAACCAGTCGTTTCGGTACCCAGATCGTGATCATAAAACTCAGCCACTCCTTTTTTCCGGTCCAGTACCTCCGCAAAGCGCTGGATATACTCGTTCGGATACTTAAAATTGAAGATGCGCTGCATCCGTTTGCCCCCATCGGCTACCAGTTTGGTGCTGCCGCCTGCACCCGCCGAAAGGATGGTCTGGACTTCCTCCATGATATAGATGTTATAGTAACCCTCGTGACCCGGCTTGCACCAGCCCACGTTTTCCAGATTTTGCAGCGTATTCTTCTGCCGGTAGAGGTAATAGGGGCGGTAACCCGCTTCGGCCAGCAGATGGCACTTTTCCAGCATGGCGGCTACGTCCGCGTAGTCGTTCTCCTTCTGATCCTCGATGACGATGCGGGACGCCCGCTTGAGGGTAAGGGTGTGAACGGTGATATTCTCCGGCTGCAAGGCAATGGCCTGCCGCAGACTGTGCTCAAAGCCCTCTACCGTATCTCCGGGCAGACCGGCAATGAGGTCCATGTTGATGTCCTCGTGCCCGGCGCGGCGGGCATCGGCATAGCAATCCAGAATGTCCTGTGCCGAGTGCTTGCGGCCGATATTTGCCAGCACTTCGTCCGAGAAGGTCTGGGGGTTGATGGAGATGCGGGTAGCGCCGTATTCCTTGATGACCGCCAGCTTTTCGGCATCGGTGCAATCCGGGCGGCCTGCCTCCACGGTATATTCTACGACCTTGCTCAGGTCAAAATTCTCCCGCACGGTGCCCATGAGCTGCCGCAGCTGAGCTGTGGAAAGGCTGGTGGGGGTGCCGCCGCCGATGTAGATGCTGCATAAAGTCAGCCCGGCACGCTCGGCCTGCACCCGGATCTCTGCGACCTCTTTGCACAGGCAGTCCACATAGGGCTGCACCATCTTGCGGTCGCGGTCCAGATTGCAACTGACAAAGCTGCAGTAGCTGCACCGGGAGGGGCAGAACGGGATGCCGATATACAAACTGTACGTCTTGGGCGCGCTGCCCAGCTGCAAGATTGGCTCCTGCAAGTCGGCAATTTCCTTCGCCATTTCGTATTTTTGCTTCGAGCAGTCGAACCGCTGCAAAAAGAAGCGGTCGATCTGTTCTGCGCTCCACCCGGCGGCGCGTTTATCGTGGATCAGCCGCACCGGGCGCACACCGGTCATCTTGCCCCAAGGCGGGCGGATGCCCGTCCACTGGCGCAGCAGGTCATAAGTCAGGCTGGCAAGGGCAAACTCCGGGGTTTCGCCGCCCTGCTCCACCGGCAGCGGCAGCGGGGCTTCCAGCATTTTGCTCTTTTCCCCCTGCCGCACCAGCACCCGCAGACCGGTATCGGTCTTTTCTGCCCACAGGCAATCCTCAGCAGGCTCCGGCGGGGTCAGGGTCAAGGGTGCCATGGGGTAAAACAGGCGGGCAAGGTGCTCCACCTCGTACCCGGAGGGCAGCCCAGTGATATAGATCTTCATGTCGTTCTCTCTTTAAAAAATGTCGTTGCCGCCGCGCAGGGCGCTGCGGATATAGTAGTTGTTGTCCAGCTCCGCGCCAAAGGTAGAAAATTCGCCGTGGCCGGGCAGCACCTGTGTTTCGCGGGGGATGGGCAGCTGCGCCAGCTTGCGCAGGCTGTCTGCCATCTGTGCGCTGCTGCCGCCCTCAAGGTCGGTGCGGCCGATACTGCCTGCAAACAGCGTATCGCCACAGAACAGATGCTCACCGCACAGCAGCACCACGCTGCCGGGGGTGTGGCCGGGGGTGTGCCACGCGGTAAAACGCAGCTCGTCCACCGCGATCTGCTCCCCTTCCGTGTAGCCGCAGTCCGCAGCGGAAAGCGGGTACATCCGGTCGCCGGCAAGATCTGCCTTTTCACAGTAGAGGGTGGCGTTCCACTCGGCTTTCAGCGCAGCCGCACTGCCCACATGGTCGTAGTGGCCGTGGGTGCACAGAATGGTAGTAAGAGTAGCGTTGTGCTGCTTTAAAATTTCGTCGTAGCTGTCCACCTCTGCCGCCGGGTCGATGACCACGGCATGGCCTGCATCGGAGATGAGCAGAAAGGTGTTGGTATACAGCGGCGGTGCCGCAGGAATGTGAAAACCTTGCATCGTTACTCCTTCTTTTTCCACTCGTCGGTATCAATGATGATGGTGCAGGGACCCTCGTTCACCAGCGACACCTGCATATGGGCGCCGAACTCGCCGTGCTGCACGTCCTTGAGGCCGTGCTTAGCCATCTCGGCAAGGAACAGCTCGTAGGCATCCACCGAGAGCGGCGGCTTTGCAGCCTTGATAAAGCTGGGGCGGTAGCCCTTTTTGGTGTCGCCGTAAAGGGTGAACTGGCTGACCACCAGCGCGGAATAGCCCAGATCCCGGGCGCTCAGGTTCAGCTTGCCCTCCGCATCCGGGAAAATGCGCAGACCCGCGCATTTATCGGCAAGCTTGGGCACGATGTCCAGCGTGTCGGTATCCTTGACCCCCAACAGAATCATGATTCCCGGCCCGATGGCGCGGGGTTCGCCGCCTTCCACCCGCACACTGGCGGAGGAAACGGCCTGAATGACTGCTCGCATTGCGTTAACTCCTTGTCACCTTGAGCACATCCCGCACCTTGGAAAGGCGCGCCACCACACGGTTGAGGTGCTCAGTATTGTTGATGCCGATGGTCAGGCTGACCACGGCGCAGTTGTTTTCTACCTGACGGGCGTTCATGGCATAGATGGGCACCCGGATGTCGGCCAGAGCGCTGAGCACGTCCTGCAGCAGCTCATTGCGGTTCAGGGCAATGATCTCCAGCCCGGCCTTGTAGCTGTCCTTGACGCTGTCGGCCCAGTAGGCCTTGACCCAGCGG
>CAJMQZ010000036.1 GCA_905215595.1 uncultured bacterium
AAAGCCATCGAATCCGTCAAAACCGCCGTAACCGTTCTGATAACCCTGCTGCTGGCCGTAACCTTGTTGTTGGTAGCTGCCGTAGGGATTTCCGCCCATCTGGGGGCCGGTCTCGCCCTTGGTAATGGCATCGTAAGCCGCCTGCACTTCCTTGAAGTGCTCCTCGGCGGTAGGATCGTTGGGGTTCAGGTCCGGGTGCCAGCGCTTGCACTTGGCGCGGTATGCTTTTTTGATCTCGTCATCGCTTGCGCCGCGCGAAACGCCCAGCACCTCATAGGGGTCTCTCATGGATATACTTCCTCACGTCTCATTTCGCGCAGCCACAGTGCCGCGCAATGTTTATAGTCTACCGTATTGCCGTGGAAAAATCAAGACAAAGCCGCCATTCAGCCACGGCTGCGGGCCTGCTTGGCTGTTTTGCAGTTGTATTTGAGCCATACGCCGGAGTAAAGGATGTTGCGCAGCAGGTCTGCGTCCTCCACGCAGGGCAGGCGTTCAAAGCTCTGGGCACACTGTGCCAGCAGCAGCTCAAAGATCTCTTTCATCTCTTCCTCATAGCCGGGCTGCTGACTGAGTGCTTTCAGCGGATTGTAGGCCCCCTTGCGCTGGTCATGCTCCAGATCGTCATAGGCATCCAGCAGGTAGATGAACTTGCCCAGATGGAAGCCGATGCTGCGCAGCTCCGGCGACCAGTGATCCTGCCGGTAGTCGAACAGCTCTGCCATCAGCTCGCCAAAGCAGCCGGACACGGCATCCAGATCTTCGCTCCCGGCAGCTTCATATTCTGCCAGCCTGTCCAGACAGGTGCGGATGGCGCTGCACTGACGGGGCCAGCGGCTCTCGGCAGCCTGCTTACAGCCGGTAAGCAGCTTTTCATATCCAAGGCCCAGCAGGCTGCGGTCGTCCGTCCACTTATCCTCGGCGTTGTAGTAGTGCAAGGCTACGCTCAGATCTGCACAGTAATCGGTGGGGGAGGCCGCCCGCCATTCCACACCGCCCAAGGGGTGGATGGGGCACCGGTCGTGGCCGGAAGAAGCTTCGGTCTCACCCTCGTACAGGCTGCACAGCAGCAGGTTCAGGAAGGTGAGGTCATAGCTCAGCGTAAAGCGGCCCCGCAGGCCGTGCAGTGCGTCGATGCGGCGGCACAGCCCGCAGTAGGCGGTGCGGTAGCGCTTTTGTGCTTCGTCCGAAAGCGCAGCCTGATTGGGCACAACATAACCAAACATGGCCGCTCAGCTCTTTTTGATGAACTGGGTGCCGCAGCGCGGGCAGGAGATCTGGATGCGGCCGCGGCCACGGGGCACACGCAGCTTCTGGCGGCACTTGGGGCAGCGGTAGTAGTGGTAGAGCTTGCGGTTGGCCCACTGATCTTTCAGACCACGGAACTTGCCGTCCACCCGATCTTTCAGGGTGTAGTAGCGGTAGTTCTCCTCGGTGCGCTTGGAGATATTGCGGCTCAGGGATCGGTAATAGCAGAGGATCAGCAGCACCAGACCCAGCCAGGTGAACAGGCTGATGCGGGTGAGCAGGGAGATGAGCAGCATCACGATGGAGGCGATGCTCAGAGCCTGATTCAACCCATCGGTGCCGTAGCGGCCGACCATAAACTGACGGAATTTTTCTCTCATACGATCATGTCCTTTTCGTTGTCAAAACAGCGGCTGAGCGCTGCCGTGGTGTTCCTTGTTTTTAGCATACCAGTCATCCATGATAAAACTTTGAACAGACTGCAAATCTATCATGAAAGGGACCGGATTTTACTCCCGACAGCGGATGGTCAGATAGGCTTCGGTGTCCAGCGCGCCCTCCATGCGGCAGTGCAGCACGGCCCGCCCGGCCTCGCCGGTGGTGGCCAGATAGGTGCCGCCCATGCCGCCCCGCAGCGGTACGACGGCAGGCCCCAGGATCTTCACGGGGCCCTCGGTGCGCAGCTGCACGGCCTCGCCGCAGTAGGGCAGCAGGTTGCCGTTCTGGTCGATGGCGCGCAGGCTGACCGCGGCGCAGTCCCATGTGGGACCATCGGTCAGCAGGGGGTTGTGCACGGTGCATTCCAACCGGACGCTCTGCACCGGCTCCCGCACCACGGTGCGCACGGCGCGGCCATGCCACACCGCCTCGAACCGGTACACCGGCGCGGAACTGCCCAGCACGCCGATGTACTTATAGTACATCCGCAGCAACTCGTTCCAACTCAGCCGCAGCGAGAGCATCCGCGCCTTGGAAAGAGGTGAAAGCGCCATGGCGTCCCGCCGCAGCTCATTGAGGATGGCGGCGACCTGTGCGCCGGTGGCGTGATCCATACCCTCATACTTTTCCAGCAGCGAGCCCACAAAATCGTTGATCTCGATGGGCGGGTGGGGCAGGGCGGCAAAGCGTCCCCGCCGGTCGGGGGTAAACTCGGCCACAAAGTCGTTGCCGCGGTACAGCCGCACGCTCTCGGCGTTGGTGAACACCCAGCAGGCGGCTGCTGCGCCGCCGGGCAGGTCGCCCAGCGTCATGGCAGAGGAGACCTCAAGCACGATGTCGGAGGGTGCGCGGGGCGTTTTCTGGCTGGCGTAAACGGCGGCGGAAAGTTTCGGGTTGCGGAACAGGTCCATCACACCGTGGTAGCAGATGCGGTCGCCGCTGCCGAACTCCCGGTGGGTGTTGTAGTCGGTCATGCACCAGCCAAAGCTGCCCGCCACGCCCGGCTGGGCAATGCTGTCGTTCAGCACGGCGGCGTGGTGCAGCGCCTGCACCAGACGGTGAGGTTCATCGTCAAAGGGCTTGGCGGGGAAGTTCTGTCCACCGAACTCGCTGATAAGGTAGCCCTTGCGGGTGTCGGGGGTCACGGCGGCGCGGTTCTCGCAGCCTGTACCGCGTCCGGCGTAGGAATAATCGTTGTAGGCGTACACGTCCTCCAGCAGCTGGCTCTTGCGGGTGCTGCGGGTGCCCGCCGTGGGGCGGGTGGGGTCCAGCCGGTGGATGGCCTCGTTGGTGCGCTTATAAAAGGCCTCATTGTCGGGGCTGCCGCTGATGCGTGCACCCCACAAAAAGATGCTGGGATGGTTGCGGTACTGGCACACCATCTCCCGGCAGTTTTGCAGCGCCTGCGCCTGCCACACTTCGTCACCGATGTGCTGCCAGCCGGGCATTTCGGGGAACACCAACAGACCCAGCTCATCGCAGGCGTCCAGAAACGCCGGGCTGGGGGGCGCATAGCAGGTGCGCACGGCGTTGCAGCCCAGCTCCTTTTTCAGCAGCTGAGCGTCCAGCCGCTGGATGCTGTCCGGCATGGCGTAGCCCTGATACGGGTAGCTCTGGTGCCGGTCTAGCCCGCGCAGCTCCACCCGCTGGCCGTTCAGGTACAGCCCGCCTGCCACGAACTGCACGGTGCGGAAGCCGAACCGCACCGTTTTTTCGTCCAGCACCCGGTCGGGCAGACCGCCGGTGCCGGGGCGGATAAGCCGCATGGTCAGGGTGTACAGGGTGGGGTGCTCCAGGCTCCACGGGTGCACGTTGTTCAGCGTGCCGGTGATGGGCAGAGAAAGCTCGCCGCTGTACACCGCCCGGCTCCCGGCGGGGCTGCGGATCTCGGCCTGCAGGGTGCAGCCGATCGTCTCGCCCACGGTGGCGGTGTAGATGCGGAAATCGCCCTCGGCCTTTGCCTCGATGAACACGTCCCGCAGGTAGGCTGGCTCCTTGATATCCAGACTGACGGCGCGGTAGATGCCGCCGTAGGTCAGCGCATCCAGCTGCCCGCCGAAGGGCGGGATATTCAGATCCTCCCGGCTGTCGCAGCGCACAGCCACCACGTTTTTCTGCCCCAGTTGCAGCGCACCGGTCAGGTCTACCGTAAAGGCGGTGTAGCCGCAACCATGGTGGAACACCCGCCGCCCGTTGCAGAACACGGTGGCATCGTGCGCCACCGCCCCGAAGGTAAGCAGCACGGTGCGGCCCAGCCACTCCTTGGGCGCAAAAAACTCCCGCCGGTAGCCGCACAGGCGCTGGTAGTCGTTCTCGCTGCAATAATTATAGGGCAGGGGCTTGACCGTGTGGGGCAGCCGCACCGGGGTAAGGGAAAGCTCCGGGCACTCCGGGCGCACCAGCGCCGGGTCGAATGTGGGGGCGAACAGCCAGCCCTCGTTCCAATCGTAGTGTTCCATAGCAGGATCTCCGTCTGAGTGATATGCTTATGGAGGTATGGTATCACAAAGTTATGAACGAAAAAAGCATTCACGCCCCTTTTGTGCCGGAACAGCAGAAATTTTGCAGTGTGCGGAAGCTGCCGGGTGGCATTGTGCCCAAGAAATACTTGGAAAAATTGTATAAAATCGCCCATAGAAATGGAGCCCCGGAACGCCAGCGGCGTTCCGGGGCTCCAAATTTATTCATACCTCAGCGGATAAAGCTGGTCATGGGGCGGGGCGGGTTCTGCGGGTGGTCGATACCTGCGGCCTTACCGGCTTCAATGCAGCGCAGCAGCCATGCCATGTTGCGGCCAAGCTCCTGCATCACGGCGCAGCCTTCTGCGTCCTGCAGTACCTGCTCGGGGTTGGAGCCGTGCACCATGGCCCAGTAGGAGCCGTTGACCAGCGGCATGTGGAAGAACTGGGGGTATTTGACCAGCTGGTCAAGGGTGGAGGTGGTGCCGGCGCGGCGGGCAGAGCAGCAGACGGCGGCGGGCTTGTAGGCCAGATACTTGCCGCCCGCGTAGGCCAGACGGTCCATAAAGCTGGCCATGTTGCCCGCAGCGGAGGCGTAGTGCACCGGGCTGCCGAACACAAAGGCGTCGGCGGTTTTGGCCTTCTCGATGGCCTCGTTGACCACGCCGCCAAACACGCATCCGTTGCCGCTGCGGCAGCCGCCGCAGCCGATGCAGCCGCCCACGGGCTGACCGCCGACGTGCAGGATCTCGGTTTCGATGCCTTGTGCCTTCAGCTCCCCGGCAATAAGGGAAAGGGCGGTGTAGGTGCAGCCCTTCTCGTGGGGGCTGCCGTTGATGAGCAGAACTTTCATGCTATATACTCTCCTTTGCTGAAATGCGCCGTAAAATGCGCAATATTGCTGCTATGATTGTAGCACAAAGCCGTGCGCAGCGCAATGCGGGCTCTTGACAATGCTATGCAGTTGGGAGATAATAAAGGATACGAAAGAGTTCAAACCGGCTGCCGCGGGGGCGGCAGCTACGGCAAGGAGGTAACATCATGCGCGTGATCGCAGGAGAAGCCCGGGGCCGCAGGCTGGAAGCACTGCCCGGCACCGATGTCACCCGCCCCACCCTCTCGCAGGTCAAAGAGGCGATGTTCAGCATCGTACAGTTTGACCTGCCCGGGGCCCGGGTGCTGGATCTGTATGCCGGCAGCGGCCAGCTGGGCATTGAGGCGCTCAGCCGGGGTGCGGCCCGGTGCGTCTTTCTGGACGAGAGCCGGGAGGCCGTCGGCATCGTGATGCGCAACTGCAAGGCCTGCGGCGTGTTCGACCGCAGCCGGGTGAATATCGGCGAGGCTGCGCGGTTCTTATCGGCCTGCCGGGAGCAGTTCGATCTGGTGCTGCTGGACCCGCCCTTCCGCGGCGGCACGCTGGAAAAGATCCTGCCTGCCGTGGAAAAGTGCGTTGCCCCCGGCGGCATCGTGCTGTGCGAGAGCGAAACAGGCATCGTGCTGCCCGCGCAGGTGGGCAGTCTGACCCTGCAGAAACAGTATAAATACGGCAAGGTGCTGCTGTGGAAGTACACAAAGCCCATGCAGCCCGCCGCTGAGCAGGAGGGAGAAGCCTTATGAACGTGAACGAACTTTTGGATACCATTGAGGATGCACTGGAAGAGAGCGCAAACGTGCCCCTTTCCGGCGGCAAGCGCATCGTGAATGTGGAACAGATCCGGGATTATCTGGACGAGGTGCGGGCGGCTCTGCCCGGCGAGCTGCGGCAGGCGCAGCAGATCGTGAACGACCGGGCGCAGATCGTGGACAGCGCCAACGCACAGGCACAGGCCATTGTGAAAAAGGCCGAGGAACGTGCCCGCATTCTGGTCAGCGACGCCGAGATCGTCAAGGCCGCCCAGCAGCGTGCTTCTGAGATCACCTCCGCAGCCCAGACCGAGGCGCGCACCCTGCGCCAGACCGTGACCGACTACTGCGAGAACATGCTGCGCACCACTGAGGATACCATGGTGGAAAACGCCGCACAGGTCAAAAACATCCGTAACAGCCTGCGTCAGAACGCCAAGAAAAACGGCTGATAACGGTCAACTTTCCACACAAATTCCACAGATTGCGGAAAACGAAGTCCCTGCGAGCAAAAATGACGGCTCACAGGGACTTTTTTTGTGGATTTTTGCGGCAAAAAGCCGCCCGAAAACCCTTGCATTCACGAACTTGATTTGCTACAATAAAGATGTGTCAGTGGGGCAAAGTGGGTAAAAGTAGGACATACGCCCTGAAAACGCCCCTGAAAGGGGGAGCAGCGCGTGTTTTTTGGCCGTTATGATTACACCATCGACGCCAAGGGGCGGCTGAACTTCCCCGCAAAATTCCGCGATGCCATGGGCGAGAGCTTCGTGGTGCTGGAATGGGTGGACAGCTGCCTGTTCGCACTGCCCATGGAAGAAGTTCAGCGGCTGGCGGACAAGCTGGAAAGCGATGAGCTGATGGACAGCTGGGCTATCTCCGGCGACCTGTTCAGCACCGCCTGCGAGGTAGCGCCGGACAAGCAGGGACGCATCCTGCTGCCCGCAGAGCTGCGCGCCTACGCCGGACTGGAAAAGGACGTGACCATCATCGGCAACCGCAACCACGCCGAGATCTGGGCCACCGAAGTCTGGAACGCCCGCCGCGCCGCCGTGACCAACGACCAGCGCGCCGAGCGGCTGCGCAAACTGCACCTCTGATGCAAAAAACTAAACCGAGAAAGGAGGCCGTGCCAATGGCCTTTGAAGAACAGCAGCCCTTTGACCCGGCCTCGTTTGAGCATATCCCCGTTTTGCTGAACGAGTGCCTGACGGGGCTTGCCATCGACCCGGCGGGCACTTATCTGGACGGCACCGCCGGCGGCGCGGGACATTCCCGCCAGATCGCCCTGCGGCTGGACGCCGCCAAGGGCGGCAGGCTCATCTCGCTGGATCAGGACCCGGACGCGGTGCAGACCGCGCGCTCCCGTCTGGCCGGGCTGCCTGCCACCGTGGTGCAGATCAATTTCCGCTATGCGGGACAGGCGCTGGAACAGCTGGGCATTGAAAAGATCAACGGTGCACTGCTGGATCTTGGCGTTTCCAGCCACCAGCTGGACGATGCCGCCCGGGGCTTTTCCTACCGGGCGGACGCACCGCTGGATATGCGCATGAGCCAGCAGGGCGAGACCGCCGCAGATCTTGTGAACACCGAAAGCC
This sequence comes from uncultured bacterium, assembly GCA_905215595.1. GTDB lineage: Bacteria > Bacillota > Clostridia > Oscillospirales > Ruminococcaceae > Faecalibacterium. The sequence continues at coordinate 7,367 of CAJMQZ010000036.1, forward strand.
GCGAGGAACTTGCCCGCATCCTGCGGGATTACGGCGAGGAGCCCTATGCGTGGCAGATCGCGGGAAAGATCGTGGAGGCGCGGGAAACCGCTCCCATCCTGACCACCCTGCAGCTGGCAGATATCGTAGCAAGCGCCATGCCCCCGGCAGAGCGCCGCAAGAACAAGAACCCCTCCCGCCGCACCTTTCAGGCACTGCGCATTGCAGTGAACCACGAACTGGACGCGCTGGAAGAGGGCTTGGATACCATTTTCGATCACCTTGCACCGGGCGGCCGGTTGTGCGTGATCACCTTCCACTCTCTGGAGGACCGGCTGGTCAAGAACAAATTCCGCCGCTGGTCCACAGCCTGTACCTGCCCGCCGGAGTTTCCGGTGTGTGTATGCGGCGGCAAGGCAAAGGCAAAGCTTATCACCCGTAAACCCATTGAAGCTGACACGCAGGAGCTGGAGGAGAACCGGCGCAGCCGTTCTGCCCACCTGCGTGTGCTGGAAAAATGCTGAGATGCCGGAAGCACCGGCATCGTGAGGAGGAGAGAAACCATGGGTCAGCCAGCATACGATCATAACGCGATGCGCCGCCGCAGGGCACCGCAGCCGCAGCGCAAAGCAAACCTGCGGGTAGCAAAGGGCGGCAAGCGGCGGTTGAACCCGCTGCAGGCCGCTGTACATAACGCCATGAATCTGGTGGCGGCAGCACTGCTGGTGGGCTTTGCCATCAGCCTGCTGTGGAGCGAGGCACAGCTGGTGGAGCTGAACGACCAGATCCAGGCCACTAAGGCGCAGCTGGTCAGCGAGCAGAGCCAGTATACCTATTACAACAGCACCCTGAACAGCAAGACCAACATTGCCAGCGTGGAGGAGACCGCAGGGCGGCTGGGTCTGATGAAAGTAGACCCCAGCCAGATCACCTACATCCGCCTGGGCGAAAGCGGCGCACTGGTGCGCCGGGAGTCCACCGTGCGGCAATGGACCGACTTTTTGTACACCGGCGCGGTGAACATTCTGGGCACCGTGAGATAAACGGAGAAAGCGTGCGGCAGCGCACGCTTTTTTCGGTTTATGGACACCGCAGTCTGAATAAATAACAGCGCAGGGCGCGCGGAATGCAGTGCACGCCCCGCAGGAGAGAACCAATGCAAGAACCTTTCCGTAACAAAAAAAGCAGGGGCTACCGCCTGCGTCCGGCTTCTGGACGGGATCGGCTGGACAGCCGGGTGCGGCGGCTTTGCAGCCGTCTGGGCATCCTTGCGGTGGTGGTGGCAGCCGCCATCGTCATCCGCAGCCTGTATAATATCCAGATCATCCACGGGGCAGAGTACCGCCAGTACGCCGCCCAGCAGCAGCTGCTGGATACCACCATCAAGGCCACCCGGGGCGAGATCTACGATGCCTCCGGCATTACCCTTGCCTCCACCAGCGTGGTGTGGACCATCTGGGCAGACCCCAGTTACAGCAGCATCCTTTATACCAGCAAGACCAACGATGACGACACCGTGACCAAAACGCTGGACCCCGCCATGTGCGCCGAGGTGAGCCGGGAGCTGACCCTGCGTCTGCTCTCCGGGGACGGCGAGAGCTTGGACAGCGTGGACACCTCCTCGGCAGAGTATCAGCAGCAGTACCAGACCGTTTATGATGCGCTTTCCCGGCTGGATTCTGCCTACGTCACCCTTGCCACCAAGGTGAACAACGCGGTGAAGCTTTCCATTGAAAAATACGTCACCAGCTTCAACAAATCGCACAAAAAGGCCACCGATACCTCCCGCAAGGGGCGCATCTCAGTGTCCTCGGAAAAGAGCTTCCAGCGCAACTACCCCTACGGCGCCTTTGCCGCAGCGGTGCTGGGCTTTACGGACGCGGACGGCGTCGGCGCCTACGGACTGGAAAAATCCTACCAGTCCACCTTGGCCGGTGTGGATGGCCGCACCATCACCCAGCGCAACGCGGTGGGCAACGCCATTGCAGACGCCAACGCCACCACCTTTGCCGCCAAGGACGGCTCCAATCTGGTGCTGTCGCTGGATGTGAATGTGCAGGAGATCGCGGAGCGATATCTGAACGAAGCCATTGCAGCCAATACGGTGGAAAACCGCGGCTGCGCCATTGTGATGAACGTCAAGACCGGTGCCATCCTTGCCATGGCCTCCAAACCGGACTTTGACCCCAACGACCCGCTGAACTACACCGCCAACGAGGCTTACCTCAACGAGCTGGTGCACGCAGAGCCGGAACTTTACGGCATCTATAAAAAGGATGCCGACGGCAACTACATCACCGACGAACAGGGCAACAAAATTCTGGACGAGGAAGCGGACTATTCCGGCTACTACCGGGATATCCTGTGGAAAAACAAGGCCATCACCGAGCTGTACTACCCGGGCTCTGTGTTCAAGGTCATCACCTCTGCTATGGGCATCGACTCCGGCGTGGCCACCATGAACACCACTTTTACTTGCTCCGGCGCTTACGGTGTTGCCAAGGAGACCTACCACTGCGCCGGACGCAAGGCGCACGGCCTGCTCAATATGGCCGAGGCGCTGCGCAAGAGCTGCAACATCTACTACATCCAGCTGGGGCAGCGCGTCGGCTCGCAGCAGTTCTATAACTACTTCGATGCCTTCGGCTTTACCGCCCGCACCGGCGTGGACCTGCCCAGCGAGACCAACTTTATGCAGTACTACCGCGCCGACCAGCTGGGCGAGGTGCAGCTGGCTTCCTCCTCCTTCGGTCAGGCCATGGCCATCACCCCGCTGCAGATGTGCACCGCCATTGCGGCCACCGTCAACGGCGGGTATCTGGTCACCCCCCATGTGGTGGATAAGATCACCGATGCCAACGGCAATGTCATTCAGGAGATCGGCGCAAATGTGCGCCGTCAGGTCATCAGCCAGAGTGCCAGCGAGGTCATCCGGGAGATGATGGAGTACGAGGTGGGCAACGGCACCGGCGGCGGCAAAAACGCCTATGTGTCCGGCTACCGCATCGGCGGCAAGTCCGGCACCTCCGAGCAGCTGAATATGCACCGCCGCGCCGACGGCGACTATAAAAAGGTGGCGTCCTTCGTGGCAGTGCTGCCCGCCAACGACCCGGAAATTCTTGTCTACGTCATGCTGGACGACCCCAACAACGCCCGGACGGACTATTCCTCCATCCTTGCAGCCCCTGTGGCGGGCAATATCATCAGTGAGGTGGCCCCTTATCTTGGCATCGCCACCGACGGCGAGGACCGCAGCGGCACCATCGTTACGGTGCCGAACCTTGTGGGCACCGAGTGGAGCAACGCACAGGTGAGCCTGAACATTCAGGGCTTAAAGCATCAATTGCAGGAGAGCCAGAGCAGCCAGACTGCTGCCCCGGTCACCTATCAGTACCCCCACGCGGGGAGCAAGGTGCCCTACGGCACCACCATCTACCTGTATACCGATACCTACGAGGGCAGCCGCACCGAGGTGCCGGATGTGACCGGCAAGAGCCCGGACTTTGCCCGCCAGATGCTGAGCGCCGCCGGGCTGAACTGTGTGGTGGAAGGCAGCGGCACGGTGCAGGCGCAAAGCGCCGAGCCTGGCTCCAGCGTGCAGCGCGGCACCATCATCACCCTGACCTGTGGGTAAAACAGCTTTTTCGGCATCCTCGCCCAAGGCTTTCAGCGTAAAGCACTGCTGCAAGGCAGTGACGGATGAGGGTGCAGCATTCAATAGAACGAGAGGGGATAGAACAATGGAAAAGATCCATGCAAGCAAGCTTCTGGCAGGGCTGGTGCCTGCCGGAAAACTGACCAGTGACCCGGAGGTGGCACTGGTCACCACCGACAGCCGCGAGGTAAAGCCCGGCTGCATTTTTGTGGCCTTCCCCGGCGAGCGGTTCGACGGCCATGATTTCGCCGCCCGTGCGCTGGAGCAGGGCGCGGAGTATGTGGTGGTCAACCACCCCGTGCCCGGTGTGCCGGAAGAAAAGGCCATCCTTTGCCCGGACAGCTACCACGCTATGATGGTGATGGGCGCAAACTACCGCAGCCAGTACCACCCCAAGATGGTGGGCGTGACCGGCAGCGTGGGCAAGACCACCACCAAGCAGATGACCTACGCCGCCCTGAGCGGCTTTGGCGAGACCATCAAGACCGAGGGCAACCAGAACAATGAACTGGGCATGCCCCGCACCCTGATGCGGCTGGAAAGCAGCACCGAGTACGCGGTCATCGAGATGGGTATGAGCCACGCCGGCGAGATCGACCGTCTGGCGCGGGCAGCACGGCCGGATGTGGGCATCATCACCTGCATCGGCGTGTCCCACATCGGCAATCTGGGCAGTCAGGAGAACATCTGCAAGGCAAAGCTGGAGATCTGCAACGGTCTGCCGGAGGGCGCGCCGCTGGTGCTGAACTACGACGACCCCTTCCTGCGCAAGGCAGTGCTCCCCGCCCATGTGCGTCCGGTGTGGTTCAGCCTGAACGATGAGAACGCAGACGTCTGCGCTCTGTCCATCCGGCAGGAGACTGACGGCATGAGTTTTGTGCTGGAGGATCAGGAGCACGGCACCTTTGTGGTGAACATCCCCGCCATGGGACGCCATAATGTGGCAAATGCTCTGGCCGCCTACTGCGCCGCCACCCGTCTGGGCTGCGACGCCAAGAGGGTCATCCGGGGCCTTTCCAACTTTGAACAGACCGGCCGCCGCCAGAAGGTGGTGGACAGCGAGGGCGTGACCGTCATCGAGGACTGCTACAACGCAAACCCGGACAGCATGAAGGCTGCGCTGGCGATGTTCAAGGATTTCCCCTGCAAGCGCCGCTTTGCCCTGCTGGGCGATATGCTGGAGCTGGGCGAGCTGAGCCGCGAAGCACATGAGGAACTGGGGCGCCTTGCCGCCGAGAGCGGGCTGTACTGCCTGATCACCTACGGCGAGCAGGCCAAGCGCACCGCCGTGGTGGCTGCTGCCAAGGGGGTAAAGACCCTGCACGCGGAAAATTACCGCGAGGCCGCCGATGCTTTGCTGGACCGGGTGCAGCCCGGTGACGCCGTTCTGGTAAAGGCCAGCCACGGCATGGCACTGGAAAAAGTACTGGATATCTTCTACGAAGAGCATAAAGAAGTGGAAGTATAACTATTTGGCGAAATGGAGTGTCTGATCTATGGAGCGTTTCGCCTTGGCAGCGGCGGTGGTGCTGGGCTTTGCCCTTACGGCAGCCCTGTGCAGCCTGTTTGTGCCGCTGCGGCGGGTGCTGGAACGCCGCGAACAGCAACAGCAGCCGGTACAGTCTGAGCAGCCCCGGCCTGCACCCCTGCGCGCCCCGCTGTGGGGCGGGCTGTGTGCGGCGGCGGGCACGGTGGCTGCGGTGGGCGTGGGCTGGCTTGCCGCCTGCGTGGGTCAGCCGGAGCTGCTGGGCAGTGAGGCGCGGCTGATGACCCGGCTGCTCACGGCACTGGCCGGAAGCCTTGCCTTTGGGGCAGTGGGTCTTGCAGAAGATCTTGCCCGGATGCGCAGCCCGGCGGCGCTGGGGCTGCGGCGGGACGTGCGGCTTTTGCTGGAAGCACTGGCCGCGGCATTCGTTCTTTTGCTGCTGTGGGCAGCGGGCTGTCTGCCCCGGGGGCTGGGCGTGCCCGGGGCGGGGTATGTGCTGCTGGGCAGCGCCGTACCTTTTTTGTGGGCGGTGCTCATGGTGGCACTGGCCGAGTGCGCCCGCATCGCCGAGCGGGACGAGGGCGCGGTGTGCGGTGCGGCCTTTGTGGCCATGCTGGCGTTGATGATGGCAGAGGCCGGTCTGGGCGTTTCCGGGCTGGCGGTGCTGCCCGGAGCGCTGGCCGGGGCACTGGTGGCGCTGCTGCTGTGGGCCTTTCCCCCGGCAAGGCTGGGGGTGGGCTGCTGCGGCAGTCTGCTGGCGGCGGGTGCCATCGGCTGCATCCCGCTCAGTCTGGACATGACCAGCCTGACCGTGCCGTTGGCGCTGCCCTTCTGGGCGGCGGGCGGTCTTTTGGCAGCGCAGCTGCTGTGTGCAAAGCGCACCGGCAAGCCCTTGCGCTGCTGGGTAAAAAAGCATAAAATGAGCCCGGAGACGGTGTTCCTGTGCAGCTTTGCACTGAGCGCTGTCGGCTATGTGCTGGCGCTGGCGATGCTGCGCTGGTGCTGACCGGGCACAGAGAGGGAAGGGAGCGCAGATGGCGACTATCCGCAAAAAACACAGAGCGCCGGTGTCGGTGTTCCAGCGAGACCCGGGCCCGTGGTCCCGGCTGCTGATCGACTGGCTGGCTACGCTGGCTGTTATTATGATCTTTGGGCTGGTGATGCTGTTCAGTGCCAGCTACACCACCGGTTACCTGCGCATGGGCGACAGCTTCCACTACATCAAGCAGCAGGCGCTGTGCATGATGATCGGGCTGGCCTGTATGTTCCTGATGAGTTATATGGATCACCGCTTTTTGCGCAAGATGGTGGTGCCGGGCTACATCATCGTGCTGGCCATGCTGGCCGTCACCCTGACCATGGCCCCTCTGAACGGCTGCCGCCGCTGGATCCGCTTCGGCGGGCTTACACTGCAATCCTCCGAGGTGGCAAAGTTTGAAATGATCCTGTTCAGCTCCCATCTTGCGGCCAAAGCGCCGCAGGTGGAGCGGCTGGACCCGGAGCGCCGCATCCTGCTTACCCCCCGGGAGTGGCTGCGGGTGCGGGTGTGGAAGCAGCTGGTGGTGCCGGTGCTGCCCCTTATACCGGTGGTCCTCCTGCTGGCGATGGAGCCGCACATGTCCGGCATCGTGCTGACGGTGGCGGTGGTGGGCACCATCCTGCTGCTGTCCGGCAGCGGCGGTGTGCTGACATGGGCGGGTGCCATCACGGCAGGCGCCCTGCTGGAAACGCTGCTCTCCCATGTGGACTCCATCCCTTACCTGCAAAAGCGTCTGGACGGCTGGACGCAGGATCTGAGCAAGATGACCGACCAGACCGTGCAGAGCCTTTACGCCATCGGCTCCGGCGGGCTGAAGGGGCTGGGGCTGGGCAACAGCGTGGAAAAGCAGCTCTGGCTGCCGGAAAGCACCAACGACTTCATTTTCAGCGTGGTGTGCGAGGAACTGGGCTTCATTGGCGCAGTGCTCATCATCGTGCTGTTCGTGCTGTTCATCGTGCAGGGGCTGCTCATCGCCTATAAGGCGGAAAATCTGTACTGCACCATGGTAGGCATCGGCATTATGGCGCAAATCGCGTGGCAGGTGTTCTGCAATATCGCCGTGGTCACCAACACCTTGCCCAACACCGGCATCAGCCTGCCCTTCTTCTCCTCCGGCGGCACAAGCCTGATTTTGCTGCTGGCAGAAATGGGCGTGATGGTGAACATAGGCCGCAACGGCGAGCGGGCGGCGCAGCAGCGGGAGCAGATGCGTGCCCAGCGAGAGACCGCCCGCGCCGAGCGGGAAGCAGAGCTTGCCCGCAAGACCATTGACTTGGCTTCTGCCCGCGCAGCCCGTACAGAACAGTAAAACAAACCGCAAGCCCGCCCGGCCGCAGGCCGGGCGTTTATAAGGAGGAATCACCATGCGCGTTCTCATCGCAGCCGGCGGCACTGCCGGACATATCAACCCCGCACTGGCCATTGCCGGTGCTTTGAAAAAAGCCGACCCTACCGCCGAGATCCACTTTGCAGGCCGTAAGGAGGGCATGGAGTACCGTTTGGTCACACAGGCGGGCTACCCCTTCCACCACATCGAGATCACCGGTTTTCAGCGCAAGCTCAGCCTGCACAACATCAAGCGCAACATCATTACCCTGTGGAATCTGGCCCTCTCCGGTCCCAAGGCCAAGGCCATGATGAAGGAAGTAAAGCCGGATCTCGTCATCGGCTGCGGCGGCTATGTGTCCGGCCCGGTGGTGCGCTGCGCCGCCAAAATGGGCATCCACACCGCCCTGCACGAGCAGAACGCTTTCCCCGGTGTGACCAACAAGCTGCTGGCCCCGGATGTGGATATCGTGTTTGCCGCCGTGCCCGCCGCTGTGGAAAAACTGGGCGCACCGGACAAGACCCTTGTGGTGGGCAATCCCGTGCGGCCGGAGGTGTTTGTACAGGCCGCGAACCGCGAGACCATCCGCGCACAGCTGGGTGCGGGCGACCGCACCGTCATCCTGTCCTTCGGCGGTAGCCTGGGCGCACGCCGGGTCAACGAGGTGGTGGCAGACCTGTGCGCATGGGAACAGCACGAGCACAAGCCGGTGCTGCACCTGCACGCCACCGGCCAGTACGGCGTGCAGCTGTTTGAGCAGCTGCAAAAGCAGAAGGGTTTTGCCCCCGGCGACAGCCTTGTGGTAAAGGAATACATCAACAATATGCCGGAGCTGCTGGCTGCGGCAGACCTCGTCATCAGCCGCGCCGGTGCGCTGACGCTGGCCGAACTGGAGGCCGTGGGACGCGCCGCTGTGCTGATCCCCAGCCCCAACGTGGCGGAGAACCACCAGTACTACAACGCCATGGAGCTGCAGAAGGCCGGGGCGGCTGTGGTGATCGAAGAAAAAGACCTGACCGGTGAAAAGCTGGTGCAGACCGTTTCTGCCATGCTGGCACAGCCCGGCAAGCTGGCCGAAATGGGCAAAAACGCCCGCAGCCTGTCTGTGGACGACAGTCTGGACCGCATCACTGCGGCGCTGCTCAAGCTGGTAAAGACCCCGTGATGCAGCCCCGGAATAAACAGGAAAGAAGGTGCGAATGATGCAGCAGAACCGTGACCGCAACGGCAGACCCCGGAACACGAGACCCTATGACCTGAACCGGGATGTGGCGCGCACCTCTGCGCCTTCGCAGGATCATACGCCCCGGAGCACCGGCAGCAGCCGCTACGGCTACAACGGCGAGCCGCTCAGCCGCCCGCCCTCCCGCAGCGCCAACGGCAGTGTACGCTCCTCCCGGGCAGATAACAGCATCCAGTTCCCCACCCAGACCCAATCCCAGCCCCGCCGCCCGGCGCAGGGGCAGGGGAGCAATACCACCCAGTACCCCGCCGGTAACCGCCCGGCGGGCAGCAGACCCAAAAACGCGAAGTCTGGCGGCAAGCAGCGCCGCCCGGCAAACAATGCCCGCAGCGGGCAGAACAGCCGGAAAAACCAGAATTACCAGAATGCAAACAGGCAGCACCCGGCGGGCAACGGTCAGCGCCTGCGCCCGGCACAGAGCGCCCCGCAGCAAAGCCCTGCCCGGCGGGAAATGCGCAAAAAGCGCAAGGTGACCCGCGCCACATTGCGGCGCCGCCGGATACTGCGCCGCCTGACCGCCTTTGCCATGCTGCTGTGCGTCATCGGCGCGGGCATCTACCTGACCATGACCATGCTGTTCCGCATCAATTCCATTCAGGTGCAGACCCCGGACGGCAAGCAGGTGACCGAGATCGCGGGCTATTCCGCAGACAGCATTTTGCAGCGGATGGGCGTGCAGCTGGAGGAGAACATCTTCAGCTTTGAACCCGGCGAAAAGGCCGCTGTGCTGGAGCAGAACTTCCCGCTGCTTGGCTCCATCAAGGTGATCCGGGACTACCCCAACACCGTGGTGGTGCAGGTGACCGAGGCCGTGCCCGCCTACGCGGTGCAAAACGGCAATAAATGGCTTGTGATCTCGGACAAATGGAAGATTTTGTCCGAGGAAAGCACCCAGCCCGAGGGGCTTTGCACCCTGTACGGCGGCAAGCTGCAGGACACCGCCCCGGGACAGGGCTTCTGGTTTGTGGAGGATGCGGACGCGGCAAGCGCCTCCGGCTCGGAAACCGCCGAAAGTGAAAGCACGGTGAGCACCGAGACCGCCCGCATGGAAGCGCTGCGCACTCTGGTGGGCAAGCTGGAAGAATACGGCCTGTCGCAGGACGTGACACGGCTGGAAGTGGCAGACACCGAGCAGCTCGCATTTTTGTATCAGGACCGCATCAGCGTGCTGTTGGGTACGCTGAACGATCTGGATTATAAGCTGGACCGCGCCCGCTATGTGCTGACCAACGCCGACGGCAAGGGCTGCGGCCCCACCGATACCGGGCGGCTGGATTTCAGCCATACCAGCGCCAGCAGCACCCGCAAGATCTATTTTGCACAGGGTGAGCCCACTTTGCCCTCCGGCTATGTGGTGCCGCCCAAGGCTGAGGAACCCGCTCCGGCAGAGGATGCCGCCGACAGCACCGACAGTGCAGAAAGCACGGATGCTGCCGACACCACCGAACCGGCAGCTGAAACGGACACCGAGCAGCTGCCCCTGACCCACCCTGACCGCATGACGGCCAACGAAGAAGAAAACCCCATGTAAAGAAACTCTATGGAGGAGACTGTATGAAGCTGGAACAACTGATGGAAGGCGTGCCCTTTACCCTTGTGCAGGGCAGTCTGGATACTGAGATCGCAGATATCATCTACGACAGCCGCAAGGCTGCCCCGGGGCTTTTGTTCGTGTGCATCGTGGGCACCCAGCGGGACAGCCACACGTTTGCCGCTGACTGCGCCGCCAAGGGGGTCAGTGCGCTGGTCATCCAGCACGACATCGACCTTTCCGCCATGCCCGGGGTGACCGTGGTCAAGGTGGAGAGCAGCCGCTATGCCATGGCGCTGATGAGTGCCAACCTTTTCGGCAACCCTGCCCGGCAGATGACCATGATCGGCGTCACCGGCACCAAGGGCAAGACCACCACCACCCACATGATCAAAAGCGTGCTGGAGGCCGCAGGCCGCAAGGTGGGCATGATCGGCACCAATGGCATCTACTATATGGGACGCCACAAGGACACCGCCAACACCACCCCGGAAAGCTACGAGCTGCAAAAGACCTTCCGGGAGTTTCTGGATGCCGGCTGCGATACCGCGCTGATGGAGGTATCCAGTCAGGGTCTGATGATGGACCGCGTGGCGGGCGTGCACTACGATGTGGGCGTGTTCACCAACCTTTCGCCGGATCACATCGGCCCCGGTGAGCACAAGACCTTTGAGGAGTACCGCAGCTGGAAGGGACAGCTGTTCAAGCGCTGCGATGTGGGCGTGGTGAACATTGACGACGAGAACACCGCCGCCCTGCTGGAAGGCCATACCTGCAAGCTGGTCACCTATGGCCGCGATGAAAAGGCCGACTACCGCGAGACCGGCTACAAACTGCTGCGCACCCACGATTTTCTGGGCGTTGCCTTCCACGTTACCGGCAAGGACGAGATGGACGTGAAGGTGAATATGCCCGGCGAGTTCAGCGTGT
>CAJMQZ010000037.1 GCA_905215595.1 uncultured bacterium
GTCGAAATCGCTGGCACTTTTCTGGTTCTCTTTTGGTGTCAAAAGAGAACATCCCCCCTCCCCTTTTCCCACGCCGGATTTTATGCTACAATACCGGTAACAAAAATCGTTTGGAGAAACGCCCATGCTTTATTATGCTGCCCCCATGGAGGGGTTCACAGACCGGGTCTGGCGGCAGGCCCATCAGAAATGGTTCGGCGCACAAGGCGCTGCCGACCGCTATTATGCGCCGTTTATCTCCCCGCCGGAGAACCGGGTGCTCATTAAAAAGAAGATGGCAGAGCTTGCCCCGGAGGCAAACCCGGGTGCGCCGGTCATCCCGCAATTGCTGGCGAAGGACGGCGAACTGGCTGCATGGATGATCGGGCAGCTGCGGGCGCTGGGCTATACCGAGGTGAACCTGAATCTGGGCTGCCCCGCCGGGACGGTGACCGCCAAGGGCAAGGGCTCCGGGATGCTGCGGGACCTTGCCAAGGTGGACGCCTTTCTGGACGGCGTATTCTCCCATGCCGAGGGCCCTGTCTCGGTCAAGACCCGGCTGGGCGTGGAGAAGCCGGAGGAGTTTGCCGCCATTCTGGAAATTTATAACCACTACCCCATCTCGGAGCTGACCATCCACCCCCGGGTGATGCGGCAGCAGTACCGCGGACAGGCCGACCGCGCCGCCTTTGCCGCTGCGCTGCCACGGTGCACCATGCCGGTGTGCTACAACGGCGATGTGACCACCGCCGCCCAGCTCCACGCGCTGGAAGAGGAGTTTCCCGCCCTGTCCGGCATCATGGTAGGACGCGGGCTCATCGCAGACCCGGCACTCTTCCGCAGGGCGCGGGGCGGTGCACCCGCCACCAAGGAGGAGCTGCGGGGCTACCTGACCGACCTGTACCACGGCTACACCGAACTGTTCGGCAGCGCAGGCTGCGCCATCAGCCGGATGAAGGGGCACTGGTTCTATCTCATTCACTGCTTTGCCGGGGCGGAAAAGCTGGAAAAACAGCTGAAAAAGCTGCGAGAGCCGTGGGAGTACGAGGTGGTGGTGAACCAGATCTTCACCCTGCCGCTGGTGGAAAACAATTAAAATGTGCTCCGCTTTGCTCTGCACATATTCAGCGGAAATCATATTTATAATTTCGTGTTTGTCGCACTCTGCGGAGTGCTCCAAACACATTTTCACGGGTGGGGTCGCAGAGGAAAACTGCATCTGCGATAAAAAAGCCCGCCGTCTTGCAGGACAGCGGGGCTGAAAAGGACCGTATTACACGTTGAGGTAGCTGCGCAGCATGGCTTGCAGCAGATCGTCACGATCCACCTTGCGGATCATGGCACGGGCATTCTTATAGGTCGTAATGTAGGTAGGGTCTTCGGACAAAATGTAGCCCACCAGCTGATTGACCGGGTTATAGCCTTTTTCCTTCAAAGCATCGTACACCTGTTGTACGATCTCGTGGATCTCATAGTCCTTTTTATCGTGGATGGAGAAAATCGCGGTTGCGTCTCCCACGCAATACACCCCCTTCGGTTGAAACTAGTCCCATTGTACACGAAATGCGCCGAAACTTCAAGATAATTACGCCGGATTTGCACATCCTGTACAAAATTTCCAGCATTGTTCCGGCAAGATGAACGATGTCCGGGCGGCATTCTGCCCGCGAAAGGAGCCTTTGTATGCTTTACGGCATCGGCTGCGACCTGTGCAGCCTTTCCCATCTGGAAAAAAGCCTTTCCTCTGCTCACGCGGCGGCCTTTGTGCGCCGGGTGTACGGCCCGGCCGAGCAGGCGGCGCTGGGGATTTTGGAAGCGTCCCCTGCGCCGCTGAATGCCCACCGCCTTGCCAGCGCCGCCGCAGATTTTGCCGCCAAGGAGGCCTTTCTCAAAGCGGCGGGCACCGGCCTGCGGGAACCCTTTTCTTTATGTGAGATCGAGGCCGTCCGGCAGGAAAACGGTGCCCCGGCCTACCGCTTCAGCGGGCAGACCGCCGCATGGGTGGCGCAGCACCGGCTGCGGGCCCGGCTCTCCCTGAGCCACGAGGGCGGCATGGCGCTGGCCTTCTGCACGCTGGAAGAGGAAAGCTGACCGTCCTTTGTGCATACAATGGAATATCGCCCCCGCACTGCATAAGCCGCACCCCGCCTGCGCATACTGAGAGCAGACAGGATGCGCCGGACGCATCACATAGCGGGGCACATCCTCCAGACAAACAGGAGGGAGATTCCATGGAGGTACACAGAGGAGAAGTTTTCTACGCCGATCTTTCGCCGGTGGTGGGCTCGGAGCAGGGCGGTGTGCGCCCGGTGCTGATCGTACAGAACGAGATCGGCAACCGGCACAGCCCCACGGTGATCGCGGCGGCCATTACATCCCGGCTGGACAAGACCCGCCTGCCCACCCACATCAACATCCGGGCGGCAGACACCGGCCTTGCCAAGGACAGCGTGGTGCTGCTGGAGCAGATCCGCACGCTGGATAAACACCGCCTGCGGGAGCGCGCCGGGCAGATCACCGCCGCCGACCAGAAGCGGGTGGATCAGGCGCTGGACGTCAGCCTTGGGCTGAGCTCGTACTGAGATAAAAACGATTGGGAATGCGCTCCGCTGTGCTCTGCGCATCATCAGCGGAAAAAAGACTTTTTAATTTGGGGTTCTGAAAAGCCTGCGGGCTTTTCAGAACCCCTTTTTCACGGGAGGGTCGTAGAGGAAAACGACATTTGCAGCTTCTCCTCTATACCACATGAAAAAAGGGATAGCAGAACCCACGCGGGGGTTCTGCTATCCCAAAATACATATTATTACTCGATCAGGCCGTTGAGCAGGGTCAGGCACTTGCGGCTATGCAGCTTGCGGATAGCCTTGGCTTCGATCTGGCGCACACGCTCGCGGGTAACGCCGAAGTCGCGGCCGACCTCTTCCAGCGTGCGGGGACGGCCATCATCCAGACCAAAGCGCAGACGGATGACCTTCTCCTCGCGGGGGGTCAGGCTCTTGAGTGCCAGATTGATCTGCTGTGCCACCATGGCGCGGTCGGCTGCCTTGCCGGGTGCCTCGGCGTTTTCGTCCGCGACGAAATCGCCCAGAGAGGAATCCTCTTCCTCACCCACGGGGCTTTCCAGACTTGCCGGCTCCTGTGCCATGCGCTGGATCTCGCGCACACGCTCCACGCTCATATCCATGGCCTTTGCCAACTCTTCCGGGGTCGGCTCGTGGCCATTCTGGTACACCAGCTGGTTGGTGGCCTGACGCATCCGGTTGATGGTCTCCACCATGTGCACCGGAATGCGGATGGTACGGGCCTGATCCGCAATGGCACGGGTGATGGCCTGACGGATCCACCAGGTTGCATAGGTGGAGAAGCGGAAGCCGCGGTCACAGTCGAACTTCTCGGCAGCCTTGATCAGGCCAATGTTGCCCTCCTGGATCAGGTCCAGGAAGGCCAGATTGTGGCCCACATGCTTCTTGGCGATGGAGACCACCAGACGCAGGTTTGCCTCGCTCAGGCTGCGGCGGGCGTTCAGGCCGTCGCGGCGTGTCTTGAGCAGCTCCTGACGGCGTTCCTCGCTCAGGGGGCCGTTCTCCACGGCTTCCATGGCCTTTTCCTCGTCTGCCTTCTCCTCGGCATCCTCGGCGGACTTTTCGCCATCCTCGTCCAGATCCTCGGTGTAGCTGCGGCTGTTCTCGTCCTCTTCAAAGGAGAAGCGGGCGCTGTTCTTCTTGATGTACTCCGGTGCGCCGTACTTCTGGCGGTCTGCCTGCAAAATGTGTGCAGCCTCGGCACCGGCATGGATGCGGCGGCTCAGCTCCACCTCCTGCTCGGCGCTCAGCAGCGGGATCTGACCGATCTGCTTGAGGTAGTTCTTCACCGGGTCGTCCAGCAGCTCGTCCATGGCAGCCTTCAGGTCTGCCGGGTTCTCCTCGGCATCCTCTTCGTTTTCATCGGCAAGGCCCATGTCATCGTTGTTGTTCTCGGCGTTCTCCACCTCAGCAATGATGCTGTCCACGTCCAGACTCGGCTCGTTCTCTTCCTCCAGGACCTTAATGCCGCGCTCCTCCAGCAGGGTGTAGAGGGTGTCTACATCCATGCGGCATTGTGCCGCCAGCGCCTTGGCCTCCTGTGCAGAGAGGGTGCCCTCGCCCTTAGTCAACAGTTCCTTCAAAGTCATGCCCATTTTTTCTCTCCTTCCCACTCCGGGGAATTTCCTGTAATATTGCCCTGTGCATCAGATCACAAGGCCGCCGTTCACCCCGAACACCTGTCCGGTGATGTATCCGGCATCCTCGCCGGCCAAAAAGACCAGCAGCTTTGCAACTTCTTCCGGGGTGCCCAGCCGCCCCACAGGGGTCTCCTCGGCCAGCGCCGCCTTGTCCTCAGCGGTAAAGGCCGCCATCATGTCGGTCTCGATGACCCCCGGCGCTACGCAGTTCACCGTAATGCCGCTGGGGCCCTCTTCCTTCGCCAGTGCTTTGGTCAGGCCGATGAGCCCGGCCTTCGCGGCGGAATAGTGCACCTCGCAGCTGCCGCCGGTCTGGCCCCACATACTGCTCACGGTCAGAATGCGGCCCTGCTTGCGGCGGATCATGCCGGGCAGTGCCAGCTGGCACAGGTGGAATGCGCCGCTCAGGTTCACGTCCAGCATCCGCTGCCACTCCTCCGGGGTGATGTCGGTAAATAGCTTCTGCTGCGCGATGCCGGCGTTGCACACCAGCACATCCACCCTGCCCATGGCCTGCTCCACTGCATGGAACGCCAGCTCACAGCTGGCGCGGCTGGCTACATCGCACTGGATGGCGATGCACCCGGGCAGCTGCTGCTCCAGCGCAGCGGCAGCGGCGGCGTTCTGGTGGTAGAGCACCGCCACCTGATACCCTGCTGCCGCAAAGGCGCGGGCAGCGGCAGCACCGATGCCCCGGTCGCCGCCTGAGATCAGCACCCGGCGCGCCGCAGCGGGTGCGGCAGGGACAGGCTGCTCTTTTACAGGCTGCGGCGCAGGCGCTGCGGGCTGCTCCGGCGCAGGCGGCTCTGCAGGCTTTTCCAGCGTGATCACCCGGGTGGGCTCGTCCACCACAGGCGCTGCCGGTTTTTCCAGCGTCATGATGCGGGTGGGTTCATCCACCACCGGTTCCACCGGCGCTGCCGGCTTTGCAGCCGGTACGGCAAGGGGCTCCGGCGCGCTCTCTTCCTCCGGCACCTGAAAGGTCAGTTCAAACTCGTCCTCGTACAAGAGTGTATCCCTCCTGTTCGGTATTCTCGGCCGGGCGCAGTGCCCGAACCGGAAAAACCCTGTGCCCATCCCCAGACAGTGCAGCGTTCCGTTTATGTGTCCGGCAAAGGTCCGGTGCTTTGGCGTGCCTGCCTGCAGTTGCGATGGGTTTCGACAAGATTCCATTGAATAATATACCACAATCCAGTTCAAAAAGAAAGTGGGAACTGCAATTTTTTACGCAGTTCCCACTATTTTTCCTTATTTTCCCCTGTTTTCGGGCACCGGGGGCTTCCAGCGGGGTCTGCCCGCTCGCTTTTCCCGCAGGGAAACAAAAAACGCCTGCAAAAGCTGCTGCGCCTCGGCCTCCCGCAGCCCCTTTTCCACCACCGGATGGTGGTTGAAGGGCAGCGCGAACAGGTCGGTCACCGAGCCGCAGCACCCGGCCTTGGTATCGGCAGCGCCGTACACCACCCGGCGCAGACGGCTGTTGATGATGCCGCCCGCGCACATGGGGCAGGGCTCTAAGGTGACGAACAGCTCGCACTCCCACAGCCGCCAGCCGCCCAGCGCCTTGCAGGCAGCGTCAATGGCCAGCAGCTCCGCGTGGTGCAAGGCGTTTTTCTCGGTCTCCCGGGTGTTGTGCGCCATAGCTACCACCTCGCCGTGCCGCGCCACCACCGCGCCCACCGGCACCTCGCCCAAGGCGGCGGCTTTGGCTGC
Source organism: uncultured bacterium (assembly GCA_905215595.1). GTDB lineage: Bacteria > Bacillota > Clostridia > Oscillospirales > Ruminococcaceae > Faecalibacterium. The sequence goes on from CAJMQZ010000037.1 coordinate 5,912, forward strand.
TTCTTCCAGCGCAAGACCCATCAGTTCAAAATCGGTCATGTATCCCATCCTCTCATCCCATCGCCAGCACCAGCAGATTGTTTGCACTGTGCAGCAGCATCCCCGGCCAGAGCTGTCCGGTGCGGTCGGCCAGCCACCCCAGACCCAGCCCGCACACCAGCGCATAGACCATGGCGGCAACGCTGCCGTGCTGCAAGGCAAACAGCATCGCCTGCAAAAGAACAGCCTGTTCCCTGCCCAGCGGCTGCGCCCGGCGCTGCACCGCGCCCCGGAACACCCCTTCCTCCGCCAGCGGAGCCAGCAGGCAGACCCGGAAAAACCGCGCCGCGCCGCCGGGCGGCACGGGCAGCAGCACCGCCAGCGCCTTGCCCGCCAGCAGATACCCCACCGCCCAGCCAAAGGCCGAAAGCAGCGCGGCGGTGCGGGGGTTCAGCTTGTGCATGGTCGGTCTCCTCCTGCTGTGATTCGTTCCCGGTTATAGTACCATATCTGCCGCCGGGTGCGCAAGGTTTGGGCGTTCTGTCGCGGCAAATTTATGCAAATCATTGACACATCGCCCTAAATGGTGGTATAATAATTTCCAACCTTTTTAGCAAAAACGTTGCGTATACTGTATTTTACCGGTAGACCGGAGGTATTATTATGATCCGTATCCTCACCGATTCCGCGTGCGACATCCTGCCCGCCGAGGCGCAGCAGCTGGGCGTGACCGTGGTCCCCCTGAACGTGACGCTGGAGGACGGCACCGTCCTGCGGGACGGCATCGACATGACCCCCAGCGAATACTATACCCATCTGGCAGCCTGCCGCAAGCTGCCCACCACCAGCCAGCCCAGCCCGGAGCAGTTCGAGCGGCTGTATCTGGACGCCGCTGCCGCCGGGGACGAGGTGCTGGGCATCTTTTTGTCCGATGCGCTGTCCGGCACCGGTCAGTGCGCAAGACTGGCTGCCGACCTTGCCAACGTGGACAATGTAGTGTTCGTGAACACCGAGAACGTCTGTCTGGGACAGTCTTTGCTGGTGCGTCTGGCGGTGCAGCTGCGGGACGCCGGCAAGACGATCACCCAGATCGCCGCCGATCTGGAAAAGGCCAAGCAGCACCTGCATCTGGTAGCTGCCGTGGACGATCTGAAGTACCTGCGCAAGGGCGGCAGACTGTCCGCCGCCGCAGCTGTGGCGGGCGGTATGCTGGGCATCAAGCCCATCCTCGCCGTCATAGAGGGCAAGGTGGCGCTGGCCGGTAAGGCGCGCGGTCTGCCCGGCGTGTATGTGGCGCTGTTCAAAAAGATCGACGAGATGGGCGGCATCCACCCGGGCTACACCCCGCTGCTGGGCTACACCGTCAACCCCCGGGAATTGCAGCCGCTGCTGACCTATTTGCAGGACAACCTGCATCTGGATGCACCGTTGGTGCGCCAGATCGGCTGCGTCATCGGCACCCACACCGGCCCTGGTGCGTTCGGCATCGCGTTCTTTGATAAAGAGCTGGTGCTGGAATAATCCCTATAAAGCAAGAACAAGTCGGACAGCCCGCAGGCTGCCCGACTTTGTTTTTTGTGGGGGAATGGTTAAACCCTCTCCGTCATCGCTGCGCGATGCCACCTCCCCCGAAGGGGGGAGGTTTTAGGCTGCTGCCCGTCAAGCTCCCCCCCTTCGGGGGAGCTGGCAAAGCCGATAGGCTTTGACTGAGAGGGTTTCTGCCCTGCCCTTACAGCACTGCGTCCGAGATCAGCTTGCCCAGCAGCAGAACCAGCACCACCAGCATCATGGGGCGAATAAAGCGGGCACCCTTTTTCAGCGCAAAATGGGAGCCCAGCAGGTTGCCCAGAATGTTGCTGACGGCGCAGGGGATGGCAACGTGGAACACCACCAGGCCGTTCATCAGGTAGGTGAACAGGCTGGCGTAGTTGCTGGCCAGATTGAGCACCTTGCCGTTGCCGTTGGCGGTGCGCAGGTCAAAGCCCATCAGGGTGGTAAAGGCAATGATGGCAAAGGTGCCGGTGCCCGGGCCCATAATGCCATCGTACAGGCCGATGCCCAAACCGATGGCCAGCGCCAGTAAAATCTTTTTCAGGTCCAGCGTGCCGTCGTCCCGGTTCTCGTCCGGCAGGTTGCGCTGCCACAGAATGATGACCGCTGCCACCGGCAGGATGATGAACATCATGGTGCGCAGCATCTCATCGCTGAGCAGCAGCACGATGTGCGCGCCCAGCGCACTGCCCGCAAAGCTGCCGATGGCTGCAAGAACGCCTACCTTCACGTTTATGGCGCCGCTTTTGAAAAAGTTTGCCGTGGCAAAGGTAGTGCCGCAGGCAGCGCTGAACTTGTTGGTGGCATAGGTGTAGTGGGGCGGCAGCCCGGCAAACAGATAGGCAGGCAGACTGATCAGTCCACCGCCGCCGGCTGCGGAATCCACAAATCCTGCAAAGCCGGTCATCAGCATGAGAAACGCCATCATCCACGGCGAGATCGTGATACCCATTGTTATAATTCCTCTTATCTTTCCAAGTCGTTTGTTCTTTTTCAGGGGACGCGCGCCTCAGACCATATAAACCCTCCCCTCGCCGGGCAATACACAGCCCGGGATACCCGCACAGGCAGGGCATCTCCGGGCACTTTTGCAATTTTTCGACTTGATATTACAAATTGTTTTTAAAGAAGCGGTATGCGTTGCGCCAGTAGATGGCCTCCACCTCGTCCTCGGTAAAGCCCTCGCGGCGCAGTGCCTCGGCCAGCAGCGGCATATCTGCCGCCGTTTCCAGCTCGTGCTGACCGCCAATGCCGTCAAAATCGCTGCCAAGGCTGATGACCTCAATGCCGCCCACCTGCTTGAAGTGTGCCGCGTGCTTTGCCAGCCGCTCCACCGTGCTGCGGCAAAGCTTGGGGTGTGCCGAGTCTGCGTCCACAAAGGAAGCGCAGTAGTTCAGCCCTGCAATGCCGCCCTTTTCTGCCAGTGCGCGGATCATCTCATCGGTCAGGTTGCGGTTGTGGGGCGACAGGGCACGGCAGTTGGAATGACTTGCCTCAAAGGGGCGGGTGCTGTGGTTTGCAATGTCCCAGAAACCCTTATCGGAAAGGTGGCTCACATCTGCGGTGATGTGCAGCTTTTCCATCTCTTCCAAAAAGGCAAAGCCCCGCTCGGTCAGGCCGGTCTCGGTATTGGCCACCAGCGGCCCGCCAGGGTTTGCGTTGGGAGCTGCCAGCTCGTTGGGGTAGTTCCATGTCAGGGTCATCATGCGCACGCCCAGTTCCTGCAGCCGCCGCAGCACGCCCAGACTGCCCTTGCAGCAGCCGCCCTCTTCCACCGTCAGCATGGCGCTGAGTTTGCCCTCGGCGCGGTTGCGCTCAAGGTCGGCGGCGGTGTACACCGGAGCGATCTTTTCCGGGTAAGCTGCCATGAGCCGCTTGAAGATGTCGATCTCTTCCAGCACGCTTACCAGCGGGTCGGCTCCGGGTGCGGGGTCGGCCAGATCCGCATAGGCCGCAAAGCATTGCAGCAGATAATCCCCCTGCTGCAATTTTTCAAGGTCGATATGCAGGTCGTTGTGCAAAAAGCTTTTGGGTGCGCCCGCCTTTTCGGCGCGGCGCAGTTTGAGCAGGGTATCGCAATGCAGATCCCAAACCTTCATGATGGATCCACTCCTTTATGCTTCTTCTCCCAGCAGCTGCAGCAGCTGTTCGGGGTTCATGGACAAAATCGCGCCGTCTGCCCCACCGGTAACGGTGTCGGCCAGCGACTGCTTGGCCTGTTGCAGCTCCACGATCTTTTCCTCAATGGTGTCCTGCGCGATCAGCCGGTACACCTGTACCGGGTTGCGCTGACCGATGCGGTAGGCGCGGTCGGTGGCCTGATTCTGCGCGGCAAGGTTCCACCACGGGTCGTAGTGGATGACGATATCGGCGGCGGTCAGGTTGAGGCCCGTGCCGCCCGCCCGCAGCGAGATCAGAAAGACGTCCGCCTCGCCCTGATTGAACCGGCGCACCTGCTCGGCACGCACCGGCTTCGGGGTAGAACCTTGCAGGGTGAAGTGGCTCACCCCGGCCTCGTCCAGCCGCTTTGCCAGCAGTTCCAGCATGGAGGTGAACTGGCTGAACAGCAGAATGCGGTGCCCGCCCGCCACCGCCTCGGTGACAAGTTCCAGACAGGCTTCCAGCTTGGCGCTGCTGCCGGTCCAGTTGTCCGCCACAAGGCGTGGGTCGCAGCAGATCTCCCGCAGCCGCATCAGCACGGCAAACACGGTCATCTTGTCCTCCGGCTTTGCCGCCCGCAGCTTTTCCCGGGCGTCCACCACCGCTGCCAGATACAGCTTGCGCTGCCCGGTCTCCAACTCAACGCGGCGCACATTCTCCGTTTTGGGCGGCAGCTCCCGCAGCACCTCGGACTTCATGCGCCGCAGGATGAAGGGGCCGGTGAACTGGTTCAGCCGCCGCACGGCGTTGGCATCCTCGTCCTGCACGATGGGCTTTTCAAACCGGGCGCAAAAGGTCTTGTAGGGGGGCAGATACCCCGGCATCAAAAAGGAGAAGATGCTCCACAATTCGCCCAAGCGGTTCTCCACCGGGGTGCCGGTCAGGGCAAAGCGCACCCGGCTGTTCACCCGGCACACCGCCTTGTATTTCTGGGTGGTGTGGTTTTTGATGGCCTGCGCTTCGTCCAGTATGCAGGCGTAAAAGCTTTGCCCGGCATACAGTTTTTCGTCCCGGCGCAGCAGATCGTAGCTGGTGATGACGAGATCCGCCTGTGCCCACCCATCGACCAGCGCGGCGCGGTGGGCGGCATCGCCGTCCATGGCAACGCTTTGCAGCTGCGGGGTGAACTTCTGGCATTCCTCCTGCCAGTTCAGCACCAGCGACGCCGGGCAGACGATAAGGCTGGGCAGCTGCTGCCCGCCCTCCTTCATGGCCAGCAGGTAGCTGAGCACCTGCACAGTCTTGCCCAGACCCATATCATCGGCCAGAATGCCGCCCATGCCGTAGCCATCCAGTGTGCGCAGCCAGCGGTAGCCGTCCCGCTGGTATTTGCGCAGGGTCTTTTGCAGGGAGAGCGGCGGGGTATACTCGCTGTCCCGCACGGCGTGGAAGCTGCGGCTGATGCGGCGGAAAGCATCGTCCCGGTCAAAGCGCAGGCCGTTCTGCCCCGAAAGCGCCCAGTCCAGCGTGGGGGCACGGTAGAGCGGCAGGGCGGCGTGGCCGTCCTTCAGCTTTGCACCGGAAAGTTCCAGTGTGTCGTTCATCTCGTCCAGCCCTTCCAGACTGTCATCCAGCCGCAGCAGACTGCCGTCCCGCAGACGGTGGTAGCGCTTTTTCTGGTGCAGGGACTGCAAAAGCTCCCGCAGTTCCTCCACCGGGAAGGCGCCGGTGTCCACTTCCAGATCCAGCACACTGCCGTGCACCGATACCCCTACCGAAATTTTAGGCGGGGCGGCTTGTAAGTTGCGGAAGGCATCGGTCTGGTACACCTCGCCCATGGCCAGCAGGGCGGGAATGCCCTCCTCCAGCAGCTGGAAAAGCGCCTCCTCCCCGGAAATGCTGTAATGCCCCGGCTTGCCGGGCTCGGGTTCCAGATAGGTTTCCAGCAGCCGCTTTGCCCGGTTCTCGGTGCGGGCATCCCGCAAAAGGTCGGGCGGCACCGGCTCGCCGGGGGCTACCCTGTCCTCTCCGTACAGAAAGACCGGGTACGCCGTGACGGTAAGCCCCCGGTCGGCATCCAGATAAAACTGCACCACCGGTTCCAGCGGGATCTGGTTCAGCAGCAGCCGGTCGGGGTCCACGATGTTGACCCGGTTGCCCAGCTCCGGCAGCACATAGCTGCAAAAGGCGGCGGCATCCGCGCTGGTAAAGAACAAACTGCGCCCGCCAAAGGTGTCCAGTACCGGCAGCACCCGGCGGCACTCCTCCCGCTGCATCCGCCAGAGGGTGGTTTCGCCCAGCAGATAGGCATAGTCCAGCCCCTGCACCCCGCTGAGCACCGGCGTACAGCTTAGCTGCACGCCGCCCTTGCGGCGCTCCACCTTCAGGCTGATGACCGGCAGTCCCTCTTTAAGGGTGTAGCCGCCCACAACGCCCTCGGCAGCGTAAAGCTCCACAAGGGCATCCAGCCCCTCGCCGGTCAGCGGCAGACCGCCCGCCGGGCCTTTGTCCCAGCCGGAGCGCACCGCGCCCTCGGCTTCAAATGCCTGCCGGGCGCTCACCTGACTGCGCAGCAGCCGCAGCAATTGCTGCGCATCCGGGGCAAAAGCGTCCCACCGGTGCACAAAGGCCAGCGATTTGCCGTAGCTAACGCTTTCGCCCCGCTCGATCGCATCCAGAAACTGCGGAATGCTTTTTACCAGATACTGCCGCCCGCCGATGCCGTCCGAGACCCGCAGCCGCAGCCAGATACGGCCATTGTGCGGCGTAAGTTCCGGCTCCAGCAGGGCAAAACCGGTGCGCTGGGCGGCGTTCTGGGGCTGGGGCTGCGCATCCTCCCGCTGGTAGCGCTTCAGCAGCAGCTGGGCCTCATAGTCGGTCTCCGGCTCCTCGCCCCGCCACTTGCGGCCAAACAGCATATCCAGCCCGGCGCTGTAACTGTCCTTGCGGGGTTCGGTGTTCAAGCCTGCAACGCCCCGCTGCACCCCGGGGATGCTCTCGGGCTTTTTTTCTAGGGCGGGCGGGTTCTTTTCCGCGTCCTGCAGCAGCAGCGCGCCGATATGCTTGCAGTAGGTGCCGTCGCCGTTTTGATTATAGGGGCAGTCGCAGGAGGCGCTGACAAAGCTGCCGTTTTCCCGCAGCCAGACCTGCGTATAATAGCAGTCCGGCCCGCTGCCCTGCACCAGCGCTGTCAGGTGCCGCACCCCGTCCTCGTTGGTGGTGCAGCTGCTTTGCAGGATGCGCTTGCGGTACTTCTGTGCCCGCTCAAAGATGCTTTTGCCCAGCAATGCGCGGATCTCCTGTGCGTCCATGTGTTCTCCCTCCCCTGTGCTGTCGCGGTTCCGGTCTATTCTATAAGAATACCGCGTTCCACCCCGGGATGCAAGGGCAGAAGGGTAAAAAACGTTTAGAAAGCGCAGGGCAGGACGATTTTGAACGGCCTCCGCTTTGCTTTGGCCATCTTCAGCGGAAAATTATTTTTATATAGAGCAATACCGGAGCGTCTGCGGACGCTCCGGTATCGCATTTTTCACGGGAAAGGCCGTAAAGGCAAACGGCATTTATCGTGTGATAGTAAGTTCACAACTGTTCAGCCCTGTTTTTCTGCGGGGGCTGTGCCGTGCTTGCGGGTCTTGAGGTGGTACATCTCCTGATCGGCTTTATCGATCAGGTCGTGCACGGTGGCAATGTCCGGCTCAAGACGAGCGCAGCCGATGCTGATCTCGATCTGGTAGGGCTTGCCGGAGGCGGCGTTGGCGGCGTCCAGCTCCCGCTGGATGGAGGCGATCAGGGTGCGCACCTCCACGCTGTTGCAGCCGCAGGCGATGCAAAATTCATCGCCGCCGTAGCGCGCCAGCACGCCGTTATAGTTGGCGCACACCTTTTTCAGGATGCCCGCCAGCAGCACCAGTGCGGCATCGCCCTCCAGGTGGCCGTATTCATCGTTGATGTGCTTGAAGTGATCCATGTCCATCATGAGGAAATGCAGCGAGCGGTTGGGGTGGCGGCGGTAGTAGGGCAGCTCGCTTTCCAGATACCGCAGCGCCACGATACGGTTGCTGACGCCGGTCAGGGTGTCCACCGTGAACTTGGTCTGCAACACCAGCACATACACGCACACCAGCCCCAGCGCAATGCCGCAGCACAACACACCCCGCCCGGGCAGCCAGCCGTGCAGCACAAAGCCTGCCGCCGGCACAAGGGTGAACAGCAACAGCACCTCCAGCTCCTCCTTGGGTCTTTCCTGCTTCCAGTGGCTCAGCGTCCAGCTGCATTGGAGAAAGGCTGCCGCCAGATAGGCAAGTCCCACCAGCTCCGGCACCCAGAACAGGGTACTGCCCCGCAGCCCCTCTGCATCCAGATAGCAGAAGCCGTTTTCGTCCCGCGCTGTCAGCAGCGCCAGCAAAAACAGCGCCACCGGTGCGGCGCTGAGCGCCAGCCTGCGGCCGTCCTCCATCCATGTACGCCCCAGCTCTGCCTCCACATACAAAAACACCAGCAGGCAGCACCACACCGCCAGCAGATAAAACAAAATACTGCCCCCAGCGTTCAGCCGGTAGGTCAGGGGGATGCCCAACTCCTGCCACGCACCCAGCTGCGCCAGCGTACCGTTGTAATCCAGCACCGTCAGTGCCCCGGCAGACCACAGCAGCGCCGTGAACAGCCGCCCGGGCAGGCTTTTATCCCGCATTTTCTGCTGCGCCCGCAGCAAGACCACCAGCGTGGCCAGACAGACCGCACTGACCTGAGTATGGGCAATTGCATCCATGCCGCAACGCTCTCCTTTTTCTTAGGGCGGCTTTGCGCCGTCCCGCCCCTTTTTCGCTCTTCCAACGTTCCTTTTTCTCGCAGACCCATTGTACCAAATCCATAACAAATATGCAACACAAACCGAAAAAATTCGTACAAAAAAAGACGCCGGAACGTCTTTCGGCGTTCCGGTGTCTTTTGAACTCAAATCACTTTGCCTGCGGATGGGCGGCATCGTTGCGCAGGGCGCTTTCGCGGATCTTTTCCAGCGTCTGCTCGCTGAGAATGTGCTCTGCCTTGCAGGCGTCCTCGGCGGCGGTCTGCTCGTCCACGCCCAGCTGCACAAAGAAGTGGGTCAGCAGCTGGTGGCGGCTGTAAATGCGCTGAGCGATCTCCAGCCCGGGCTCCAGCAGGGTCAGGTTGCCTTCGCCGTCCACCGCGATATAGCCGTTCTCCCGCAGCTTTTTCATGGCGATGCTCACGCTGGCTTTGGTAAAGCCCAGCTCATTGACTACGTCAATGGAGCGCACTTTGCCCATACGCTGGCTCAGCATCAGGATCGTTTCAAGATAATCTTCTGCGGACTGGTGGATCTGCATGGTTTGTCCGGCCTCCTGCCTTATTCCCTCTGGGGGATTTTTCCGACAGGGGATGTGTACCCTCTGTCGTATGTTAAAGGATATCACACTTTTGCGGTTGATGCAAGTAATTCGCAGCAAGTTTGGTTAAGCTAACCATATTTTTCTGCACAGAACTGCTGTTTTGCCGGTTTTGTGCCGCCCCTGTTTTGTGCAAAGGGTGCAATTCTCGGCGTTTTGGCCTTACAGCGCAGCCAGATAGGCCGCAGGACCCGCCTCGTACAGGTCGCCGCCGTGGGCGTCCAGCACAACGGTCAGGGGCATCTCCCGCACGGTCAGGCGGCGCACCGCCTCACAGCCCAAGTCCGGCCATGCGATCACTTCCAGCGTCTGCACGCTTTTTGCCATCAGCGCACCGGCCCCGCCAAGCGCTGCCAGATACACAGCCCCGTTGCGCACCACAGCCGCCTTTACAGTATCGTCCCGCTTGCCCTTGCCGATCATGATCTTATTGCCAAGGTCCAGCAGGCGCGGGCTCATGGCATCCATGCGGCCGCTGGTGGTGGGTCCCGCCGAGCCGATCACCTGGCCCGGGCGTTCCGGCGTGGGGCCAACGTAGTAGATGGCGCTGCCGGTCAGATCAAAGGGCAGCGGTTCGCCTTTTTCCAGCGCTTCGGTCATCCGCCTGTGGGCCTGATCGCGGGCGGTGTACACCACACCGGAAAGCAGCACGGTGTCGCCCGCCTTGAGCGGGGCAAGGTCCTCGGCCGTGCAGGGAGTCGTCAGTCTGTATTCCATCTTTGCCCCTCCTTACAGTTCCGCGCTTGCACGGCGGGTCACATGGCAGGAAACATTCACCGCCGCAGGCAGGCCCGCCACATGGGTAGGCATCTGCTCAATGGCAAGGCCCAGACAGGTGGTCCTGCCGCCAAAGCCCTGCGGGCCGATGCCCAGCTCGTTGATGGCGGCAAGCAGCTCCTGCTCCAGCTGTGCGTAATAGGGGTCGGGGTTCGGCACATCCAGCGGACGCAGCAGGGCCTTCTTTGCCAGATACGCCACCTTGTCAAAGCTGCCGCCCACGCCGATGCCCAGCACGATGGGCGGGCAGGGGTTGGAACCGGCCAGCTGGACGGTCTCCAGCACGAACTTCCGGAAGCCCTCCACGCCGTCGGCGGGCTTGAGCATCTGGATGCGGCTCATGTTCTCGCTGCCAAAGCCCTTGGGTGCCACCGTGATGCGGCAGCCCTCGCCGTCCACCAGATGCACCGTGATGGCCGCCGGGGTGTTATCGCCGGTGTTGCCTCGGCGCAGCGGGTCGGCCACGATGCTTTTGCGCAGGTAGCCGTCCGTATAGCCCCGGCGCACGCCCTCGTGGATGGCGGCTTCAAAGCTGCCGTCAATATGCACATCCGTGCCCAGCTCCACGAACACACAGGCCATGCCGGTGTCCTGACAGATGGGCAGGTCTTTCTCCTTTGCAGCGCCAAGGTTCGACCACAGCAGGTCTAATGTGTTCTTTGCCAGCGGCCACGGCTCTTCTTCCCGCGCCTTTTCCAGCGCGGCCTGCACGTCCTGCGGCAGCTGGGTGTTGGCTTTAATGCAGAGCTGCGCCACCGTATCCGTAATGCTCTGTGCGGAGATCGTTCTCATGCCTGTGTCCTCCGCTTACAGCCGTGCCACGCCGGTCTCGCGGGCAGCCTTTGCCACGGCATTTGCCACAGCCTCGGCCACGCGGGGGTCGAACGCGCCGGGGATGATGTTCTCCTCGCTGCGGTCGGCATCGGTGATGAGGTCTGCAATGGCGTAGGCAGCAGCCAGCTTCATCTCATTGTTGATATCCCGGGCGCGGACGCTGAGCGCGCCCTTGAACAGGCCGGGGAAGCACAGCACGTTGTTGACCTGATTGGGGAAGTCGCTGCGGCCGGTAGCCATCACGCGCACGCCGCCTGCCTTGGCCTCGTCCGGCATGATCTCCGGGGTGGGGTTTGCCATGGCAAAGACGATGGCGTCCTTGTTCATGGTCTTGCACAGCTCGGTGGTCAGGATGCCGGGGCGGGACACACCGATGAACACATCTGCGCCCTCCAGCGCTTCCTTCAGGCCGCCCTTGATCTGGCGGGGGTTGGTCACCTCGCCCAGCCAGTTCTTGTGGGCCTCGGCGCTGTTGCAGCCCTTGTACAGGGTGCCGAACTGGTCCACGGCGATGATGTCCTTCGCGCCGGCGGTCATCAGCATCTTGATGATGGCCGTACCGGCAGCGCCGGGGCCGTTCAGGACGATGTGGACGTCCTCCATCTTCTTGCCCACCACGCGCAGGGCGTTGATGAGGGCGGCGGTGACGACGATGGCCGTGCCGTGCTGGTCATCGTGGAAGACGGGGATGTCCAGCTCACGCTCCAGGGTCTCTTCGATCTCAAAGCACTCAGGGCTCTTGATGTCCTCGAGGTTGATGCCGCCGAAGGTGGGGGCGATGGCCTTGCAGGCCGCGATGACGCTGGCCGCGTCGTGGGCGTCGATGCAGATGGGGAAGGCATCCACGCCGCCGAACTCCTTGAACAGCACGGCCTTGCCCTCCATGACCGG
>CAJMQZ010000038.1 GCA_905215595.1 uncultured bacterium
GAAAAAAGTTCATCGGATGCATAGAAAACTGCATCGGATGAACTTTTGTGTCCTATAGCCTGAAACCGGTTCTGGATGCCATGTGGGCATGGGGCGAAGGGTATAAAAGCAGACTGGAAGGGAAGGAGGAATAAATCTGAAAAATAACCGCCCGCTTCAAGTTGAACTTGAAAACGGACGGTCCTGATTGCAAAATGATTTTCAAATTTGGAAGGCACGTTGAGAGGCTTCATAGCGTCAGCAAGCAGGGCGGACGTATATACAACGTCTGCATCTGCAAGCAATGTGTCGCCTATACAAACACCATTTGCGTTGCAAAACGCTTGTTGGGGAACACCCAAACCCTTGAACTGCACCGTGCCGATACAGGCTAGATGCTTTCGCAATCCTCAAACCAGCTTCTCCCACAGTGCATTCAATGCGGCAGCAGTATCCGCATCCATGCCCTCGTTCAGGCGGCGAGCAGCATACCAGAGGGTAGAGCTTTCGCTCTGCACATTGGCAAGGGCGGTGTCTTGCAGCGGCAGAGCAAAGTCTGCCACCGACAGAACGTCTCCTTCCTCCGGGTCGGTGCCGTCCAGCGTCTGGAAGCAGCCATACCGCTGCTCCATGGCGGTGGGGTCGTCCACGATGAACAGGGTGCTCTCGCACAGATAAAAATCAGAATTCAGCTTGTCCTCGCTGGACTGCATCAGCCGCTGCAGGGCGGCATCCTGCGTTTCAAAGTCCAGTGCCAGCCAGATGCCCTTTACCGTGACCTTCACCTTGCCATCGCCGTTCACGTCCCCGGCAAGAGCTTCCAGCCGGGTCTCCAGCTGGCTGAGGAAAGCAGTGTCCGGGTCGGTGCGGCTCACCACTGCCACGGTGTAGTCCGGCTGCACCTCGGTGACGCGGTTCCAGACAAAATACCCCACCGCCAGCAGGGCAGCAGCGATCAGCACCACATAATACCAGTGGTAGTGCCACCAGTTGGCACGCTGCTGCGCCGGGGTCAGTTCCGGGGGCTGATCGGGGAGCAGGTCTTCGGGTTTGATATCCCGTTCGTAGCGGTAGGATGCCATGGCTGTGTCCTCTTTTCGTCTGTTTTTCTGCATCTATCATAGCACAAATTCCCGGGCAGCGGCAGACTGCCCGGGAATTTTTCATGCTTTATTTACACCCGGGTGCGCAGGCACTTGAGGTCTGTGCCGGTTACGGCGTAGGCCCCGGTGCCGGCGGGCAGGAACAGGCTCTGCCCCTTGCGGATGGGCAGGCTTTCGCCGGTGGCGGTCTCGGTCAGGGTGCCCTTGCCTTCCAGCACCAGCAGAGAGGTGAAGGAGGTCTCGTCGCAGACATCCTCAAAGCCACCCTCTACGGCATCCACCGTGAAGTAATCACACTGCGCCAGATGACCGTGGAAGTCCTGCGCTTTCGGCGGCTCCCGGAGGGTAACATCCAGCGCCTGCGGGATGTGCAGCTGCCGGGGCTTGCCATCTGCGCCCAGACGGCCGTAATCATAAATGCGGTAGGTGACGTTGGAGTTCTGCTGGATCTCTGCCACCACGATGCCCTTGCGGATGGCGTGCAGCGTGCCGGAGGGGATGAAGAAGCAGTCTCCCTTGTGCACCGGCACAGCGTTCAGTACGTCGGTCAGGGTGTTATCCTGAATGCGGCGTTCAAACTCCTCCTTGCTGATCTCATGGGTGAAGCCGTAGTAGAGGGAGGCACCCGGCTCTGCTTCCAGCACATACCACATCTCGGTCTTGCCGTACTGGTGCTCGTGCTCCAGCGCATAGGCATTGGAAGGATGCACCTGAATGGACAGGTCTTTTTTTGCGTCGATCAGCTTTGCAAGGATCGGAAACGCCTCAAACTTCTCGCAAGCGGTGCCCAGACAGCCGGGATGTGCATCAATGTACTGTTGCAGGGTGGTTCCGTCTGCCAGATAGCTGGGGCCGTCTGGGTGGCAGGACAGCATCCACGCCTCGCTCAGGGGGTGTAATTCGCTCTGGATGCCGTACTCGGTGCGCAGCTTTTCGCCGCCCCAGAGGTAGTCCTTGCAGCTGGGAATAAGTTGAAATGCTTTCATTTTACATACCTCAAATATGCCTAAAATTGCATACAAAATGACGATTTTTCCGAAAAAAGGGTGCAAAAAAGCTGCCCCGTCCATTTTTCGGCAGGAACGAGGCAGCCAGCTTGCGGGGGGATTATGCTTTCAAAAGGGCAGCGGCAGCTTTGCCAAGGATGTCATTGATGGCATCGGCTGTTTCTTCGGTGGGGGCAACGGCAGAGAGATACACCTTGATCTTCGGCTCAGTGCCGGAGGGGCGCACCATCAGCTTGGCACCGCCCGCCAGACGGAACTCCAAGACGTTTGCCTTCGGCAGGCCGGTGCCCTCAGTGTTGTAGTCCAGCACGCTCTCCACGGCGATCCCGGCAATGCTCTGCGGCGGGGTTTCACGCAACTTTTTCATGATCGCCTGCATGGTGTGTATTCCGCTTTCGCCCTCAAAGGCGAAGCTGAGCAGGGCGTTACGGTAGCAGCCGAACTCCGCATACAGCTTGTTGATGGCATCCAGCAGGGTCATGCCCTGCTTTGCGTACCATGCTGCAGCTTCGCAGACCAGCAGGGTGGCGTTGACGGCGTCCTTATCCCGGACGTGGGCACCGGACAGGTAGCCGTAGCTCTCCTCAAAGCCAAAGATGTAGCGGTCGGCTTCCCCTGCGTCTTCCAGCCGACCGATTTGCTCACCGATGAACTTGAAACCGGTCAAGGTGCGGCGCAGCTCCACGCCGTACTTTTCTGCCACCGGCGTTGCCATATCGGTGGAAACGATGGTGGTCACGGCCACCGGATGCTCCGGCATGGTGCCCAGTGCCTTGCGGGTGCGGCAGATGTAGTCCAGCAGAATGATGCCCATCTCGTTGCCGGTGATGAGCCGGTAGCCGCCCTTGCCGTCGGGCACGGCGGTGCCGCAGCGGTCACAGTCCGGGTCGGTGCCCAGCAAAAGATCCGGGTGTACTTTGTCGCACAGTTCCAGCCCCTTCTGCATGGCTTCCCGGATCTCCGGGTTCGGGTAGGGGCAGGTGGGGAAGCTGCCGTCCGGCTTTTCCTGCTCCGGCACCACGGTCACATGGGTGACGCCCAGCTTTGCCAGCAGCTTTTTCACGCATTCCAGACCGGAGCCGTTCAGCGGAGTGTAGACCAGCTTCAGGTCGGCGGTGCCAGCCCCATCACCGACCCGCTGGGCGTAGACGGCATCCACAAAGTCGTCCAGACATTTCTCGCTGCTGTATTCGATCTTGCCCTCGGCAAGGGCTGCGTCAAAGTCCGCAGGCTGTACGGCAAAGCAGTCTACTGCTTCAATGGCGGCAAGGATCTTTGCTGCCACCTCAAGGGTGATCTGGCAGCCGTCTGCGCCGTAGACCTTATAGCCGTTGTACTTGGCGGGGTTGTGGCTGGCGGTGACGCAGACGCCTGCGCCGCAGCCGTAGTACCGCACCGCCCAGCTCAGCGCCGGGGTGGGCTCCAGACGGGGGTAGATGTACGCCTTGATGCCGTTAGCAGCCAGAACCGCCGCCGTTTCTCTGGCAAACACATCGCTCTTGATGCGGCTGTCGTAGCCGATGGCAACTTTTTTCGGCAGGTCAGAAGCGTTCAGGTAGTTGGCAAGACCCTGCGTCGCCTTGCGGATGTTGTAGATGTTCATCCGGTTGGTGCCTGCGCCGATGACCCCACGCAGACCGCCGGTGCCGAATTCCAGTTCCCGGTAGAACCGGTCGGTGATGGCCTCCTCATCGCCGGAGATGCTTTTCAGCTCTTCGGCAAGGTCGGCGGGCATTTCCGGCTGTGCCAGCCAGCGGTCATACTGCTGTTTGACTTTTTCTTCCATGAAATCACACTTTCTTCCAATAAGGACAGTTTCGGTGCGGACGATCATTGCACGCTGTCCTCCGTGTCAGATTCTTCTTCCGGTTCCTCTTCCTTGCGCCCGGCTTTTTCCAGCTGAGCAAAGGCGGGGCGCATCAGGCAGGCCATGCCCAGCGCTGACCCTGCGCCGCCGATGAGCAGCCAGAGCGGCAGCAGATAGACGAACCACGCCGGGGCCGCCTTGGCAAGCAGCGGAAACCATGCCAGAAACGCAAGGATGCCTACACTGGGCAGCAGATTCGCCAGCGTCATCCGTGCGCCGTCCGCCAGAGCCAGCAGGGCTTTGGGATAAGAGAACCGCGCCAGAAGCGCAAAGCTCCAGCAGCCCAGAAAGCCGATGCCCGCCAGCAGCAGGAAGGACGCTGCCGCCAGAATGCCGGTGCTGGGGGTGTCCTGTGCGGTGGCGGTGCGCAGCCCGGTGAGGGCGGCAAAGCCTGCCAGCAAAAGCACCAACCACAGGGCAGTAGATTGCTTAAAATCCCGCTTGAACGCCTTGAAAAAGTCGGTGCGGACGGTGTAGTCCTCCTTTGCCGCCATCTTGTTCACCACCGTGAACAGCCCCAGCGTGGAGGCCCCGGCGGTGATGATGGGCAGGCTGCACACAAGCCACAGGACATTGGCAAGCACAAGGTCGCCGATCCTGCCCATGGTGCGGTAAAAGGGACTGTCGATATTGGTCTTTTTCATGGCGTTTCCTTTCGGGGAGCCGGGGAAGGTTACTCCCCGATGCTCTTGAGATATTCCAGATTTTTGTCGATGAGGTCACAGCGCTGCTTCACGCAGTCCACACTGCGCAAGGGGTCGGCAGGCGTGTTGAACGCAAAGTCCAGCAGTTTGTCGATGGTGGTGGAAGCCACATGGAGACGGGTGTCGCTGGCTGCATAATAAATATACACGCTTCCGTCATCGTCTGCAATCGCGCCGTTGGTGAACACCACGTTGGAAACGTCGCCCACACGCTCCCAGTCCCGGGGAGCGATGAGGAAGCCGGAGGGCTCCGCGATCACCTTGCTGGGGTCGTCCAGTGCGGTGACGAATACATAAATGACATACCGCAGCCCGGCGGCGGTATTCCGCACGCCGTGGGCGATGTGCAGCCAGCCCTTTTCGGTCTTGATGGGCGTGGCACCCTCGCCATTCTTGGATTCGGTGATGGTGTGGTAGCGGCGGGGACTGGTGATGATTTCCTCGTCAATGACGGCATGGGTGATATCCTCGCACAGACCAAAGCCTACGCCGCCGCCGGAACCGGTGTCGATGAAGTCATCCATGGGGCGGGTGTAGAAGGCATACTTTCCGTTCACGAACTCCGGCAGCAGATCCACATTGCGCTGCTGCGGGCTGCGCTTGGTGACAAGGTTGGGCAGACGCTCCCAAGTCTTGAGGTCTTTGGTGCGGACGATGCCTGCGGCAGCCACGGCAGCGGACAGGTCATTCACGCTGTTGTCCTTGCTCTCGGAGCAGAACACGCCGTAGATCCAGCCGTCCTCGTGCTGGGTCAGACGCATATCGTAGACGTTGGTCTCCTCCGGGCAGGTGTCCGGCAGCAGGATGGGCTTTTCCCAGAAGTGGAAGCCCTCCACCGGGCTGTCACTTTCTGCCACGCCGAAAAAGCTCTTGCGGTCGTTGCCCTCGATGCGGGCGACCAGATAATACTTGCCGTTCAGCTTGATGGCGCCGGAATTGAATACGGCGTTCACGCCCAGACGCTCCATAAAGTGGGGGTTCGTCTCCGGGTTCAGGTCGAACCGCCAGCTCAGGGGAATGGATTCGCGGGTCAGCACCGGGTTTTCCCACCGGTCATAGATGCCGTTGTAGAAATCGGTCTTTTTGTTTTTGCGGGCCAAATAGGCATCCTGCAAAGCCTTCTGGCGCAGGTATTCGGGGTGGAGTTTAGACTGTGACATCGGGGTTCCTCCTTATCAGTTCCATGCACATTCTGCCGTTGTGGTAGGGGCACTTCCACGGCTCAAGGATGGGCTTGCGGCTGGACGGTTTTCCGTCTGCGTCCACCTCCCAGAACCATTCACTGCCGGGGCGTTTGTCCACCATCACGTTGCAGATGTAGTGGTAAATATCGGCGGCGGCATCGCGGTATTTTGCATCGCCGCTCTTGTTGTATTCGTTCACGAAGCCCAGTACGGACTCGGCCTGCACCCACCACACACGGGTGGTGTTCACCTTGCCGCGGTCGCACTCGTTGACCACCGAGTGGTCGATATAGGCTTCCTTGTAGATATGCGCTGCCAGATCAGAGTTGATGGCGTGGATGCGGGTGGAAAGCTCCGCATCCCCCAGCAGGGCGCAGCCCCAGTCGATGAGCCAGCTGGACTCGATATCGTGGCCGTAGCTGTACAAATCGATGATGGAGTTGTAATGCTCGTCAAAGAACACCAGCTGCCGGTGCAGCTCCGGGCTGTAAATCTTGTGCTCGTAGATAGCAAGGATGCGGCGCAGGGCCTTTTCCACCTCCGGGTCGCGGCTTGCCTGATAAAGCCCGGCGTAACCCTCGAACACATGGAGCAGGGTATTCATGGTCTTTGCCGCCATGACGCCGTTTTCCGAGAGCTTTTCGTTGCTCTCCGGCTTCCAGTCGATGGTAAAGGCCTCCAGATAGCCCTCGCTGTCGGTGCAGTGCTGCTCGATGAGATGAAAGATCTTTTTTGCGTAGGCCAGCGCAACGGGGTCTTTGGTCAGTCGGTAGTAAGCGGAAAGGGCATAGATGGCAAAGCCCTGATTGTAGGTGTGCTTGGTGGTATCCTGCGGCTTGCCGGTATAATCGCAGCTCCAGTACACGCCGCCGTTTGCCTCGTCGTAGCAGTTTTTCAGGAAGAACTGGTAGGCGTAGCGGGCATCCTCGGCAAGGTCTGCCCGGCCGGTCAGCATGGCAGCCTCGGAGAAAAACCACAGAATGCGGCTGTTCAGGATGCAGCCCTTTTCGGCTTTTTTATCCAGCTTCAGGTCAAAATCCATGTAGCCGTAAAAGCCGCCGTTTTCCTCGTCCCGCAGCCCTTTCCAGAAGGGAATGATGGTTTGCAGCAGCATTTCTTCTGCTGCCTGTTTGATGGAAGACATAATACAGAACTTCCTTTCTGTACAAAGTAAAACCCTCTCGGTCACGGCTTGCGCCGTGCCAGCGCCCGGTAGGGGACGTAAAATCTCTTTTTGCAGAGATGGCGATGCGAAGCATTGACAGAGAGGGTTGCGCTTGACGCTTAGCGGATGCCCACCTCGTGGTCGGTGGGGCCTGCGTTATCGTGGGTCTTGATGTAATCCACCACCTCGTCTACGGTGGTGAAGGCCAGACCGACATAGCTGTCGGCGCAGCCATAGTACAGAGCGATGCGGCCGGTGTCGGCGTCCTGCAGGGTGGCGCAGGGGAAGCAGACGTTGGGCACGAAGCCACGCTCCTCATACCACTTTTCCGGGGTCAGCAGGAAGTTGCCGCAGCGGTACAGTACCTTGCTGGGCTCGTCCTTATCCAGAATGGCACCGCCGATGGAGTAGACGAAGCCATTGCAGGTGCCGGTAACACCGTGGTAGAACAGCAGCCAGCCCTCGCTGGTCTCAATGGGGGCAGCACCGCCGCCGATCTTCACGCTCTCCCACCAGTTGGAGCCCTTGCTCATCACATGGCGGTGACGGCCCCAGAACTCCATATCCGGGCTCTGGCTCAGGAAGATGTCACCAAAGGGGGTGTGGCCGCTGTCAGACGGGCGGCTCAGCAGGGTGTACAGGCCGTTGATCTTGCGGGGGAACAGCACGGCGTTCCGGTTGAAGGGGATAAAGGGGTTCTCGATGCGGACAAAGGTCTTGAAGTCGGTGGTCTTGGCGATGCCGATGGACGCACCGTAGAAGTCCTGACACCAGATGATATAGTAGGTGTCCTCCACCTTCACAAGACGGGGATCGTAGGCGTACACCGGCATAAACGGCTCGCCCTTTTCGTTGACGAAGGGGATCTTGTCCTTGTCAAAGTTCCAGTGGATGCCGTCCTCGCTGCGTCCCAGATAGATGTAGGGGATGCCGTCGATCTGTTCGCCACGGAACACGCCGATGAACTTGCCCTCGTAGGGCACCACGGCACTGTTGAAGATGCGTGCCACCCCTTCCACAGGGTTGCGGTCGATGATGGGGTTCTCGCTGTAGCGCCACACAGGGGCGGTAACATCGGCAGGCTTTTCCTGCCAGGGGATGTTGGGCAGTGCATCGCAGAACATTTTTACGTTGCTCATAATCAAAACTCCTGTAATAGAAAGTTGTTGTCTTGTATCTGCCGTATTCTCCCGGCTCCCTGCACAGAAGCCGGGAGAAGCAGATGATGAAGGAGAAATGTGAGGATGTCGCTTGAAACCCTCTCAGTCTCGCATACGCTCGACAGCTCTCCCGAAGGGCGAGCTTTTGCACAGCTGACCGAAAGGGGCGTCCTTCACGGAGAAGGACGTGAGTACCGTACCCTCCTTTTAAGCTCCCCCCTCGGGGGAGCTGGCACGGCGCAAGCCGTGACTGAGAGGGTCAGCCTTTCACTGCACCGGCCGCCATACCGCTGTAGATCTGATCCTGACACAGCAGGAACACGATAAGGGCGGGGATGATGGTGATGATGACACCGGCGCAGATGTAGTTGTACTGGTTGCCCATGGGGCCGGAGAACACATACAGCGAGGTGGCAACCACCTGATACTTGGTCTTATCCTGCAGATACAGGTTTGCCATGTAGTATTCGTTGTAGGTGGACACACCCTTCAGGATGGCGCTGGTGACGATGGCGGGCTTCAGCAGGGGCAGCAGGATCTTGAAAAACACACCAAAGTAGGTGCAGCCGTCGAGGATGGCGCTTTCGTCCAGTGTGGGCGAGAGGTTCTCGAAAAACTGCAGGAAAATGTAGATGGTAATGACATCGGTACCCATCATCAGGATGATGTAGCCGGGCATGGAGTTCACCAGATGCAGAGCAGTCATGATCTGATACACCGTGACCTGCGAGGCAATGCCGGGGATCAGGGTGGCGATGGTGAACAGGTTGCGGATGAGATTGTTGCCGGGGAACTTGAACCGGTTGAGCACGTATGCCAGCATGGCACTGATCATAATGCTGCCTACCAGCACGCAGATCAGGATGATGAAGCTGTTGATGAAAGCCTTGCCCATGTTGGCTTTGTTCCATGCGGTGATGAAGTTATCAAAGTTGAGCAAGTTCTGGGGCAGGGTGATGACGTTGGTGTTGGCGTACTCCTCCTCGGTTTTAAAGGCGGTGAATACGCAGGATACGATGGGCACCAGTGCCACGAAAGCGGCAAAGATCAGCAGCACATACTTGCAGATGTTGATGAGGACGCGCTTCATCTTGATGGAAGCGATCTCGTTTTTGGTTGCGTTCATACGTTCTGCCTCACTTTCACTTGGTTACGCCGCTGCTGCGGTTTTCCAGCCATTTTTCCACAGCCTTCTGGGCGTAGGTGACGATCACGATGAGCAGCAGCAGAACCACAGCCATGGCGGATGCAAGACCCACCTTCTGGTCGGTATGGGCGATCTTGTCCATGACCACGAAGTAGGTGGAGGTGTTGAAGCCGCCGCCGGTGACAACATAGGGCATCTCGAAGGCGGACAGTGCGCCGGACACCGAGATGATGAGGTTCAGCACCACGATGGTGCTGATGGAGGGCAGGATGATGTCCTTGAAGCGGTGCCATGCGTTGGCACCGTCGATCTCAGCAGCCTCGTACAGAACGGGGTCCACAGAAGCGATCGCGCCGATGAACATGACGATGTTCTGGCCGATGTATTTCCAGATGGAGCAGGCCACCAGCACGACGTTGTTGATGGACTCATCCCGGAGCCAGAAGGGCAGCTTATCCACGTTGAAGCCCACCCAGCTCAGCAGGGTATCCAGCACAAAGCCGTGGGTGAAGAAGAACTTGAAGATGAAGCCCACCGAGATGCCGCAGATGAGGCAGGGAAAGTACAGTGCACCCCGGAAGAACTTGCTGCCCTTGCACTTGAAGCTCAGGATGGTGGCAAACAGCAGCGCCAGCGCCATCTGCACCACCGAGCCTGCCATGTAGTAAAGGCTCAGGCTCAGAGCGTGGAAGCAGTCTTTGCGGGTAAAGACCGAGATGTAGTTCTGCAGACCCACAAAGGTGCGTCTGCCGATGTACTTCATTTTGAAGAAACTGAACTCCACCATTTTGAAGAAGGGCAGATAGGTGAACATGAACAGCAGCACCAGCGGAACAAACAGGAACACCAGCGTGACGATGAGCTGCTGCCCGCGCATACTGTGGAAGTATTCGCTGAAGCTCTTGCGCTTTTTAGGCGCGGATACGGTTGCGGAAGATGCCATACAAAAGACCTCCTTTCACCAAAAACAGGGCGGACACGGGCCCGCCCTGCTGATTTATAACGATAGATCGCTTACTGCGGTGCGCAGGCATCCACGGCCTTGTTCCATGCGGCGTTCCAGTCGGCCACGATGTCGTCCAGAGTCTCGTCGCCGTTGATACCGGCCTCCACCACACGCATGACGTGGGTCTGGTCGGCATTCAGCATCAGCTCAGCCTCCTGCTGCACCTCGGTGGCAAGGTCTGCCAGCTCTGCGGGGGCGGGGGCATCCTCGATCAGGTCGATGCCGTCGAATGCCTTCAGGGTATCGGGGTATTCCTGGCTCTTCAGCACCGGCACACCGCCCTGATCATAAGCAAAGTTGGAGCTTTCGGTCAGCCACTTGATGTAGAGCATGGCAGCCAGCTTTTTGTCATCGGTGGTGTTCTTGTTCACACCGTAGCAGTAGTCTGCACCTGCGCTGGCGTACTGGGTACCCTTGACGGTGATGGGGAACGGCATATAGCCAATGTCGTCGGCGTGGTCACCGGCGGCCTGCATCTGCACGATGGCCCAGCTGCCCAGAACCATGGCACCGATCTGGCCGTTATTGATGCGGGGCTTGGAGCCCTCCCAGTCGGTGGTGGTGGGGTCGGCCTCGGTCAGACCGCGCTTCACTGCTTCGTACAGGATGTAGTACACAGCGTAGGGACCCATATCGTCCGCACCCAGAATGCCCTTCTGGAACGGATCCTTGGTCTGGGGCATGGTAATGTTCATCCAGTTCGGGTCGCCGGTTGCGCCGCCGCTGGTGTAAGCATCCCATGCGGTCATGGTCCAGCCGGCGGCGTAGTTGGTGTACAGGGGATCAATGGAAGAATCGTAGTCCTTGATCTTCTGCAGGTCATCCAGGAACTCGTCCGGGGTCTTGGGCAGGGTGGTGATGCCGGCAGCCTCAAAGACCTTCTTGTTGTAGACGATGCCCTGTGCATTGCCGGTGGAGGGGATGCCGTACACGATGCCGTTATAAGCGCGGTTGGAAGCGAAGTTGTACTCGTTTTCAATGTCGCTCAGTGCGCACAGAGGCTCAAAGTAGTCGCCCAGCTCGGTCAGGGGGATGGCGGTGGGGATCATGCACAGATCGCCCCAGTCCTTGGAAGTCAGACGGGTGGTCATGTCGTTGGCATAATCGGTGATGCCCTCGTACTTGATGGTGATGTTGGGATACAGCTTCTGGAATGCGGCAATGTAGCCATCGAAGGTGCCGTCATCGATGAGGTCGGTACGGTGGCTGATGATCTTCAGGTCAGCCTTCAAGTCGGTGTTGTCGGTGCCAACGGTCAGCTCATTGTAAGCCTTGGCACCATCCGCACCGGCAGCGGAACCGGCGGTAGAACCAGCGGTGGAGCCGGTGGAACCGGCGGTGGAGCTGGACCCGCCGCCGCAGGCAGCCAGAGCAGATGCTGCTGCCAGAATACCAGTAGCCTTCAGGAAACTACGACGATTGATCTTACGCATAGGGGTATCCTCCTTCTTGATTGAAACCTTTTCCGTTTTGCAAAAGTTGCATTTAGCTTAATTTAGCTAATCGGTTGCTTTCGCTTTCTGTGGCTTAAGTATATTCCTTTTGCGGCAAACTGTCAATATGACTAAAAAGATTCGGTGATTTGGCGGCAATTCGGCAATATTCCTTGTGAAAACTGCCCCATAAATCCGGGATACAACAGCCATTTTAAAGCTTAAACAAAAATTAAGCTAATGAACTGGAATTAAATTAGCCTAAATAATACCCGATTTTCTGCGTCTTTTTCGATTTTTAACCGCTTTTTTGTTGACGAAATGCCCGAAAACTGTTATGCTTACCATAAAGTAAACGGAACGTTTTTTACCTCACGATCCAATCGAGAAAGAAAGCTGGGATAACTTATGGCAAAAGCAGTGCGCATGGCTGATATTGCCAAGCGGCTGGGCATCAGCACAGTATCCGTTTCCAAAGGGCTTGCCGGCAAGGACGGCGTAAGCGAGGCGATGCGGGCAAAAATTCTTGCTGCCGCCAAGGAAATGGGGTATCAGGTGCCGGTCCGCGCGCAGACGCAGACCGGCGGCGAGACCATCGGCATTCTGGTGGCGGACCGCTTTTTCAACGAGAACGCCTTTTATTCCAATCTGTACCGGGCGGTGCTTAAGTGCGCTGCCGAGCAGGACATCTCGGTGCTGATGGAGATCGTTCTCCCGCAGGCAGAAAAGAGCTGCAACATGCCCAATTTCCTTGTTAACCACAAGGTGGACGGCCTGATCTTCATGGGCGAGATCAGCCGCCGGTATCTGGCCACCGCCGTGCAGACCGGCGTGCCTTTTATGCTGCTGGATTTCTACGACGATGCCATTGCCGCCGACTGTGTGCTCAGCGACAACACCAGCGGCAGCTATACGCTTACGGAACACCTCATCTCCACCGGGCGGCGGAACATCGGCTTTGTGGGCAGCGTGCAGTCCACCAGCTCCATCATGGACCGCTATCTCGGCTATGTAAAGGCTCTGCTGCGCGCCGGGCTTCCCATCCGGGACGACTGGCGGCTGGAGGACAGAGATCCCAGCGGAAAATTCATCCCCCTTTCCCTGCCGCAGGAGATGCCGGACGCCTTCGTCTGCAACTGCGACGAGGTGGCATACAATCTGGTGGAGACCCTCAAGCGCAACGGCTACCGGGTGCCGCAGGATGTGGCAGTCACTGGCTACGATGATTATCGCTTTTCTACCATCTGCAATCCGCAGCTGACCAGCTACCGGGTGGATCTGGATTGCATGGCAAAAACCGTGGTGGCACAGCTCCGCCGCAAGATGGCGCATAAGCCCGCCATCGCTCCCACCGTCATCGTGCCCGGCGGCTTTGTACGAAGAGAATCGACTTGAACCGAGAAAAACAGAACGACCCCTGCCGGTTGGCAGGGGCCGTTCTGTTTTATAAGATATCCTTCAAAAATTCCGTCAGCACTTGTGCCGCCTGCCGGTGGTTCTCTACGCCCGGGTGCTGCCGGGCACCCACGGTTTCCGGCGTGGTGTTGGGCAGCTCCAGCAGATAGACAGAGCTGTCTCCGGTAATGGCCTTGTACTGCTCCATGCCCTGCCGCAATACCGGCAGCAGCTCGCTGCCCAGCATCCCGATGCACCACACCAGCTTTGCCCCGGGGTTTTTTGCCCGGAGCAGAGTCAGGAAATGCTGTACACCATTTGCCACTTTTTGGGCGTCCGCAGGGTGGAAGTCCCCATTGGAGAGCCGCCGCAGCTGGTGGAGCTTGCCGGTGGCGGGGTCTTGCCACGGCGGGTTATCAAATGCGCCCGTGTCGTTGGTGCCCAAGTTGACGATGACAGCATCCGGTTTCCATGCAGAAAAATCGTTTTCCTGCTGTGCGCCAAGGGCGGCATTGCGCTGCCCCGTAGCTACACCGCACACCTGCGTATAGTAGGGCGGCATCACATGGCGCACATCGTTGTCCCAGCCGGTCACGATGCCCCAGCCACTTTGCGAGATGCAGCGGTATTCGGCTCCCAGTGCATCGGCGGTCAGACGGCCGTAGTGGTTCTCCGCAGAGAAAAAGGCTCCAACCCAGTCCTCCTCCGGCTTAGCTCCGATGGCACCCTCGCCGCTGGTGATGCTGTCGCCCACAAACTCCAGCCGATACTGCGGCTCCGGCAGAGGCAGAAATTCGCCGCCTGCATATTCCAGCCCGGTGATCTGCAACAGATGCGCCGGGTCATCGTGCATGGCCTGCACATCCTTTAGCAGCCGGAGGTGCTTTGCCTTGCCCGGTGTCATGCCCCGGAAAAGACAGACCCGGCTTTTGCCGGGGTTCACGGCAAACCGTGCCACCCATGCGCCGTTCAGCTCCACGCTGACCCACGGCTCTACCACTTCATAATCGGCGAAAAGATCCACCCACAGCTCACTGCCGGTAAATTCCAGCTCCATGCCGCTGGCCGTCCAGAACAGGGTCAGCGGGTCACGCCCGGTGTGCCGTCCCAGTGCCCGCACCTGCGGCAATTGGGTCAGCGTTGCGGTTACAAGATGCTCCATTTTCTGTTCCTCCCCTTGGTTTTTGCCTGAAGCATAGCAGATTCTGCGCAAAATCGCAAGCTAAATCTGTAAGCTAACAAAAACCTAAAATTTAGTTTAGCCTTTGCTCCTCCCGGTGCAGGGGCTTTTTTCGGGTCAGGTTGACCAGTGCTTTGCCCCTCGCCTTGTACCATACGCTGAAAATGAAGCGGCATATTGACGGAACTTCCAAAACTGCATTATACTTATTGTGCAATCTGACGTTGATTTTTGAGAAAACGAGGAAGATGTCATGGAGCTGGAACACAACTTTTATGGGGTGAATTTTGCACCCTTTCCCCACCGGGGCAACCTGAGCAGCGAGAATGCCCACCGCAGCATGGCAGCCATGGTGGAAGCCACCGCCGCCAACTGGGTCATCCTGTCGCCCTCTGGAATACAGTCTGACCCTTACAGTGAAGAGATCGACTGGCGCACCGATGCCACCCCCACAGACGAGGAGCTGTGCGGTGCCATCCGCTTTGCCAAGCAGTTGGGCTTGCAGGTGGCGCTGAAGCCTACCGTCAACTGTGCCAACGGCGTGTGGCGGGCGCGCATCAGCTTTTTTGACCACGATGTGCCCTGCGAGACCCAGTGGAGCGGATGGTTTGCCAACTACACCGCTTTCCAGACCCACTACGCGGCTCTTGCCGAAGCCGAAGGCTGCGGGCTGTTCCTGACCGGCTGCGAAATGACCATGACCGAGCACCGGGAAACGGAGTGGCGCGCCCTCATTGCCGCCGTGCGGCAGCAGTACCACGGCCCGGTGAGCTATAACTGCGATAAATACGGCGAGGACCATGTAAATTGGTGGGATGCGGTGGATTGCATCGCCTCCAGCGGCTACTACCCCCTGAAGGACTGGGAAAACCAGCTGAACCGTATCGAGGCGGTGAGCCAAAAATACAAAAAGCCCGTCCTCTTCAGCGAGGCAGGCTGTATGAATATCACCGGCTCTTCTGCCGTGCCCAACAACTGGGAGCTGAAGGGAACACGGAATGATCTGGAGCAGGCAGATTGGTATGAGGCAATGTTTTCCGCCTGCGCCAAGCGTCCGTGGGTCATGGGCTTTGGCGTGTGGGACTGGCCTGCCGACACCGGAGCAGTCAGTGCCTACGCCGTGTCCGGCCGTCCGGCGGCAAAAATTATCCATAGCGCATATCAGGGAGGAGTTTTAGAATGAATACGTCCAATTTTGCTCGCTTGAAAGAACTGTTCCGCCGTGCCGCGGCAGGGCAGGAACTGACCATCGGCTTTCTGGGAGGTTCCATCACCCAGGGCAGCCTTTCCACCCAGCCCGGCAATGCCTACGCTTTCCGGGTGTACCAGTGGTTCGTGGATACCTTTCCGCAGTCGAAGTTCCACTACGTCAACGGCGGCATCGGCGGCACCAGCTCCCACTATGGCGTTGCCCGTGCCGTGACCGATGTGCTGATGTACCAGCCGGATTTTGTGGTAGTGGATTTCAGCGTCAACGATCTGGACGTCCCCTTCCGGCAGGAGACCTACGAAGGTGTTGTCCGCAAGCTGCTCACATGGCCCTCCCACCCGGCGGTGGTGCTGCTGAACAACATTTATTACGATACCGGCGAGACGTCACAGGACGAGCACAACGCCGTGGGCGACCACTACGGTGTGCCCCACGTCAGCATCCGGGACAGCATTTACAAGGATCTGCATGCCGGTAAGTATGCCAGCCGCACCCTGCTCAGCCCCGATGGGCTGCACCCCAATGATTTCGGGCACGGATTGGTGGCAGGGGAGATCATCAAGCTGCTGGAGGCAGTCAACACCCACCGGGAAGAACCGGAGCAGGAGCCTGCCTTCCCGGCACCGCTCACCGCCAACGCTTATGAGAATGCCCGGCGGCTGACCATCCGGGAGGTTTCTCCCAAGCTGGAGGGTTTCCGGGCAGACCCGGAGGAAAAGCTGGGGCATCTGGACCACTGGAAAAACGGCTGGATCGGTCAGAAGCCCGGGGATAAGATCACCTTTGAAGTGGATGCCTCCTGCATTGCAGTACAGTACCGCAAGACCATCCGCCGCCCGGCGCTGCGGGCACAGCTGGTGCTGGACGGCGACACCGCCCACGCCGCTGTGCTGGACGGAAATTTTGACGAGGATTGGGGCGACTGCCTGTATCTCCAGCCCGTCCTCCACCATGGTGAGCAGAAGACCCATACCGTGGAGATCACCATTCTGCCCACGGAAGAAAACGCTCCCACAGAGTTCTACCTTATGGCACTGATCACGGCATGAGGCAGAATGCCCCTCCCAGACTTGATTTTGGTGCGCGGTCGCGCAAACCAATGCCGTCAAGTCGGTGTATATCTGCCTTGGACACTTTTGTCTGTCTGGACAGAATTCGATCTTTCTGCTGCCTTTATAAGCTGCGGCCTGCTGCTCTTTGCAGGGGAGCATGACGAAAACGATTCTCTGCATCAAACTTCTGCTAAAAATGTTAATACGCCCTAACATCGTCAAAAACCATTGAAAACGCCCGAAAGCGTGCTACAATATAAAGATAAAGAGCCCGCCCCGCTCCGGGCGCGGGTACACAGATGGGAAATACAGAAACGAGGGTAAATATGTTTGATGCAAAAAAGCTTGCACTGTTTTTGGGCGGTGTAGTGTTCGGCTCTGCCGGTTTCAAGGTGCTGTCCAGCAAGGACGCTAAAAAGGTCTACACCCAGACCACCGCTGCGGTGCTGCGGATGAAGGACTGCACCA
>CAJMQZ010000039.1 GCA_905215595.1 uncultured bacterium
AGCCCCATGAACCGGATGCACAGGTAGGGCAGGCAGAACAGCCCGAACAGCTTGAGCGCCTGCAGGGCAAAAATTTTCAGGCAGCGGGGCTTATCTGCCAGCAGGCGGCGGCTCTCGGTGCCCAGCACCTCCAGCTGTTCCAGCCAGTCGGCGCGGCGCTGCTGCCACTTTTCGGTCTTGGGCAGAAAGCCCAGCAGCCAGCGGGCGAGGTTCTGCACCAGCGGCGAGACGCACAGCAGCACCAGCGCCACGATAATCACCGCTACCACAGCGTATGCCATGGGCAGATACCGCATGACACCGGTGGTGTTGGCGGAAAGCCAGTGATGCTGTAACAGCAGCATCACGGTGGCGTACAAGAGCACCGTGCTCTTGTGGAAAACGTATTCCAGCGTCATCAGCCCCGCGCCGGGGCCCAGCGGCAGCCCGGCCTTGTGCAGGTAGTACAGCTGCACCGGCACCGCACCGGCACCCAGCGTGACTACGTTGCCAAAGGTGCCGCACCAGCCCACATCTAACCCCTGCCACAGCTTGAACTGCGGCAGACGGCTGCGCACAATGACCCACGCCACACACCCTTCCAGCAGGGGGTAGCTGATGCCGACCGCCAGCACTGCCAGCACCTGCCAAAACGACAGCTGCGCCAGCGCCGTGGTGATCTCGGCCCAGTGATCCTTGAAAATGAACACGATGATGCAGGTAAGTGCCAGCAGCACAAGCAGAGAGATCACGGTCTTTTTGCGGGAGGGCTGCTGCGCGGCGGCTTGGCTCATGGAAACAAAACTCCTTTCACAACCAGAAATTCTGGGACCAGTATAGCACATCTCCCGCCGCCCTTTGTGAACGGGAGCGGAACTTTGTTTTGCAATTTGGGGGATTTGATAAAATGGGGGAGACCTCTCCCGTGAAAAAAGCAATGCCGGGCAGCGTGCAGCTGTCCGGCATTGCTTTTTCATTATTCTTCCCCGTCCGTCAGCTCTTTTACCAGCCTTGTCAGGGTAGCCACATAGGATTCGTTGGAGAACTGCTGCTCGTACAGGCGGCGGCAGCTGTCGTGCATGGCGGCTAGTGCCTCCGGGTGCTCGATGGCCCAAGTCAGCTTATCGGCCAGCTGCTGCGGGTCGTCGTCCTTGTAGAGGAAACCGTCCACGCCCTCGGTCACAAGCCCGGCGGTACCGGTGTGCTCCGATACGATAGAGGGCTTGCCGAAGATCAGACCCTCGGTGACGAAGGTGGGCATGGGGTCATCCCGGGAGGCGCACACCACGCAGCTGCACTGCTCCATCAGGGATTTGACCTCCGGGCGCTCTAACCGCTTACGGTAGAAAACGGTCTGTGGGTAGTCCCGCACCAGACTGTCCACGGCGTTGTACATCCCCTTGTCGGCGGCTTTGCCCACAAAGAGGAAGGCGGCTTTCTCCCGCACCGCAGAGGGCAGCAGCCGGATGGCGTTGCACAGGATATCCGGGCCCTTGCGGTGCTCCAGCGAGCCTACCGTCACAAAGAGGGGACGCCCACCGGCAAAGCTGATGTCATAGCGGGGAAACTGCTCGGCGGCGTAGTCCGGCAGACCGTAGATCAGCTGCTCGATTTCAAAATCCGGCCGGACGGAGTGCATGGCGGCGGTGGCGTGGGAGCCTACGGCGCAGACGTGGATATTTTTGCCCAGCGCCTTGGGGATGCTGTGAGAGATGAAGGGGTAGCCTGCAAAGGCATCGTGCAGCCACCACAGCACCGGCACAAAGGAGCCGTTCAGGGTGCTCACCACAGGGGCTTCCACCACCGTGTTGGCCAGCACAAGGTCTGCGCTGGTGGCCAGCCCCCACAGGGCGCTGGAAGTAACGCAGTCCGGGCGGGTGACCACAGCGGCTCCGGCATCCAGAAACAGCGGCAGCGAGCCTTCGTCTGAAGGTCCCAGCACCACCACCTCAAAGCCCAAGCTGCGCAGCACCGGCACGGCGCTTACCAGCACGATAGGCGCGCCGGTCATGGTCAGCTCGTGGCTTAAGATCAGCGCACGGCGTCCCTTGGCGGAGAACACGTCGTCGGCGCACAGCTCCCGCCGGAAGTGCAGCAGTGCCTGCGGGATGCGGCAGCTGTGCTGCGCCATGGCATGGGCCAGACGCAGCAGCTCGGTAACGCTGTCTTTGCCCCGGGCGGCGGCGCGTACCTCGTCCAGCAATGTGCGGGATACCAGTGCGCAGCGGCTGCCGGGCAGATGCTGGGTGCTCAGGTACAGGGCGGTGGCGCCGTCAAAGCCAAAAGAGGCATCGCAGATCGCAAGGTCTGCGCCTTCCCGCAGGGCGGCGGCAAAATAGGTCAGGGCGGTGGGGGTGCACTCCACATCCTCGCTTACCAGCAGCACCCCGGCCACAGCGGGGGTCAGCTGGCCTTCCAGCTGGGTCACCAGACGGAACTTGCGGTGCAGCTGGTTTTGCAGCGCCGTTTCCAGCGCCTTGTGACGCCCCGGCGCGTAGACCAGAAGATAGGTGCTCTGGGTATCGGTATAGACCTGCTTGGACAATTGCTTGCGCTGCAGGGTACTGTAACTGGTGTACATGATCCAACTCCTCCGGGCAGAATATCGGGCGGGCTCAGTGGCCGCGCAGCAGGGTCAGCAGCCTGCGCAGCGGGGCGGTCAGCCGCCAGCTGCTGCTGGCGCGCATCGTTTCCAGCGAGACCTGATATTCGTGCTGGATGCTCTGCAAGGTCAGCAGCTGCTGGTTCAGCCGCATACACTCGGCGCGGCTGGCCTGCAATACCTCGTCTGCTTCCTGTGCGGCGGTGGCGTTTTTCAGCTTCAGGTCGTTCAGCGCCCGCAGCAGAGATTTGCCGGGCTGCTCGTGCAGAAAACGTCCCAGCGGGTAGTAGTGATAGTTCACCGCAAACTTCATGCCGGCACCAAAGCCGGTGGTGCAGTGCAGCGAAAGGTTGGGGTCTACATCTAAAAACAGCAGGCTGTCCTCCTGCAATACAAGGCCGTTGACCGGCTGAAAGCTGATGCGTTCGTCCGAGATGGCAAGGTCGGTGATGCAGCAGGCCAGTTCGCCCGGGTCCAGCCGGACGGCGCGGGCGTCCTCCGGCAGAATAAAGGTGACCGACACCTCGTGGGTCAGCTCATTGTAGACATCCTCGGTGGCGACAAGGCATTCCCGGGGCGAAAAGCCGCTGCCGGTGTCGTAGAACAGCTGCGGCAGGGTAAGGGTGATGTTCTCGGCCTCGGCGCTGTGCCTGGAAAGCTCGGTCTGGCAGGTCAGCAGCTGCTGCTCCAGCTCCAGACACCGCTGCGCCAGCTGGGAAACACCCTCGTCCGAAAGCTTGAGCTGCTGCTCCAGCTCGGCAATGTGCGCCTGCAGGGCAGCAGGGGTCACGGGGGCATCGTGGTTCATAACGGGATCCTCCTCTTCCTTATCCTAAGCGGCCGTTTTCATAAGCATTGCACACCGCTTGCGAAAACAGCTTCTAAGCTCGGCTGCACCGCAGCCGGAACATTCAAAATATCAGTGCCGTGGGGTGTAGTGTACCTGCGGGGTGTGCCGCCGGGCGGGGAACAGCTTGATGACCAGATCCCGCCGCCGCTGCAGCAGGGCGCAGACAAGCCAGATGGAGCCCAGCGAAAGGATATATTGCAGGCAGATGCCCAAAACAGGGCGGTCAACGTATTTTGCGGCGAACAGGTACCACGGAATGGCGGTAAGTTCCACCGTATGTACGCAGAAGATGTACAGGGAGCGGCGGCCGATGGCCTCGAAAAAGTTCACAAACGCATTCCGGTGCCGGTTCAAGCGCAGAAACAGCCGGACGAACAGCAGCCCGGCAAGGCCGTCCAGCAGGATACTGATGGGGCCCAAGGTCCACTCTGCCGTGGACACACAGTCGGTGCTGCCGGTGGCAAAGGCGGCTGCCGGGATCAACAGAACGGCTGCCCACAGGATGCAGGACATCCGGCGGGACAAGGGCTGATCCAGCCAGTGCTGACGCTTGGCAAGGTAGCCAAGGTACAGGTACGGCGTGATCACCGCACCCTGGATCAGGCAGAAAGGCAGTTCCCATACAAGGCTGGCACCCCAGCCCAGCAGGGCGGCACCGCCCACCGCCCACGGGATGTACCGCTCCGGGAAGATGTTCAGGATAACGTCCAGCGCGATCCAGCCCATCAGCAGCGCCAGCAGGTACCACATGGGCCCGCAGGAAAAGAACTCCTGCCCGAAGTAGGTGGCGGTGTGGGGCAGCCCCAGCAGAAAGCCGCCCGCCACCTTGATGCTCTCGGTCAGGGAGCCGGGCAGATAGTGAAAGGTATTATAATGAATGATAAAATGCAGCACCGTGGTGAACACCGCAGTGTAGCAAAAGGGTTTGAGCAGGCTTTTGAGCTGCTGGTGGATGCATTTGTGGATGGAGCGCTTGCGGAAGCCGTAGCCGCTGGCGATAAAAAAGGCCGCCATCAGCGTTTCGCGGTAGACAAAGCCCAAAAAGGCAGTCAGCGACAGGCCGTTCGACAGCTGGAGCGGATAAAGCTCTGCGGTGTGCCCCAGCACGATGGACAGCATCCCTGCGCCCTTGAGCATATCAAACATCCCGATGGAGCTGACAGTGCGGGGCTTGGTTGTTTCCATGAAAGATTCCTTCCCTGCGCCGGACCAATACCCCTCAAGAAAAAAGCCGGATACGGCGCAAACGATCGTTTTTTATACAGCATTGTCATGATATATGGTTAGTATAATGCTTTTTATAGAGACTGTCAATTTTGTTTTGCAGTCCGCGCCATACCGGAACTGGTATTTTGCGCTAAAAATTGTAGCACAGGAACCGGCAGATTGCAACGAAAGGTAGAATTTGGCCGGGTTGTGCCCTAAGATATGCAATTGAAAGTTGTCAAATATGGAAATTAAATGTTGCAGAAGTATTGCATTGCACTGGAAGATATTGTATACTGGGCACAGTGCGGCGCACTGCCGCAGGATGAAATAACAACGCAGGAGGGAAATACAATGATCAAGGTATTGGACAACGTGTATGATCTGGTCACCCTGAATATGGAACAGCGTTTTTCGGAGCGTGTGGCGCTCCGGTTTTATGATAAAGAGACGGACACAGTGACCGCCGTCCATTATAAAGACTACGCGCGGGATATCCGCCGGGCGGTCAACTATTTCCAGAGCACTATCCCGGACATCAAGGGCAAAAAGATCTGTCTGCTGAATAAAAACAGCTACGAATACGCCGTGAATACCTTCGGCATCATTCTGGCGGGCGGTGTGTTGGTACTGCTCAACCAGCACAAGAGCTGGGATGAGCTGTCCTACGAGCTGGAGCTGGTGGAACCCGCCGCTATCCTGACCGATGGCGATGACTACGGAACCAAGGCGCAGCTGGAAGCCGCCTACGGCAGCATCCTGCGCCCCATGGACGGCTTCCGCGCCTATGAGCCGGTGTCAGAGATGCCCCGCTGCATCGGCCACGATGACCTGATGATCCTGATGTTCACCTCCGGCACCACCGGCCGCAGCAAGGGTGTGATGCTGAGCGAGCGCAACTTCTTCAGCGTCATGCGTGCCCATGTGCAGATCGGTGAGCACATGATGGAGTATAAGCACGACCCGGAGCTTGTGGTCAGCCAGTACACGGTGCTGCCCATGTTCCATCTGGGTGCATTTATCTGCCTGTTCTCTTGGGCACACGGGGGCTGGGCGCTGAACATCAGCGGCGATATCCGCAATTTCTATAAGGAGATCCAGCGGATGCCCAGTCAGGTCATGGCAGTGGTGCCGGTGATCATGAACTCCCTGCACAAGGACGTGATGCGCGGCCGCAAGGAGCGTCTGGGCGAATTGTGGGTGCCCATCTGCTCCTCTGCCATGTTTGACCCGCAGGTGATGCTGGATATGGCCACCAACGGGATGTTTGTGGTGCAGACCTACGGCGCTACCGAGACCTGCGGCGACGGCATCATCAACTACGCGCAGGATGCAAAGCACATCGGCGCGGTGGGACAGGGCAACGACTATCTGGACTACAAGCTTGAGCCGGACGGAGAACTGTGCATCCGGGGCGACAGCATCATGCTGGGCTACTACAAGGATCCCGAGGCGACCGCAGAGGTCATCGACAAGGACGGCTGGTTCCACACCGGCGACCTTGCCCGGGTGGACGAGGACGGCTACTACTACATTACCGGCCGCAAGAAGAATCTGATCATTCTGGACAGCGGCGAGAACATCAGCCCCGAGGAGCTGGAGGGTCTTGTGGAAAAATGCTCCGCTGTGCAGGAGTGCATCGTGAAGGAAATGGGCAAAAAGATCGGCGTTGTGGTGTACTGCCCGCAGGACAAGCAGCAGACCGTGCAGGATCATATCACCGAGATGAACCGTACCCTGCCGATGTATAAGCGCATCGGTGTGGTGGAATTCAGTGCAGAGCCGCTGCCCCGCAACGCCACGGGCAAACTGCTGCGCTGAGTATAAAGCAGATGGGATAAAGCAGAAGGGAAAACTACAATGGGCAAATTTGTGGAAACTATGTACGATGCCATTACGCTGGGCATGGAAAAGGAATTTCCCCAGCGCGTGGCCTTCCGCTACTATACCGAGGAGACCGACACCGTGACCACCGTCCTTTTTAAGGAGCTGGCACAGGATGTCCGCCGGACGGTCACCTACCTGCAGAACACCATCCCGGATGTGAAGGGCAAAAAGGTCTGCCTGTTGAGCAAGAACAGCTACGAATATGTGGTAAACACCTTCGGCGCAATCATGGCAGGCTGTGTGCTGGTGCCGATGAACCAGCGCAAGAGCTGGGCAGAGCTGTCCCACGAGCTGGAGCTGGTGGAGCCCGCCGCCATCCTGACCGACGGCGAGGATTACGGCAACAAGGAGCAGCTGGAGGCCGCCTACGGCAGCCTGCTGCACCCCATGGACGAGTTCCGCAGCTATGAGCCGGCGGCGGAGCTGCACCCCATTGGCCACGATGACCTGATGGTGCTGATGTTCACCTCCGGTACCACCGGCCTGAGCAAGGGCGTTATGATGAGCGAGCGCAACCTGTTCAGTGCAGGTAATGTGCTGTGGGCTATCTCCGCACAGCTGGAGGATAAGATCAGCCAGAAGGAACCCCTGCCCGGCCACTACATGGTGCTGCCTATGTTCCATCTGGGTGCTTTCATCGACCTGTTCTCCACCACCGTCATGGGCTGGCCGCTGAACCTGGGCAACGATATCCGCAACTTCTACCGCGATATCCAGAAGATGCCCAGCCAGGTCATGTCCGTGGTGCCGATGATCATGAACTCCCTGCACAAGGATGTGATGCGCGGCCGCCGTGACCGTTTGG
The DNA here is from genome assembly GCA_905215595.1 of uncultured bacterium. Classification (GTDB taxonomy): domain Bacteria; phylum Bacillota; class Clostridia; order Oscillospirales; family Ruminococcaceae; genus Faecalibacterium. The sequence goes on from CAJMQZ010000039.1 coordinate 7,330, forward strand.
GCGAGCTGTGGGTGCCCATCGGCTCTTCTGCCATGTTTGACCCGCAGGTGCTGCTGGATATGGCGCACAACGGCATGTTCGTCATCCAGTGCTACGGCGCTACCGAGACCTGCGGTGCCGGTATCATCAACTTTGCGCAGGACGAAAAGCACATTGGCGCCGTGGGTCAGGGCAGCAAGCTGATGGACTACAAGATCGAGCCGGACGGCGAGCTGTGCATGCGCGGCGACTGCGTGATGATGGGCTACTATAAGGACCCGGAGGGCACCGCAGAGGTCATCGACAAGGACGGCTGGGTGCACACCGGCGACCTTGCCCGGGTGGATGAGGATGGTTACTACTACATTACCGGCCGCAAGAAGAACCTGATCATTCTGGACAGCGGCGAGAACATCAGCCCCGAGGAGCTGGAGGGCATGTTGGAAAAATGTCCTGCCGTACAGGAATGTATCGTAAAAGAACTGGGCAAAAAGATAGGTGTTGTGGTATACTGTGAAAAGGAGCACCAGCAGACCGTGCGGGACTTTGTTACCCGGATGAACCGCACCATCCCGCTGTACAAGCGCATCGGCGTGGTGGAGTTCAGCGAAACGCCGCTGCCCCGCAACGCTACGGGCAAGCTGGTGCGCAAGTAATACGCAACAGAAAGGAAGCATAATACGATGGAACGTGCAGAAATCATTTCTCAGATCACGGCTATTCTGGAGGATGTCGCAGAGGTATCGCCGGAGGATGTGAACGAAAGCAGCGTCCTGATGGACGATCTGGATCTGTCCTCTATGGAGATCCTGACCATTGTGGCAGATCTTGAGGAGACCTTTGGTCTGCGCATCCCGGAAAAGGAGCTGCGCAACTTTGTTACCATGGGGGATCTGGTGGATTATCTGGCAGCAAACGTGGGGTAAAAACCAATGGAAACACAACAGCGCTCGACGGAATATAACTTTCAGGGAATCATGTACTTTTTCCGTCGGGAAAAGATCCAGTGCCGGTACCAGTTCTCGCTGCGGGATGCGGTGGAACCCGCCCTTTTGCAGCGGGCACTGACAGCGGCCCTGGCAGGTGCACCTTATTATACCCAGCGTCTGGTGCAGGAAAAGCGGGAGATGTGGCTGGAGCCCAATACGGAGCCCTGCCTTGTCTACCCCGGCAGCACCATGCGCAATATCCCGGAACAGACGAACGGCTATCTGTTCTGCGTCAGCTGCGAAGGGGATACCGTCTACTTTGACTGGCATCACTTCCTGCTGGACGGCCACGGGGTATCGCCCCTGCTCACCAGCATTCTGGAGCAGTACTGCAACCTGCGTTACGGTACGGCCTTTGCGGTGCCGCAGATTGTGTGCGACCCGCCCTATGATATGGAGGCCATGCTGGCAGAGTACCCGCCCGTGGAAGGCGGAAGTGACGCCATCCAGCGGGACGTGGTGCAGACCTACGAGGGCGCGCTGCGCCGCACCCGGGTGTGCCTGAGCAAGCAGAGCCTTGTGGAAAAAGCACTGGCGAACAACGCAAAGCCGGTAAGTGCTCTGATGGGTCTGCTGTGTATGGCCATGCGGGAGTATCTGGGCAAGGAGAAGATCCGGTATTCCTACTCCTCCGATACCCGCGATGTGGCCGGTGTGCCGAATGCGCTGTACAACTGCGTGTGCAGTTTCGGGCATACGGTGCAGCTGCAAGCCCAGACCCGACTGGCAGATTTTGTATCTGATGTAGATGCAGACATCAGGCGGGACCTGCAGCCGGAGTCCAAGCGTCACCGTATGGCCGACCAGATGGGCTGGGTGTACAAGGTGGATCAGCAAAAAGCACCCCTGCGCATCAAGCAGCGGGTGTTCCAGATGGGCGAGTACATCAGCGGCACCATTTCGGATTTCTGGCTCAGCTATCTGGGCAATCCACTCATGCCCGCCACCCCGGAGCTGGCACAGTACACCACGGATTTTGGTGTCTGGGTACCGCCGGACGGTGCATCCGTGGGCGTGGAAGCCGCCAGCCTGAACGGAAAGATCATTCTGTGCATCCACAACAAGGCACCCAACCCGGGTCTGGCTGATATCCTCCGCAAGACCTTTGAAAACGAAGGCGTTGCGGTGCTGGAAGCCGAAGATCTGGACTGAGAAATACATATCATAAAAGCAAAGGGCTGCTGCACGTTTTTGTGCAGCAGTTTTTTTGCTGCTTTTTGTAAGAAAATCCGGTTGCAAAGATGCGAAAAAATGGTTAAATAGAGAAAGGATATTTCCGCAAGGAGAGGAACACCATGGAACAACAGAACACGCGCCTGCGCAATGCGGGCTTTGCGACCTTTTTCTTCAGCGGCATCTGTGCCATCAGCGCAGGTGTGGTGGTCAGCCTGCTGCAGGAGCGCTACGGCTTTGCCTACGGCATGACCGGTACGCTGCTCTCCCTGATGAGCGTGGGCAACCTGCTGGCGGGGCTGCTGATGGGCATGCTGCCCAGTGCGCTGGGCATGAAACGCAGTGTGCTGCTGCTGACCATCGGCTACGCGGTGGGCTACGCCGTCATGGGGCTGACCGGCGCAGTGGTGCTGCTGGCAGCGGCCTTTTTTGTGGTGGGCATCGCCAAGGGCAGCGTCATCAATACCTGTACCATTCTGGTCAGCGATCACTCCGCCGACCGCACCCGGGGCATGAACCTGATGCACAGCTGCTACGCCTGCGGCGCACTGCTGTGCCCCTTCCTCATTGCGGCAGCGGCGAAGGTGAGCACTGAGCTGGCGGTGTTCCTGCTGGCGGCACTGGGACTTGTACTGTGGCTGGTATATGCATTTACCCCGCTGGGCGGCGGCAAGGCCAAGAATGCCAAGGAAAAGCAGGTCATTGACTGGAGCTTTCTGCGTTCGGCACGGTTCTGGATGCTGACCGGCCTTTTGTTCTTCCAGAACGCTGCAGAGCAGAGCGTCAACGGCTGGATGGTCACTTACTTCAAGGGCAGCGGCATCATTGTGGGCACACTGGCGGCTTACACCGTCACGGTCATGTGGGGTGCCACGCTGGTGGCCCGTCTGCTGATCGCATTCGTGTTCCCGTTCAAGAACCCGCGCAAGGCCATGGTGGGCATGAGCGTGCTGTGTACGATCTTTTATGTGCTGCTGGTCATGGCCCACACGCAGGGCATGGCCATCGTGCTGCTGTTTGCGTTTGCGTTCTCCATGGCGGGCCTGAACCCCACCGCCGTGGCCAGCGCGGGCCGCATGACCAGCGTGACCAGCATGGGCATCATGCTGCCGGTGGCCTCCAGCGGTGCCATCCTGATGCCGTGGGTCATCGGCATGGTGGCGGAGCGCGCAGGTCTTGCCGCCGGTATGGCCTCCAACATCGTGCCCTGCGTGGGACTGGTGGTCTTTACCCTGCTGGTGGCAAGACTGCCGGAGGAATGATGTGCCGCAGCGCGGCAATGCTGGGGAGCACGTCCGCAAGTTACCCCCTCAGTCATCTCGCTTTGCTCGATGCCAGCTCCCCCAAGGGGACGCCTTTCGGCGCTGCCGCAAAGTTTCCCGCCACCGCTAAAGCCGTCCCCTTGGGGAAGGTGGATTGCCGCAAAGCGGCAAGACGGAAGGGGTAACTCTGCCGTTTCCCTATAACCCTTTCTGTGAAAATGGGGTTCAGGAAAGTCCGCAGACTTTCCTGAACCCCGAAATTATAAATAATGATTCCGCTTGCGTCACCCCTCAATGCCTCTTGCCTTTGCGCTGAACTCGCAGCCGCAGTAGTCCTGCCGGTACAGGCCGTACTGCTCCGAAAGCTGCAGGCTGCGCAGGTAGCCGTTGTGCTTTTTGAAGTCCGAGGGCAGATGCTTTACCCCGAACTCTGCCTCCAATTCCTGCCCGATGGCGTTGATGCGTGCGGCGTCCTTGTGGGGGCTGATGGACAGAGTGGTGGTGAACCAGTCGAAGCCGTTGTCCCGCGCGTACTGCGCCGCGCGGCGCATCCGCAGCCGGTAGCAGACGGTGCAGCGGCTGCCGCGCTCCGGCTCGTTTTCCAGCCCGGCTACGGCGGTGTAGAACTGCTGCGGGTCATAACTGTCCTCCACCACGGTCACCCCCAGCGGGTGGGCTGCCGCCACGAACTTTTGCAGCTCCTCGCCCCGGCGGTAATACTCTGCCGCCGGCCATGTGTTGGGGTTATAGTACAGCACCGTGATCTCAAAATACCGGCACAGCTGTTCCAGCACGGCACTGGAACAGGGGCCGCAGCAGGCGTGGAGCAAAAGCCGCGGGCGGGCATCGCCAAGGGTTGCCAGCACGGCGTCCATCTGCTGGGCATAGTTGCGTTGTGTTGCCATTGGTATCATCCTTTGCTATAATGGTCTTGCCTACATTATAACATATTTTACGATGAAATACAGGAGGTTCCCCCATGACGGAAGAAAAAATCGCCCGCATCAATGCGCTGGCCAAAAAGAGTAAGACGACCGGCCTGACCGAGGCCGAAAAAGCCGAGCAGCAGGCGCTGCGGCAGGAGTATCTGGCCGACATCAAGGCCAGCCTGCGCAGCCAGCTGGAGCGCACGTCCATTCAGGAGCCGGACGGCACCATCCACAAGGTGACCCGCCGCACCGACCTGACCGGGGAGCGCAGCTGAGAGCGGAAGAATCGTTTGATTTCGGGGTACAGAGACGTCTGCGGGCGTTTCTGTGCCCCGTTTTTACAGGCGGTGCCGCAAGGCTTCCCTGCACGCATTTTTGCCTATTCGCATAGGATGGCGCACAGCGGAAAAGGGGAGATGACGGCATGAGACAGACAAAGCGGTTTGCGGTGGTGGGCAGCGATGCTCGGCAGGCAGCGGCAGGGCGTGCATTGGCGCGGGCGGGGTATACGGTGGGCGGCGTGCAGCAGCTGCCGCAGGCAGACTACATCCTGCTGCCGCTTCCGCTGGAACAGCCCGGTCTGCCGCTGGCGCAGCTGCTGGGTGCGGCAAAACCCGGTGCGCTGGCGCTGGGCGGCAAGGTGACGGAGAGTGCAAGGACCATCGCCCGGGCGGCGGGGGTGGAGCTGGTGGACTACTTTGCCCGCCCGGAGCTGACCGTGTATAACGCCATCCCCACCGCCGAGGGCTGCATCGGCATTCTGCTGGAGCGGCGCAGTCGTACCCTGTGGGGCGCGGCGGTGCTGGTGCTGGGCTTTGGCCCGGTGGGACGGGCGCTGGCGGTGCGTCTGGCGGCGCTGGGCGCGCAGGTGACCGTGGCGGCACGCCGCCCGGTGCAGCGGGCGATGGCGGAGGAACTGGGCCTGCGGGCGGTGCCGCTGACAGACCTTGCCGCCGCAGCTGCCGCCTTTGATACGGTGGTGAACACCATCCCCGCGCCGGTGCTGACGGCGGCAGTGCTGGCAGCGCTGCCGAAGGGGTGTTTGATCGTGGATCTGGCCTCAAAGCCCGGCGGCACGGATTTTGCTGCCGCCCGGCGGCTGGGGCACACGGCACTGCACGCGCTGAGCCTGCCGACAGTCTGGGCACCGGAAACGGCAGGGGAGGCGCTGGCACGCACGGTGCAGACCATTTTGCAGGAGCGGGAGGGAAGGGTATGACCACAGAGAAAAAGGGCTGTCTTGCCTTTGCGGTATGCGGCAGCTTTTGCACGTTGGAGGACGCCTTGGGCGCGGCGCAGGCGCTGACGGCACAGGGCTGGACGCTGCTGCCCGTCATGAGCTTTGCCGCGCAGCAGGATACCCGGTTTGGCACCGGGAAAGGCTGGCGGCAGCGCTTACAGGCCGTTACCGGGCAGCCGGTGCTGGACACCCTGCAGGCGGTGGAGCCGCTGGGACCCCGGCGTCTGGCGCAGGCGCTGGTAGTCGCGCCCTGCACCGGCGCAACACTGGCGCGGCTGGCGGCGGGGCTTTCGGATACGCCGGTGACCCTTGCAGCCAAAAGCCTGCTGCGGGTGGGCAGTCCGGTGGTGCTGGCAGTTTCCACCAACGACGGCCTTGGCGCTTCCGGGGAAAACATGGCGCGGCTGTGCCAGCGCAAGCACTATTACTTTGTGCCCTACGGGCAGGACGACCCCTTTGCCAAGCCCCAGAGCCTGAAGGCCGACCTTGCCCTGCTGCCCGCCGCCGTGGACGCCGCTTTGCGGGGTGAGCAGCTGCAACCGGTGCTGCTGGGACAAAGGAATGCGTAAATCTCTTTTCAGCGGGGAAAAAATGTGGTATACTTCAAGCGATGCCTTGCTGGCATAAAACGGATAAGCGGAGAATACCAGATGAAAAAATTTACCGCAGCACTGTGCACTGTGCTGCTTTTGATAGGCGCTGTGCTGGTGCCCGGCGCGGCAGCAGCCGGCCCGGCGCTGGCCAATACTCGGGGCTACTGCATCATGGATGCAGACACCGGCCTTGTGCTGGCGCAGCAGAATATGGACGAGGAACTGCACCCGGCCTCCATTACCAAAGTAATGACCCTTGGTCTTGCCTGCGAAAAGGCGCAGGGGGACTGGGACGATGTAAAGCTGACCGTGAGCCATGAGGACGTCTACTCGCTGGCGGGCACGGATTCCAGCCACATCGCCCTGCTGGAAGGGGAAGAAGTTCCCTTGGTGGATGCGCTGTACGCCACCCAGATGGCAAGCGCCAACGACGGTGCCAACCTGCTGGCGGAATATTTCGGCGGCGGCACCATCGCGGACGGCGTGAAGGCCATGAATGCACAGGTGGAGGAGCTGGGGCTTGCCCACACCCACTTTTCAAACCCCCACGGCATCAGCGATGAGGACCACTATACCAGCTGCTATGATATGGCGCAGATCCTGCGCTGGGCGCTGCAGCAGCCCGGGTTTGAGGAGGTGTTCACCCGCAACCAGATGTACACCATGCAGTCCACCAACATTCAGCCGGTGACTCGTTACTTCTCCCAGCAGGATAAGATCCGCATCGGCTCCAGCCGCTACCACATCGACAGCGTGCTGGGCTCCAAGCTGGGTTACACCAACACCGCCCGGTACAGCTACGTCTGTCTGGCGGAGCAGGATGGGGTGCGGCTGATCTGCGTGACTATGCAAAGCCAGTTGAGCACCGATAAATATAACGATATGCGCACCCTGCTGGACTACGCCTTTGCTGCCTATAAAAGCTACACCCAGCTGCCCGGCGGCACGGTCACCGCACAGCTGGCAGTGGCGGGCGGCGGGCAGAGCCTTGGCACCGTTACTGTGGCCGACCCCGGGGTGAAGCTGCTGCTGGCCGAGGGCTTATCCGCGCAGGACGTGACTGTGGACTTGGAGCTGCCGGAGCAGTATCTGCTGGGCGCAGAGCCTGCCGTGTATGCGGTGTACACCCTGAACGGCGGCACAAAGCAGGAGAGCACCAGCGTGCGGGTAAAGGCCGAGATCACCGGTCTTGCCGAATTGCTGGAGCAGAGCACCGGCACAACGCTGGAAGCCGCCAAGGATGTGGAGCCGGGCAGCAGCGCATGGCTGCTGGCGGGCATTTCGGTGGGCTGCACTGTGGGTGCGGCGGTTGTCACCGTGCTGGTGCTGCGGGTGCATGCACGCCTGAAAAAGCGCCGCAAAACGGCAAAGCGCCGCAACAAAGCGTAAAAGCCTGTTTTAAACCAGACTTTTCCAGATAAAGAAAAAGCTTTCAGAAAAAAGAGAGGTACAATATCATGGGTAAGTTTATTTTTACGCAGACCGAGATCCCCGGCGTGGTGGTCATTGAGCCGCAGGTGTTCGGCGATGACCGCGGCTACTTCATGGAGACCTACCAGAAGGACCAGTTTGCCGAGGCCGGCATCGACAAGGAGTTCGTGCAGGACAACCAGAGCCGCTCCACCCGGGGCGTGCTGCGCGGCCTGCACTTCCAGAAGAACCACACCCAGGGCAAGCTGGTGCGCGTGACCAAGGGCGAGGTGTATGACGTAGCCGTGGACTGCCGCCCCCACAGCGCTACCTTTGGCAAGTGGGTGGGTGTGACCCTTTCCGAGGACAACAAGAAGATGTTCTATATCCCGGAGGGCTTTGCCCACGGTTTTCTGGTGCTGAGCGATGTGGCAGAGTTCTGCTACAAGTGCACCGATGTCTACGACCCCACCAGCGAGGGCGGCATCCCCTACGACGACCCCACCGTCAACGTGCAGTGGCCGGACTGCGGCTGCGAGCACAAGACCAGCGCAAAGGACAAGCTGCACGAGCCCTTTGCCGCCCAGAAGTTCGAGTATTTTGAAAAGTGGTGATCGCCCGTGGCAAAACTCAAAGCAATGTGGAACGGCTTCTGGCGCTACCGTTATCTGCTGTGGAACCTTGTAAGCCGTGATTTCAAGCTGAAGTACCGCCGCAGCGTGCTGGGCGTGGTGTGGAGCGTTTTGAACCCGCTGCTCATGTGCCTTGTGTACTGGGCGGTGTTCAGCAGTCTGATGGATATGCGGGGCAGCGGCATCGACAACTTTGCCGTCTTTCTGATGTGCGGTCAGCTGCTGTTCAACTTCTTCAACGAGGCTACCTCCACCAGCATGAGCAGCGTGCTCAGCGCCGCCCCGCTGCTGAAAAAGGTGTATATCCCCAAGTATATCTTCCCGCTGGAAAAGTGCTGCTTTGCCATGGTGAACTGCATCTTCAGCTTTGTGGCGCTGCTGCTGGTCATGATCTTTACCGGCGCACCCTTCCACCTGACCATTTTCGAGGCGCTGTACCCGCTGGTGACGTTGTTCTTCTTCAGCCTCGGGGTCAGTATGTTCTTAGCGGCGGCTACCGTGTTCTTCCGGGATATCATGCACATCTGGAGCGTGTTCGTCACCGCGCTGCTGTATTTCTCCGCCATCTTCTACGACCCCACCCAGATGACCTTTTCCATCGGCGGGTTCAATATGCAGCAGATCATCAAGCTGAACCCCATGTACTGGTATATCACGGGCTTCCGCCGCACGGTGATGTGGGGCATCCCGCTGGACGTAAATATGTTCCTTGTCTGCGGCATCTGCGCCGTAGTGTCCATGGTAGTGGGACTGCAGATGTTCCGCAAAACGCAGGACCGCTTTGTGCTGCACATTTAAGGAGGGTGAACAATGGAACCGATCATCAAAGTGGACAATGTTTCCATGTGCTTCAACCTTTCCAAGGAAAAGCATGAGAGCCTGAAGGAGTATTTTCTGGCCATGGTGCAAGGGCGGCTGCAATACGACGAGTTCTACGCTTTAAAGGACGTCAGTCTGGACATTATGCCCGGCGATTTTTACGGCCTTGTGGGCCTGAACGGCTCGGGCAAATCCACCC
>CAJMQZ010000040.1 GCA_905215595.1 uncultured bacterium
CCTGGGAGCGCGGCTGGTCCTTCATCAAGCGTGCCGGTTCCGTCATTCTGCTGGCAACCGTCGCCATCTGGTTCCTGCAGGGCTTCGGCTTCGAGAACGGCGCCTTCGGCATGGTCGAGGATCAGGACAACTCCGTCCTGGCTGCTATCGCAACCAAAGTCGCTTGGATCTTCGCGCCTCTGGGCTTCGGCAACTGGAAAGCTACCGTCGCTTCCGTGTCCGGCCTGATCGCCAAGGAGAACGTCGTTGGTACCTTCGGCGTCCTGTATCACTTCGGCGGCGAGCTGTCTGAGAACGGCGACGAGATCTGGGCCGCTGTGGCACAGGATTACACCGCGCTGTCTGCTTACGCCTTCATGATCTTCAACCTGCTGTGCGCTCCCTGCTTCGCAGCCATGGGCGCTATCAAGCGTGAGATGAACAACGGCAAGTGGACCGCCATCGCCATTGGTTATATGTGCGCTCTGGCTTACTGTGCTGCTCTGGTCGTGTACCAGATCGGCGGCCTGATCACTGGCGAGATCGGCTTCAACTTCTTCACCATCGTGGCTGCTGTGGTTCTGGTGGCCTTCATCTACCTGATGGTGCGTCCCAACAAGTATGCGGGTAACAACGAAGTCAAGATCGACGTGACCAAGATCTGATCAAACTGCATGACATGTGAAAGGGTGTGTTTTGTATGATGGAATTCCTCGCTGCAAATTTTAATCTGCCCACGATCATTGTGGCAGTCATCGTGTTTGGCGGTGTGGGCTGGATCACATGGCACTCCCACAAGCATGGCGGCGGCTGCAGTGGGTGCAGCGGCTGCGGCGAAGGCGGCTGCAATGGCAGCTGCAGCGGTTGCAGCGGCTGTCACTGAGCATTGAAATGATCCGCAAAGGGCGCGGGCTGAACCTCTCGGCTCGCGCTCTTTTTTAAGCAAAATAAAGTTAGCTTATGATAACACCGGGCAAGCCCCGGTGCACAAAAAGGAGAGTGACCGGTATGCAGCTGACCGCAGCGCATCTGCGCTATCTGCTGGCCATCTACGAGGTAAGCCGCACCCATCTGGACATCAGCTCCCGCAGCATTGCGGAAAAGCTGGGGGTGACAAAGCCCTCGGTGGTGCGCATTTTGAACCTGCTCATGGAGCAGGGCATGATCGTAAAGGAGTACTACGGTAAAATTTACCTGACCGACCGCGGCATCTGGGTGGCAAAGCGGGTGCAGCAGGAGCTGGACGCCATTCTGGCGCACTTCCCGCCGGTGAGCGGGGAGCTGACGGGCGAGGAGCAGTGGAACGCCGCCCTTGCCATGACCAGCGCTTTGCCCCAGCGCCTTTTTACCGCCGACTATGAGCGGATGGTGGAAGGGGAGGAAACTCCCTCAGTCAAAGCCTGACGGCTTTGCCAGCTCCCCCGAGGGGGAGCTTCTGGTGCGCCCGGACACTTTGCGGTTCAACCGAGAGGTGAGGACGATTTAGAATGCGCTGCGCTCCGCGGGGAAAGTTTCTGCCTGCCGTCAGCGGGCAAAGACGCTCCGCTGGGCCAGAGGCAGGGAGGGGTGTTCTGACTCCCCCCTCCCTACCTCTGGACTCCACCCACCCCGCAACGGGTCAAGGGCTGCACGCCCTTAACAAACCTAAAGAAGAAGTCGAAGCACAAAAAAGCTAGCGCTGCGCCAGTCGGCGCTATCGCTTTAACGCTTTTTTCGCTTCTCCATTAAAAGCCCCTCAGTCGCTGCGCGACAGCTCCCCCAAGGGGGAGCAGGCACGCCCTGAAGCTTTCTCATTATTCCTAAAACTTTAGCAACGAGGTTAACGGCTTGGCTCTCCCCTTGAGGAAAGACTTCCCCCGTTCCGGGGGAAGATGTCACCGCAGGTGACAAAAAGGGGAATCTGGCGCGGGAGCGCCTGAGAGGGCGAAGCTGGCGCAATAGCTTACCCCTTCTGTCAAAGCCGATAGGCTTTGACAGAAGGAGTTCGTTCCAAACTCCTCCCGTGAAAATGCGTTTGGAGCGGCCCGCAGAGCTTGTCGGGGCAAAGCCCCTCCATCTGCTAGCGCAGACCGCTCTGCCGCTTAAAAGCCCCACTGGGGCTTTCATTGCTGCGCTGCGCTCCGCAAACGCGGTCGCTCCAAACGCGAAATAAAAATAATCTTTCCGCTAATTATGCGCAGAGCAACGCGGAGCGCATTCTAAATCGTCCCACTGCCCGGCGGGGCAGACAAGACCAAAAAGGAGAAACACCCATGATAAACAAAAAACTGCTGTCCTTCGACCGGGCGGCGCTGCGCTATGTTTGGGCAAACGTGGCGTTCCAGTGGCTGGGGCTGATATGTAATATCATCTTTGTCCGGGCGGTCGCCCGGCTGGTGGGAGCGGCCTTTGCGGGCAGCCTGACCGCTGCCGCGCTGCGGCAGAATATCCTGCTCTGTCTTGGTACGGTGCCGCTGCGCTTTGCCTTTACCATGCTGGCTTCCGGCATGAGCGATCAGGCCTCGCGGGACGTCAAGCGTACCCTGCGCAGCAAAATCTACGAAAAACTCACCCGCCTTGGCCCCGGCTATACCGCCACGGTGGCTACCAGCGAAGTGGTCATGCTGGCCAGCGAGGGCGTGGAGCAGATCGACACCTACTTTGCAAAATATCTGCCCCAGCTGTTTTACAGCCTGCTGGCACCCGTCACCCTGTTTGCGCTGCTGGTGGGGGTGCACGCGCGGTCGGCGGTCATCCTGCTGTGCTGTGTGCCGCTGATCCCCATGTCCATCGTGGCGGTGCAGAAGTTTGCCAAAAAGCTGCTGGCCAACTACTGGAGCGAGTATACCACGCTGGGCGACAGCTTTCTGGAGAACATTCAGGGGCTGACCACCCTGAAAATTTATCAGGCTGACGGCTGGAAGCACGAGCAGATGAACGCCGAAGCCGAGCGCTTCCGCAAGATCACCATGCGGGTGCTGACCATGCAGCTGAACTCGGTCACTCTGATGGACCTGATGGCCTACGGCGGCGCGGGGCTGGGCATCATCAGCGCCGTAGCGGCTTTTGGGGCAGGGCAGCTGGAACTGACCGCCACCCTGACCATTTTGCTGCTGGCGGCAGACTTTTTCCTGCCGCTGCGGCTGCTGGGCAGCTACTTCCACATTGCCATGAACGGCGCGGCTTCGGCGGAGAAGATCTTCCGGCTGCTGGCAGCCGAGGAGCCGCAGGACGGCGCACAGAGCGCCCCGGCGGACACCACACTGGCGCTGGAGGATGTGACCTTTGGCTACGAGGCAGGCCGCACCGTGCTGAAAGACGTTTCCTTTACGGTGCCGCAGGGCAGCTTTGTCTCGCTGGTGGGCGCTTCCGGCAGCGGCAAAAGCACCATTGCCGCCCTGCTGGCGGGGCGCTGCACCGGGTACACCGGTCGGGTGACCATGGGCGGCGTGCCGGTACAGCAGTTACAGCAGGCTGCGCGGCAGCGCACGCTGACCGTCGTGCCCCACGATTCCACCATTTTTAAAGGCACGGTGGAAAACAACCTGCGCATGGCAAAGCCGCAAGCCACCGAGAGCGAGCTCTGGGCGGCGCTGGGGGAAGTGAACCTTGCGGACTTCTGCCGCAGCCAGAACGGCTTACAGACCGCCGTGCACGAGGGCGGCAGCAACCTTTCCGGCGGGCAGCGGCAGCGCCTTGCTATGGCGCGCGCTTTGCTGCACGATACCCCCATCTACCTCTTCGATGAAGCCACCTCCAACGTGGATGCCGAGAGCGAAAACGACATCATGGCGGCCATCCGGGGTCTGGCGGGGAAAAAGACGGTGATTCTGATCTCCCACCGGCTGGCAAACGTGGTGGACAGCGACTGCATCTATGTGCTGGAAAACGGCCGCATTGCCGAGCAGGGCACCCACCCGCAGCTACTGGCGCACGGGGGCGCTTACTGCCGCCTGTACACCGCCCAGAAGCAGCTGGAGATCCTTGCAAAGGAGGATGCCTGATGAACGACACAACCACTCACCGCACCCCCGCCGCCATTGTGGTGCGGCTGATCGTGCTGGTAAAGCCCATGCTGCCCATCATGCTGGCAGCCATCGTCATGGGCGTGGCGGGGCACTTCTGCGCCACCTTCATCACCATTTTCGGCGGCTTTGCCATCCTGACCGCTGCCGGTCTGCAAAGCCCGCTGCCCACCGTGGGCACGGCCTTCGGGTGCATTCTGGTGTTTGCTTTGCTGCGCGGCGTGCTGCGCTATGCGGAGCAGGCCTCCAACCACTATATCGCCTTCCGGCTGCTGGCGCTCATCCGGGATAAGGTGTTCGGCGCGCTGCGCCGCCTGACCCCCGCAAAGCTGGAGGGCCGCGACCGGGGCGACCTGATCTCCCTGATCACCGCCGACATCGAGGCGCTGGAGGTGTTCTACGCCCACACCATCTCGCCGGTGTGCATCGCCGTGCTCTGGGCGGCGGGCATGACTGCCTTTACGGCGCACTGGCACATTCTGCCCGCGTTGGCGCTGCTGGTGGGCTATTTGATGGTGGGTGTGGTGCTGCCGGTGTGGAGCGCAAAGCGCGGACAGGCCGTTGCCCGGGAATACCGGCAGGCGCTGGCGGATACCAACAGCGATGTGCTGGAAAGCCTGCGCGGCCTGCGGGATACGTTGCAGTATCAGGACACCGCCGCCCGGGCAGCGGGCATCACCGCCCACAGCGAGACGCTGGGTGCAAAGCAGACGGCACTGAAGTACCGCGAGGGGCTGATCGTGGCTGTGACCAACACGCTGATTTTGTTCACCACGCTGGCGGTGCTGGGCGTGAGCCTGTGGCTGTACCAACGCGGCGAGCTGGCGGCGCAGGGGGTGCTGGTGTGCACCCTGACCGCGCTCAGCTCCTTCGGGCCGGTGGTGGCGCTGGCGAACCTTGGTGCAGGGCTGACGCAGGTATTTGCCAGCGCAGACCGCGTGCTGGCGCTGCTGGACGAAGCACCGGTGACCCCCGAGGTGACCGACGGCGAAAACACCCCCTTTGCGGGGGCCGAGGTGCGCGGCGTCAGCTTTGGCTACGCGGGGGAGCAGGTGCTGCGGGAGATCAGCCTGACCATCCCGGAAAAAAAGATCGTGGGCATCACCGGGCGCTCCGGCAGCGGCAAAAGCACCCTGCTGCGGCTGCTGATGCGCTTCTGGGACGTGCAGACCGGCAGCATCCGGTTTGGCGCAGAGGACATCCGGCGGGTGAACACCGCCGCCCTGCGCGCGCAGGAAAGCCTTGTGACCCAGGAAACCGAACTGTTTGCGGATACCATCGGCAACAACATCCGCATTGCAAAGCGCGATGCTACGCAGGAAGAAGTGGAGATTGCCTGCAAAAAGGCTGCGTTGGATGACTTTATCCGCAGCCTGCCCAAGGGCTACGACACCCCCGTGGGTGAGCTGGGCGGCACCCTTTCCGGCGGCGAGCGGCAGCGCATCGGGGTGGCGCGGGCATTTTTGCACGATGCACCATTTTTGCTGCTGGACGAGCCAACCTCCAACCTTGACAGCCTGAACGAGGGCATCATCCTGCGCGCCGTCCGCGCCGAGTGCAAAGACCGCACGGTGCTGCTGGTATCCCACCGCAAGTCCACCATGGCTGCGGCGGATGTGAGCTTCTCGGTAGAGAGCGGAAGGGTAAGCTGAACAAACACAAAACCGGACAGCCCGCGGGCTGCCCGGTTTTTTGGTGGTGGATGATTGGGAATGCGCTCCCGCGCCGGGGGAAGGTGGCGCGCAGCGCCGGATGAGGGGCAGCACTCATTAGCCTTGCTGCGCCCTCTCAGTCACCTGCGGTGCCAGATTCCCCTTTTTGTCACCTACGGTGACAAAAAGGGGAATCTGGCGCGTTAGCGCCTGAAGGGTGACCCCACCCGTGAAAATGCAAAAGCCGGACAGCTTGCAGGCTGCCCGGCATGGTGCGTTGTGGTTATTTTTTGATCGCCCGCAGGATGCGGTTGGCGATGTACTTATGCCCGCTCACGGTGGGGTGGGCGTCGGTGGCGGTCATGGCAAAGGGGATGGGCACATAGGTCACGTTCTCATTCTGGGCGGCAAGGCTCTTGCCAAGGGCATTCAGCCGCCGGAACAGCTGTGTCCACTCCGGCAGCAGGGGCACGGGGTTGGTGTAGCCTACCAGTATAATTTGTGCGTCCGGGTTCAGCGCCCGCAGCTGGGCCACCACCTGCGGCATATGCACGGCGGCGTCCTGATACGCCTGCTCGCAGATGGCGTCCGTACCGCCGCCCAGCAGCAGCTGGGTGGTGGCCTGTTTTTCTTTCCTTGTCAGCCGCAGGCGGGAAAGGTCGCTGTTCAGCCGCTGCAGGTTCTCAAAGCTGGGCTCGCGCAGCACGCCGCTGACCATGGTGGCTACCAGCTGCTCGCTCTTCCAGTTGGTGGCGTTGCCCAGCGCCACAAGGGCGGGCACCAGCGCATCGTTGGAGCCGATCTGCACGCTGATGATGTCCGCACGCTTGAGGTAGTCCAGCATCTGGGGGTAGACGTAGTAGGTGCCCGCCTGCTGGTTCATCTGGGGCATTGCGCCGGTGTGCAGCATATTCGCAAGGTCGCCGGTGGTCAGCCCGGGCAGGCCAAGGTTGATGGCGTGCTGGCGGTCCAGCCCAAGGCCTTTGCCCACCAGCGAAACATAGCACTGCTCCGGGTAGCCCTCGAAGTTTGGGGCCACGTCCATGCCGATGGCGGCTTCGGTGTACTTGAAATCCGGCAGACCCACGCCGGAAACGATGCTGTCGCCCAGCGCCACATAGGTGCGCTGGGGATCGGCGGTCTCCCCGGCAGGGGCTTCCTCAGCGGGCTGAGCGGCCTCCTCGGCGGGGGCTTCCGTGTCCGGGGCAGCTTCTTCGGCGGGCTGCACCTGCGCGGCAGGGACGGCTTGCTCCGGCGGCAGGGCGTCGGGCTGCTGGGCAAAGGCAGGCACAGCCAGCAGCACCAGCGCAGCGGCGCTGCACAGCCATGCAGTAAAACGAGAATGGTTCATGGATGATTCCTTCTTTCTCAAGGGCAGACGGGTTTACCCCACCTCTTCTTCCAGCTTACGGTAGTCGGCCTTACCGGCGGGGGTCAGGGGCATTTCGGGGATGATCTTATAGGCCGAGGCGGCGGGCTGCACATACTCCGGCAGCTCCTCGCGGCACAGCTGGCGCAGCTCCCGCAGGATCTGGCGCTTTTTGCCGGTGGCGGCAGGGTCCAGCACCACAAAGACGAAGGGCAGACGTCCCTGGGTGTGGTCGGTATCGGCGTAGCCCACCACGCAGCACTGGTGCACGGCGGGGTGGCGGCTGATGACGTTTTCGATCATGGAAGGGAACACCTTGAAGCCGTCGTGCCGGATGATGATGCGCTTGATGCGGGCATCCAGATACACAAAACCGTCCTCGTCCATGGAACCGATATCGCCGGTGTGCGCCCACAGCTGGCCGTCGGCGTGGCGGCGCAGCAGGTAGGCGGTCTCCTCGGGCTTGTTGTAGTAGCCCTTCATGGCGGTGGGGGTGCAGATGCAGATCTCGCCGCGCTGACCGATGGGCAGCTCGGTCTCGGTGCCCGGCTCGAAAATGGAGACCACCGTGTTGACCATGGGGATGCCCACGCTGCCGGGCTTTGTCACGTTACCGGCGGCGATGGTGGCAGCCGAGGATACCTCGGTCATGCCGTAGCCCTTTGCCAGTGGGAACTCCACCCCGTGGGCTTTGAGGAACTGGTTCACCGTCTGCTCCGCGCCCAGCGAGAGAGAATCGCCTCCGGCGGCGTAGTTGCGGATGAAGGAGAGGTCTTTGTTTTTCAGCAGCGGGTCGGCAGCCAGCTGCTGGTAGTGGGTGGGCACGCCGAACATGTGCGCAGGCTTGTGCTTCCACACCAGTGCGCCCAGCTTGTCCGGGTCCAGATTGGGGATGATGATGATATGCAGCCCCATGACCAGTGGCATGTGGATGCCGCAGCTGTAACCGTAGGCGATGAAGGGCGGCATCACGTTCAGCATCTTCTGTCCGCGGTGGAACAGACGGCTCTGGGCGGCAAACTCCTGCGCAAGGGCGTTGAAGCAGTAGTCGGTCAGCATAACGCCCTTGGGCGAACCGGTAGTGCCGCCGGTGTGCACCACCACGCAGGTGTGCTGGGGGTCGTAGGGCACGGCGGCGGGGCTGTGCCCCTTGCCTGCGGCGATAAAGTCCTTCCAGCGCAGCACGTTGGAGGCGTAGCGGTTTTTATCCGGGTTCGTCAGCTTGTAGCCCACGGCTTTGGCCAGCGGCAGGCTGTCGGCGGGGCTGAGCACCACCACCCGCTCCACGCTGGTGCGCTTTGCAGCCTGATGGCAGCGGGGGTACACCACGTTCAGGCAGATGAGCAGGCGGGACTCCACCTCCTCGATGTACTCCCGGATGCCCTCGGCGCTGTACCGGGGGTCCACCAGATTCAGGGTGGCGCCCAGCAGGTCGGCGGCGTAGAAGGCGTAGACTACCTCCGGGGTCATCACGCTGACCACTGTGATGATATCGCCCTTTTTCACCCCCAGCGCCTGCAGGGCGGCGGCGGTCTTTTTTACCTGCACGATCAGGTCGGCATAGCTGAACTTGCGGCCGTAGTATTCCAGCGCGGTGTCGCCCAGATGCCGCTCGTTGTTGCGGCAGACCAGCTCAAAGGCCGAGCACTCCGGCACGGTCTGGTGGATGTACTTTTCCTCATAATATTTCAGCCATGGCTTTGCCTTGGAGGCATAGACCGGCTGTCTGGTGGTTTCCGTCATAGGATCAGACCTTTCTTCATTCTTCTTTTCTCTTTTCTCTTTTCAGGTCTGCTGCCCGGCGCAGCGCCTGCGGCAGACAAAAAAGGCAGCTTGCCATGGTGGGAAAGCTGCCGGGATGCTGCTGCATCAGAGAGGGCAAGACCTCTCATTCCGTATTGTAGTAGAACCGCAGGGGAAAGTCAATAAACAAACCGGAAAGGATGCAGCAGAGGAACGAACCCTCTCAGTCCCGCGCCGCCCTCTCAGGCGCTCCCGCGCCAGCTCCCCCAAAGGGGGAGCCAAGGTTTAAAGCCCCTTGCTAAAGTTTTAGGTGCAATGAGAAAGCTTCCGGCGGTGCTCTTGGATCTCCCTTTGGGAGAGCTGTCACCGCAGGTGACTGAGAGGGCGCACGCCGTTCGCCCCATTGCAAAACATTAGGTGCAACGAGAAACCTTCCGGGCGCGCCAAAGGCTCCCTCCCCGAGGGAGCTGGCAAGCCCGACAGGGCTTGACTGAGAGGGCGAGCCTGCTTCCCCCGCAGCGCCGCGCTTTCGCAGAAAGCGGCGCTGCCGATGATTACCCCTTCCGTCATCGCCTGCGGCGATGCCACACTCCCCCTTTTGTCGCTGCGCGACATCTTCCCCCGGAGCGGGGGAAGTCGGCCCTCAAGGGGACGGCTTTTAGCGGCGGCGGGAAAGCTTGTGGCAGCACCCAAAGGCTCCCCCTTGGGGGAGCTGGCGCGTTAGCGCCTGAAGGGGTGACCCCACCCGTGAAAATGCAAAGCCGGAGCGTCCGCAGACGCTCCGGCTTTGCTCTATTAAAAATAATCTTTCCGCTATTTATGCGCAGAGCAGCGCGGTGCGCATTTCAAATCGTCCCGCTCCCGGCAAGCCACTTTTCCGCCTCGGCGTCATTGCACAGCACCCAGTGCCGCGGGCGCAATTCCCGCCACGCGGGGGGCGCGGCGGTGTAATCGTGCATGGCGGGGTCGTAGACCAGCAGCTTTTTCTCCCGCTCCCGGCGCGGGTCCGGCATGGGAATGGCGGACAGCAGGCTGCGGGTGTAGGGATGCAGCGGGTGGGAGACCAGCTCCTCGGCGTCCGCCAGCTCCAGAATATTGCCCTTGCGGATGACGGCAATGCGGTCGGAAATGTAACGCATCACCGAAAGGTCGTGGGCGATGAACAGGTAGGTGATGCCGCGCTGCTTTTGCAGCTGGCGCAGCAGGTTGAGTACCTGCGCCCGGATGGACATATCCAGTGCGCTGATGGGCTCGTCCGCCACGATGAACTCCGGCTCTACGATGAGCGCCCGGGCAATGCCGATGCGCTGCCGCTGCCCGCCGGAAAATTCGTGGGGGAAGCGGCTGGCAAACTCCGGCAGCAGACCTACGTCCAACAGCGCCTGCCGCACCTTCTCCTCCCGCTGCGCGGCGCTCAGCTCCGGGCGCACGTTCTGCAAGCCTTCGCCCACGATGTAGCTTACCTTGGCGCGCTCGTTCAGGGAGGATTGCGGGTCCTGAAAGATCATCTGGATTTCCCGAGTGAGCTGCCTGTCCAGCGCGCGGGAAATTTTGCCGTTGATGCGCTGACCCTTGTATAAAATTTCGCCGCCGGTGGTGGGCAGAATGCGCAAAATGGCGCGGCCGATGGTGGTCTTGCCGCTGCCGCTCTCGCCCACAAGACCGAAGGTCTCGCCCTTGTAGATGGTAAAGCTGGCGTTCTGCACCGCAGGGTAGGCTTTGCGCCCGCTGCCGTAGGTCACCTGCAAATTTTTTACTTCCAGTAACGGCTCTGCCATATCACAGCCCCTCCTTTTGCAGCTTTTTCACCGCAGCGGGCGGCTCGATGCGGGGTGCGCGGGGGTCCAGCAGCCATGTGCGCGCTTTGTGGGTGGGTGACACCGCAAAGTAGGGCGGCCGCTTGACAAAATCGATCTTGAGCGCCTGCGGGTTACGGGGCGCAAAGGCGTCGCCGTGGATCTCGGCAAACAGGTTGGGCGGCGTGCCCGGGATGCTGAACAGATCCTCGCCCTTCACGCCCATCTGGGGCATACTGGACAGCAGCGCCCATGTGTAGGGGTGGCGGGGGTCGTAGTAAATTTCGTCCGCTGTGCCGATCTCCACAATGTCGCCCGCGTACATCACCGCTACCCGGTCGGCAATGTTTGCCACCACGCCAAGGTCGTGGGTGATGAGCACGATGGTCAGGTGGTATTTCTCCCGCATCTGCCGCAGCAGCTGTAAAATTTGCGCCTGAATGGTCACGTCCAGCGCGGTGGTGGGCTCATCGCAGAGCAGTATTTTCGGATTGCACGCCAGCGCAATGGCAATGACCACCCGCTGCCGCATGCCGCCGGAAAACTCGTGCGGGTACTGCTTATACCGCAGCGCGGGGTCCGGGATGCCCACGTCCCGCAGGTATTCCAGCGTCTTTTCCCGCGCAGCAGCGCCCTTTAAGCCCTGATGCAGGGTAACCGCCTCAGTGATCTGCTCGCCGATGGTCTTGAGCGGATTCAGGCTGGTCATGGGGTCCTGCATCACCATGGCGATCTCCCGCCCGCGGACGGCAAGCCACTCTTTTTCGGTTTTCAGCGCCGCAAGGTGCAGCGGGGCGCAGCCGGGGGTGGGGTAGTAGTCGATGCTGCCGCCGGTGATGCTGCCGTTCGCGTCCAGCAGACCCATAAAGCTTTTGGTGAGCACGCTCTTGCCGGAGCCGCTCTCGCCCACAAGAGCCAGCACCTCGCCCCGGTAAAGGTCGAGGTCTATCTCCCGGATGGCGTGCAAGGTGCGCCCGCGCAGCCCGAACCGGATCTGCAGCCCGCGCACCGAGAGGATGAGGTCTTGGGTCATGGGGTATCCTCCTTATTGCAGATGGTTCTTGGGGTCGGCAGCGTCCGAGAAGGCGTTGCCGATCAGGTAAAAGGCGATGGTGACAAAGCTCAGGATGAGGGTGGGGTACAGCAGCTGATACCGCAGTCCCGCCTGCATCATCACCTTGCGGCCGTCGTTTACCAGATTGCCCAGCGAGGGCGTTTCCACCGAGAGACCAAGGCCGATATAGGTGATGAACACCTCGTTGCCGATGGCTTCCGGGATGGTCAGCGCCATGCGCAGCATGATGACCGAGACCAGATACGGCAGCAGGTTGCGCAGCACGATGCGCAGCGTGGGCGTGCCGATGCAGCGGGAGGCGATGTTGTAGTCCCGGTCGCGGATAATTAAAATCTGGTTGCGGATGAACCGCGCCATCTCGATCCAGCCTTTGATGGACATACCAAGGATCATCGTCCAGATGCTGGGGGTTGCCACATAGGAGATGAGAATGAGCACGATGGCGGTGGGGATGTTATCGAAGATGTTGTACAGCTCGGTAAACACAAAGTCCAGCCCGCGCACATAGCCCCACAGCACACCGGCGGTAATGCCCACCACAGCTTCGATGAGGGCCACGAAGAAGGCGATAGTCAGACTGGTGCGTGCACCGGCCCAGATGCGTGCCCACAGGTCCTGACCGATGGAGTTGGAACCCCAGATAAAGCCGTCCTGCCCAGGGGCGATGTTGCGGTACTGGATGCCGGTCACAGGGTCCACGGCGCACAGGTTCGGGTCTGCCTGACCGGGCAGGTGGGGCTGGATGAAGGCAAAGGCAACCACGACCACCAGCGCGATCAGCAGGGCCACGGCGAACTTGTTCTTGAAAAAGGCACGGAAGGTGCTGCCCCAGTAGCTGTAGTTGGAGCTGGCGGTGGCTTCGGCCTGTTCCTCACTGAACCCGGCGGGGGTGAACAGCTCATCCTCCGGCAGATTTTCCCAGCCGGTGCGGCGCTGTGCCTGAGCAGCATTCAGCTGGTCCTCCAGCTGCTTCGATTTTTCGCGTTTCAGAAAAGAGAGCATCAGCGTCCACCTTCTTTCTTACCAAAGTTGATGCGGGGGTCAATGAGCACCATGAGCACATCGCCCAAGATCAGGCCGATGATGCCCACGCAGGCGTACAGCAGCACGATGCCCTGCACCATGGTGTTGTCGTGGCGCTGCACACAGGTGACCAGCAGGCCGCCCATGCCCGGGATGCTGTACAGGCTTTCGATGTAGATGGAGCCGACGACGGTGTTCAGGAATGCGGAGGGAATGTACTGCACCAGCGGCACCATGGCGTTGCGGAATACGTGGTGCAGGGCGATATTGTTCTCGCTCACGCCCTTGGCGCGGGCCAGCTTGACGTAGTCCTTGTTGCTCTCGTCCACCATATAGCGGCGCAGCCACATGGCGTAGAACGCAAGGTTTGCAAGGCTCATGCTGCACACCGGCAGCACCCAATAGCGCCAGTTGGCGGCATCGAACAGCAGGCCCACGCCCATGGCGGTGGTGCCGTACATCTGGATATACAAAAAGTACACTGCCGCAGGCACCGCCTGAATGAGCACGATGAATGCCGTGCCCAGCTTATCCGGCCAGCGGCCCTTATAACGGCCCATGACAAGGCCCAGCGGGATGCCCAGCACAAGGCTCAGCAGCATGGCCAGCACACCCATTTCGATGGAAATGGGCAGCTTCTGGGCAAGGATCTTGGTCACGGGAGCGTTGAGCTTGTAAATGTGGCTTACGCCCAGATCACCGTGCAGCGCATCCCGCCAGAAATGGCCAATCTGCACCGGCAGCGGGTCCAGCAGGCCCATGGACTGCAGCCCGGCCTGGATCTGTGCCTCGGTCATTTTTTCGTAGTTTGCAAAGTAGCCTTCCACCGGCATGAGCCGCAGCAGGCAGAACACCAGCGTCACGATGATAAACAGCGTCAGCACCGAGCGCCCGATGCGCTTTGCAAGATATTGCACCATGGTGTGCACCTCTCTTTTTACTTGAAATACCGATAGATATAGCATACCGCAAATTGCCCTTTTTGGGAAGTGCTTTGTGGGTTTTTGCGGGGAAATGGGGGATACCCCCTCAGGCAAGCCCCCTCAGGCAAGCCCTATCGGGCTTGCCAGCTCCCCCAAGGGGACGCCTTTGCCGAGAAGGAAAACTTTCTCGCCACCGCTAAAGCCGTCCCCTTGGGGAAGGTGGCTTGACGCGAAGCGGCAAGACGGAAGGGGTATCGCTACGACCCCTCCCGTGAAAATGGGATAGCGGAGCACCCGCAGGTGCTCCGCTATCCCGAAATTATAAAGTTTTTTCCGCTATTTATGCGCAGAGCAACGCGGAGCGCATTTAAATCGTTTTACCGCGCATCCCGGTTGTGGTTATACTCGTCCATGGAAACGTAGTGGTCGAGGATATGGATGCCCTTCAGGCGGTTCGAGGAGAAGCCGGTGGGGGCATACTGCCCCTCCCACAGGTTCAGCCGGGTGGCGATGTAGGGCGGCACCGGCAGGCTGAGCGGGATGACCAGCGCATTCTCGATGAGGTACGCCTCGGCGTCGGCAAAGGCGGCGTAACGGGCGTCAAGGTCGGCGGTGATGGCCTTGGCTTTTTCCACCATGTCCATGTAGGTCATGACATAGTCGGCAGTCTCGCCGGTAATGATGCCGTCCTCTACGCCGGTGCGCAGAAAGGCGTAGCAGGTGCCCCGGTCGCCCGCCTCCTGATAGAAGGGGTACACTTCGGTCTCGGGGTCGGAGTAGTCCGCGCCCCAGTAGTAGGACATGAATTCGTATGCACCCGCGCGGCGCACTGCGTTCAAAAAGTTATCGGACGGCCCCTGCGTGATGATGATCTCCACAAAGTCAAAGCCGTCGTTCAGTACGCCCTCCACCTGCTGCTTGAATACCTGACACTGCTTGTCCCAGTCCACCACGGCGGGGTTGTAGGGGTACTGCACCTTAATGGGAAAGGTGGCTCCCGCAGCGGTCAGCTCCTGCACGGCGGCGTCGCGGTACTGCTTGGCGGTGGCTTCGTTGAAGTGGTCGGTCACCTTGGCAAGCGCGCCACATTCCGTATAGTCCACGCCCTTGCTGTCAGCGCAGAAGGAGGGCGGGGTGATGGTGTGCAGCTTGTAGTTCTCGTACCCTTCCGGCGCGGTGACCGCCAGCGTAACGGCGGGGTTGATGGCGTACAGGAACGCTTTGCGGAAGTTGGTGCTGTTCACCGCCTTTGCCCAGTTGTCCGGCTGGTACTGGGCGTCCACGCCGGTGGTGTTCCAGTTGGGGAACTGGTGGGCGTAGGGCAGAAAGTTGAAGAAATAAAAGTAGCTCTTGCCGGTCTCCGGGCGCTCCATGGACACCATGTCCTTGGTGGTATCGTCTGCCAGCCAGCTGTCCAGAATGTCCGAGCTGATGGTAGCCTGGTCAATTTCGCCGCGCCGCACCATCTCCGGGCCGCTGATGAGCGCCTCCTGATTGTAGATGTAGCGGACGGTGTCGATGTACACATTGTCCTTATCGTAGTTTTCGGGGTTTTTCTTCATCACCCAGCTTTCCAGCGGGGTGTACTCTGCCAGATAGAACGCACCGCAGCTGCAGGCGGTCTCGGCGCTGGTGCAGAACTGGTCGCCCAGTTCCGCCAGCATGGGGCCGTAGGCAGGCTCAAAGGGGGCGTAGTTCAACAGGCTCAAAAAGCCCGGGAAGTCGTAGTTCAAGGTATAGGTCAGGGTGTGCTCGTCCACGGCAGCCACACCCACGGAGGAAAAATCCACAGCAGGGCAGGTGGTGGTGCTGCCGTCGGCGGCGGTCACGGTGACGGTGCCTGCGGCGTCGATGGTGTAGGTGGTGCCGTCCTCGGCCACGGTGCCGTTGTTGGCGTTGTTGCGCCAGACGCAGTAGTTATAGTAGTCCTCTGCCCCGGCCACATAAGGGGTGACGAGGCTGGCAGTGCCGGAGGCGTAGTCCGGGTCCAGCAGATAGGCCAGCGCGTCCACAAAATCCTGCGCGGTCACGGGGCCAAGCACCGCGCCGGTATAGTCCACCCAGTTCTCGTCCCGCAGATGGAAGGTCCATGTCAGGGTGTCGGCGTCCCACTCCCAGCTGGTGGCAAGGCCTTCGCGGATCTTGCCGCGGCTGTCGTACTCCACTAGTGTGTCCACGCAGTGGGTGCCGTGGTACAGGTCCGGGTCGGCAGAGCAGATGAGATAATTCAGGGTGGCGGGCTGGCGGGCGTACAGCACGGTGTAGGTGGCGCTGCCGTCACCGGCAGTGCCGCCCGCAGCGGAGCCGCCGCAGCTGCTCAGCAGCCCGGCAGCAGCGGTAGAAAGGGCTGCCGCACCGCCTGCCTTCAAAAACTGACGGCGGGAAAAAGCATGATGTATCATAAAAACCTCTTTCGCTTTTTGTAAAAAAAGAGGCAACGGAACCACATCCGTTACCTCTTTTGAACAGTCTGTCGGCTATTGCTGGTAACTTTAAGCCCAGTATAGCATTGTTTGGCTGCAACGTCAATCGGATTCCGCCGGGGCGGGTGCTGCCCCTCATCCGGCGCTGCGCGCCGCCCTCTCAGGCGCTCCCGCGCCAGATTCGCCCTCTCAGGCGCTCCCGCGCCAGCTCCCCCAAAGGGGGAGCCAAGCCGTTAGCCTCGATGCTAAAGTATCAAGTGCAATGAGAAAGCTTTCGGCAGTGCTCTTGCCTCTCCCTTTGGGAGAGGTGGCATCGCGCAGCGATGACGGAGAGG
>CAJMQZ010000041.1 GCA_905215595.1 uncultured bacterium
TATGCCCTTCTAGGGCTTACTCAAGCCACCGGCTCAGCCGGTGGTTTTGACTGCAAAATAATTTTCAAATCTGGGGAGCGCATTGAGAGGCTTCATAGCGCCCGCAAGCAGTGTGTCTGTCTATACAAACACCATTTACGCTGCAAAATACTTGTTGGGAACACCCAAACCCGTGACCTGCATCCAATGGATGCAGGCTGCATGATTGCATCGCAGGAAAACCGCAGACAGTACGGATGAAAAGTCGTGAAGCAAGATGAATTTTTTAAATTGTCATAAATAGCACGACTTTTTGACCGGCAACACAAATTTTTGCACCCTTATTCCGTGGGATTCCCTTTATAATTAAGAGCAGAGATTAAACGGAAAAAAGGAGATGTGGATGATGCAAGCAACAAACCTGAAAACGAATCATCTGACCCAACCTCTCGGCATAAATGCCGGGACGCTGTTTTTATCGTGGCAGTGCGCCGAAGGCGTGCGCCAGACCGCCTACGAAATCGAAGTGACCGCCGGAGCCGAAACGCTGTGGGCAAGCGGAAAGATTTTGAGCAGTGTGATGCACACCGAAACGCCCACCCCTGTGCCGCCCAAGACCCGGGGACAGTGGCGCATCCGGCTGTGGGACGAAAATGACCAGCCCGGTGCGTGGAGCGAAGCCGTCTTTGAAACGGGTCTGCCCTTTGCCGACTGGCAGGGCGTGTGGGTCTGCCCGGAAACGGAAGAGCCGGATATCGACTGCACCGATGCAATCAACGCCTTTGCAAAGCCCAACTGGGAGCAGAAGCAGGCGGCGCTGGAAGCCTCCGGCAAAGGGCAGGCGCAGCCGTATCAGCCCCACCGTCCGGCAAGCTATCTGCGGAAAGGCTTCACCGCCCCGGCAGGAGAAAGCAAGCGGCTGTATATTACCGCCAAGGGTCTGTATACGGCATGGCTGAACGGCAAGCGGGTCGGCGATATGGTGCTTGCTCCCGGCAGCTTTACCGCAGACAAGCACCTTGGGGTACAGACCTACGATGTGGCAGCGCTTGTCCGTGAGGGGGAAAACGAGCTGCTCATCGCACTGGGCGATGGCTGGTACCGCAGCACTTCCGGCGTGGATGGTGACCGCGACCTGTTCGGCAAGGAACTGGCTGTCCTGTTCCAGTTGGAAGTGGACGGCAAGCCCGTCTGTCTTTCGGATGAAACCATGCAGGCTACCCAGTGCGGCCCTATCCGCCAGAACGATCTGCAGCAGGGCGAAGTGTACGATGCCCGGCTGGAAGGAGAACTGACCGGTTGGCACGGCGTGAGGACTGCACCCAACACGCTCCCCCTCATTGGCATGAACACCGTGCCCATCCGGGAACAGGAAGCCTTTGCGGGCAGGTTGTTCCGCACACCCAATGGAGAAACGGTTTTGGATTTCGGGCAGAATATGGCAGGCTATGTAGAAATGAAGCTGACTGCCCACGAAGGTCAGAAGATCCATCTGCTCTGCGGCGAAACGCTGGACGAGAACGGCAACTTCACACAGGAGAACTTTCAGGATCGGAACCGCCACAAAGAGGGCGGCACGGCACAGCTGCTGGAACTGATCTGCAAAGAGGGCGAAAACCACTACAAGCCCAGCTTTACCATCATGGGGTTCCGGTACGCAAAGGTGGAAACGGACATCGACCTGACCGGCGCAGAGTTTACCGCCCATGCCGTCTATTCGCAGATGCCGGTGACCGGCAGCTTTGGGTGCGGCAATGCGGATGTGAGTCAGCTGGTGCAAAACAGTGTGTGGAGCCAGAAGGGCAACTTCTGCGATATCCCCACCGACTGTCCCACCCGTGAGCGTGCCGGCTGGACGGGCGACATGGGGGTGTTCATTGAAACCGGTCTGACCCTGATGGATTGCTACCCGGTGGTGGAAAAATGGCTGGCAGAATGCCGCCTGAACCAGTACCCGGATGGACGTATGGCAAACATTGCTCCGCCCACCAGCCGCCCTGGTTATATGACCCCCATGCTCTGTATGTCGGCGGGCTGGGGCGATGCTGCCATTCTGGTGCCCTACGCTCTTTATAAGCGTACCGGCGACCGCAAGATTCTGGCAGACAACTACGAGATGATGCAGAAGTGGTATGCGTTCCTGCTGGGTCGTGCCCAGCAGACTACCGAGGAGCAGCAGACCGGGGCATACGCCAAATACACCGTTCTGAACGGTCTGGACTACGGCGAATGGTGTGAGCCGGGCATTACCCCCATGCAGGCGATGATGAACCCCCGCAAAAGCGTGGGTACGGCCTACCTTGCGTACTCCGGCAGACTGCTGGCAGAAATCGCCGTTGTGCTGGGCAAACCGGAAGAGGCAGCGCAGTACCGTGACACAGCGGAAAAAGCCCGCCTTGCCTATCGTGCCGCGTTTACGGATAACGGGAAGATCACATCCGACCGGCAGTGTGAATATGTCCGTGCCATTGCATTCGGTCTGTTGGATGAAGCCGAGAGCCAGACGGCGGCCGACCAGCTGAACCAGATGGTGCTGGACAACGGCTGTCATCTGAATACCGGCTTTTTGTCCACGCCGTTCCTGTGCAAAGTGCTTGCGGAGCACGGACACACCGACACGGCCTACAAACTGTTGCTGCAGGACACGGCCCCCAGCTGGCTGTACGAGGTCAAGAAGGGTGCAACGACCGTCTGGGAAACGTGGACGGGCATTGACACCAATGGACACCCCAGCGAATCCCTGAACCATTATTCCTACGGCGCGATTTGCGGCTGGCTGTTCGGCGGCGTGTGCGGCATCCATCTGGCGGGCCAGACCCTGACCATCGCTCCCACCCCGAACCCTGCACTGGGTTGGGCAAAAGCGGTGTACGATTCCCCGGTGGGGCGCATTGAAAGCGGCTGGCAGTATGCAGGCGATGCCGTGACCTACACCATCACCGTGCCCTGTAATCTGACCGCAGAGGTTGCCCTCCCGGATGGCAGAAACCTGACCTTGCAGCCGGGAACCCATACCCTGTAACGCAGAAATATTCCCCGCAAAACACAGCGCCCCGCACCGGAAGGAGTAACCGGTGCGGGGCGCTGCTTTTATGGGGATAATGAAGAAGAAAATGATGAGAAAATGGCAGATCAGAATTTTTGTGCAAGGTATTTTGCACTGAGCTGGAAGCTCTTGACAGGGGAATTGTCCACCCAGTTGCGGTGGCTTTCCAGAATGATGGCATCTACATTCACGGAAAGTGCCTGTGTCATCAGGCTGTCCAGATCCATGTTGCCGGTGCCCAGCTCCATACTGTCGGTTTTCAGAATGGGGGTAATGGCGCTGCCGGTAATGCGGGTGCCACGGTCGTTGATGTGCCACAGCTTCATACGCGGGCCAAGCCGCTGCATCCACGCCAAGGCGTTTGCGCCGCCCTCGGTGAACCAGTAGCTGTCAAACTCAAAGTTGACGAAGGCCGGATCGGTCTCCTCTAAAAGAATATCGTATGCGCGCTTTTCTGCGTTCACATGCCGCAGCTCGCAGTTGTGGTTGTGGTAGAGCAGGTGGATGCCCTCTTTTTGCAGGATCTCGCCCGCCTTGTTCAGACGTTTGGCCAGTTCGTGCATCGTGGCTTCATCGCCGTAATCAAAGCGGTACATCCCGGTGATGACCACATACTCCGTGCCAAAACTTTTTGCTTCCTCGGCCACTGCATGGGCATCCCGTTCCAGACTGCCGAGATCGGTGTGCAGGCTGACGACTTTCAGCCCGGACTCCTTCACCAGCTTGTGCCAGTCCAGATTGCCGCCCTTGCCCACCGGCATTCCAGCGGCTTTGGTCAGCAGCTTTACCACAAAGCCAATGGGATGAATCATAAATCCACATAGTTCAATGCCGTCATACCCGGCGGCTTTCATGGCGGCAAGGGTCTCTTTGGCCTGCTGTTCGTTGTTCAGTACAGTGCCCAGCATAAATTGCTGCACGGCTTTGATGGGCATGATTTACCCCTCCAGTTTGAATGTCTTGCCCGGCGTGATGCCGTTTTCGTTAAAGCTGTCCACGCAGATGTAGTATTCCTGCCCGGCGGTCAGGGTGGAAAGGGTCACTTCGTCTGCATCGTAGACCAGCCAGCTCAGATAGAGCTTGTCGGGCGCAATGCCGTAGCGGACGTTGCAGCCCTGTGCATTTTCGATGTGCTGCCAGCTGATCTTTGCGTCCAGTGCATCCACACGAATCCCGGCGGCTTCTGCCTGTGCGGGCTTTGCGCCCTCGCCGTTGCCGAACACCCGCAGGCCGCTGATGCGCAGTGCCTGCCCATAGGGCAGTTCGCCGCCGGTCACCCGGACATACCGGGCGCGGATGCCGTCGGCATATTCGTAGTAGCCGTTGGAGCACTCCCGGGCAACCGTTTCGCAAATCGTCCAGTCTGCGCCGTTCACACTGGTCTCTACCGTGTAATGGGAGATCTGCGGCCGGGTCTCGATGTGGCGGGTCTTGCGGGTATCGCCGTAGCTGTCGGCTGGGAAGTCCACCACAAGCTTTTCATCTGCCATATTTACCTGAATGGCGCGGATATCACTCTCTTTGCCAAGGTCCACGCAGAGCCATTCGCTCGGCTCTGTACCGGCGGCGCTCCACCAGCTGCGGCAGTCCTCGTTGACTGCCAGTGCCGGGCTGCTGCCCTCGGCAGTGCTGGAAGCCGTGACCGGCTTTTTGTAGCTCAGCAGCATCCATTCCGGCTGCTGGCTGGCAGCATCGAATTTGCCAGCCGGGATGCGGTGCGGGTAATCGGCAAAGTTCTGGTTGCAGTAGAGAACCCCGTCTTTGTCGAACCCGGCAGGGAACAGCCCCACCCGGCGCTCAAAGTCATAGTTGACGGAAATGCGCATGGTAGAGGCGTGCCACCAGTTTCCGTATGCGTCCGCAATGGTGCTGCCGTGGCCTGCGCCGGTGATGAATCCGTCGGGCTTTGCGGAAAACGGGTTGGATGCCTGCCGCACAAAGGGACCCAGCGGAGAAGTGGAGGTGTATACACCATCGGCGTAAGTGTTGTACTGGGTGCCGGGGCAGGCGTATTGCAGGTAATAGAGGCCGTCATGCTTTGTCATGAACGCACCCTCGATATAGGGTTTGCCCACGGCGTTGAACATGGCAGTCAGGCTTTCGGCACTCAGGCCGGGGATGTTTGCCATCTGCGGCGGCAGATCCAGCTTGCCGGTTTCCGGGTTATAGAACTGCTTCATGGACTGGTACAGCACGCTGGCTTCCCGGTCCACAATGCCGTTGTTGCCGGGGCGTTCGTAGCCCAGTACGGTTTCATTGCCGAAGATCAGCTCCTGCTTTTCACCGATGGGGGTCATGGTGTCCGGATCCATCTCCACGCCGTAGATGGGCGTAGTATTGGAGCAGCCCCAGTAGAAGTACACCCGGCCGTCATCATCACAGAACAGATCCGGGTCCCAGAAAGCAAAGGGCGCAGATACTTCGGTAAACGGCTCGGTCAGGGGGTCAGTGGTGCGCAGAATGGGACAGTTGCGCCCCTTGCGGCTGGCGCAGAAGTACAGGGAATCGCCCACCTGCCGCACATCGGGGGCATAATCGTAGATCAGCAAATCCGGGTCTGCATGGAAATCCCAGTGCAGCAGGTCGTCCGAATACCAGAAGCCCGCCGACATGGAAACAAAGAGGTAATATTTGCCCTTGAAGGATACCAGCGTGGGGTCTGCACCCTCCCGGAAACCTGCTGTACGGGGGCCTTCCTTCATGTGCTGGTAACGGTAGCCAAGATCAAGGGGGTTACAATAGGTTTGTTTCATCGAATCACTCCTTGGAAATGCTCTGCAATACACGGTTCAGCTGCTTGATGTCCTCTTCCGAAGCGCCGGCCTGCATCAGCATGGATTCAATGGTCATCCGCCGCATGGCACGCTCCATCATCGCCACCAGAGCCGGGTTGTCCTTCACGGCGGCGGCAACATCTCCGCGGGCAGCGGCGGCTTTATCAGAGATCTGCTTCAGAATGGGACCAACTTTCGGGTCTGCCGTGGCGGCAGCCATGTTGTCCTTGACCGACCAGCAGCTTTCGTCCAGCTCGCCGTCAAACCAGTTGGCCACGTTCTTGCGGTTGTCCATGGCGTAATCCGGGTTGGGGGCGTCCACCTTGTTCACCAGGATCACGCTGCTGTGCTCACCGGAGCGTGCCTCAATGCTGTGTTTGCCGGTGATGGGCAGCTGGAAGGTGAACACCTTGTCGCCCTTACGGGTCTCCACCAGCTGACCGTCCTTGTACAGCGAGACCTCCGGCAGATTGGAGTAGACCTTGATCTCAGTCACATCCTCGGCGCGGTCTACATAGCGGCTGCCGCACAGGTGCACGAACGGCTCCTTGCTCCAGTAGGCCTTGTAGAGATAGAAGGGGTCTTTTTTGAGCTTGCGGTCAAAGGTGACAAGGCCCTTCTGGTTCTCGCCGTGCTTGCCGCCCTCATCACGGCCATCGGCGGCAAAATCGAACATATTCCACACATGGGTCGCCCACAGCCACGGACGAGCGGCGATCATCTTTGCGATATGCTCATGGTAGACGCACTGATAACTCTCGGTGTAGTCGCCTTTTTCCGGGTGGCTGCTCTGGTACTGGGGGTTGGCATCTGCGCCGTACTCCGAAAAGCCGATGCAGCGGTCAGGGTAATCGGCGTGGTACTTGTCAAAGAACTCGTCGTTCTGCTCCAATTCGCCCAGATACCAGCCGAAGTAGAGGTTGTAGCTGTTCACATCGGGAATTTCCAGAATGGGACTGGTGGTCTCCAGCATAAACACGTTTGCCATGGTGGTCTTGCGGGTGGGGTCCAGTTTGTGCGCCAGCTCGTTCAGCAGATGGTGGTTTTCCAGCAGATCCTCGTTGACAGCAGAAGCAGCGGTGATCTCGTTGGACAAGCCCCACACGGCAATGCAGGGGTGGTTGTAGTTCTGGACGATCAGCTCTTCCATCTGGGTCAGGGTGTTGGCACGGCCGTTGGTCATGTGCATGGTGATGTAGGGGATCTCTGCCCAGATGACAAGACCCTTTTCATCACACAGGTCGTAGAAATACTGTGCGTGCTGATAGTGTGCCAGCCGGATGGTGTTGGCGCCCATTTCCAGAATGATGGAGATATCCTCCTCCATCATTTCGTTGGTCAGGGCATTGCCCGCACCCTTACGGTCCTGATGGCGGGAAACACCGCGCAGCGGATATTCCCGGCCATTCAGGATAAAGCCCTTCTGGGGGTCGATCTCAAACTTGCGGCAGCCGAACCGGGCGGAGGTCTCCTCGCCATTGTCCAGCTTGGCAGATACGGTGTAGAGGAAGGGGTCGTCCACGCCATCCCACAGGTGGGCGTTGTCCAGCGTGAAAACAACCTTTGCGGTGCCCTTTTCCACCGGGGCGGTGAGGGTCTGCCCCTCCAGTGCAAAGGTCACGTTCTGTGCGCCCACCACGGCGGCTTCCACGGTGACCTCGGCGGTCTTGGCAGCAAGGTCGGTGACGATGGGGGTCACCTTCAGTGCCGGTGCGCCATTAGCGGGCAGGGCAAAGTGCTCTGCCGGGACGATGTGCAGGGTCACATCCCGGTAAATGCCGCCGTAGAAGGTAAAATCGGCTTTCTGGGGATACACGGTGTCGTTGTCGCGGTTGTCCACGGAAATGGCCAGCAGATTTTCCTCTTTGAGGTGGTCGGTCAGGTCTACCCGGAAGGTGGAGTAGCCGCCCTTGTGCTCAGCCAGCTTTTCACCGTTCAGGTAGACGGCGGCGGTCATGGCTGCGCCGTCCAGCTGCAAAACAGCCTTGCCGCCTGCCGGGATGGCGGGCTTTGCCAGGGCCAGCGTATACCAGCAGGTGCCGCGGTAGTAATCGTTGCCGCCGTCCTGACCGTCCACTGCGTTCCAGGTGTGGGGCAGAGCAATGGCCTCACCCATAACAGCGGTGGGGATGCCGGGGTTCTCCTTGGTAAAATGCCAGTCGCTCTGATTCAACAGGATGGTCTTGCTCATGGTAAAAACTCCTTTATATTTATAAAAGATGGATGGAATCAGCAAAGACCGAAAGAGCGTATGAGCCCTTTCGGTCTTTGCAGGGTGTTACTGCATCTGTTCTGCAATTACTTCATGACGAAGGGCTTCTTTCTTATCTGCGATGCGCTTCTGGACGTTGACCATTTCTTCCTTGGTCAGCGGGCAGCCCAGCATGGCGATCAGGGTGATGGCCCAGCCCAGCATGGGCAGACCGAACTTGATGGCAAGGGTCATCCAGAAGATACCGCTGGTGTAGGGATCCGTGGGCTGGGGCATGGTGGTGGTGTAACCCAGAAGGGCGACCGCACCGGTGGCGATGACAGCAGCCACCGAGGTGATGAGCTTGTCCACCAGACTGTAAGTACCAGAAACGACAGCCGGGATATAGCGGCCGCTGCGGTCCAGCTCGTAGTCGATAGTATCGGCCATGTAAGAAGTGTTGGAGGTGGTAATGCACATCATGGAACCATTCTGCAGCAGAGTCAGCAGAACGTAAACGATCATGTTCCAGCTGCCGATCACACCGATCTGACGAGTGTCGGTAAAGATAAAGAACAGGAACAGCACAGAGGCGATGGCCATGCTGACGCAGGTCCAGGTCACGATGCCCTTTTTGCTGCCATTTTTGCCCACATACTTTGCACCGAAGGCCGCAAAGAAGATGGAAGGCACCATGCTGATCACGCCAAGGGTGGTAGCAAGACCCATGTTGCCGATGAGGATGCCGTTCAGCATCGTGTTGATGATGGCCTGGCTGCCTACCTGCTGTGCCAGCTTATCGGAAGCGTTGGAGGCGATGTAGCACTGCAGGGGCTTGTTGTGCTTGAGCACCTCAAGAATATCCGCAGTTTTCAGCGGCTCGTGTTTTTTGCTGGTGCCCTCGAAGTTTTCGGGCTTATCGTAGGCGGAGATACCGGCGCAGACGATCAGGGTGCCGATACCGGCAATGATCAGCACGATGGTGCAGACCGTGCTGAGGAAGTCCTGATTAAAGGTGCCGCCGCACTTGGGCAGGATGACGGTGTAGATCAGCATGCTCATGCCCATGGGCACGGCGTAGTTCAGTGCAGTGGTCCAGACACCGATGGTGGGACGCTGGCGGGGATCGTTGGTCATAATAGCCGGCAGGGTCTGGGCGGTCATGTTGGTGACGGTATAGCCGATGATGTAAATAATGTAGGTCAAAACGAACACCGGCAAGCCGAAGCCCTTGCTGGAGCACAGGTTGAACATACACAGCAGGCCGACAGCCTCGATCAGGTAGCCGCTGATCAGCAGAATGCGCAGCTTGCCGAAACGGGTGTTGACGCGGTCGTAGATGAACGCCAGCATCGGGTCGGTAAAGCCGTCCAGAATGCGGGCCAGCATCAGGATAATGCCCACGGTCGCAGTGGTGATGCCGTAGCCGATGCTGGCAGAATAACTGGCCATACCGATCAGGGAATAGACGCTCATGCCCACAAAGGCGTTGCAGGCGTAGCAGATGATCTGCCAGAGTTTTGCACGGCGGTACTGGACACCGTCTACCTCACTGGCACTGGGTTTCTTTTGGAACATAATGATTTTCCTCCTTTTTGTGTGAACGGAGTTCCGCTTTTTCTGACACCAGAATAACAGAATGCAACAGCCACTGCCGGATGAAAAACGATAGTTAAGGATAAAAATTCGTGCAATAATTTGCGGTGCGTGAATTTGCGCCCGCCTTCACGATTTATTGTCCCATAGGGGCAAAACAGGTCTGCTACAATAGTCTCAACAAGCAACACGCAGGAAGGGAGAACCATCATGCAGAAATTTGAAAAAGGCTTTTTCATCGGTGCTGCAACAGCAGCCCATCAGGTAGAAGGCAACAATACGAATAGTGACTACTGGGCACAGGAGCAGCTGCCCCATTCCAGCTTTACGGAGCCCAGCGGCATTGCCTGCGACCATTATCAACGGTACGAAGAAGATATCAAGCTCTTGGCCGATGCCGGGCTGAACGCCTACCGCTTTTCTATCGAGTGGGCACGGGTAGAGCCGGAGGAAGGAAAGTTCGACCCGGAAGCTATCGAGCATTACCGCAAGGTGATTGCCTGCTGCAAAGCGCATGGCGTAGAACCCATCGTCACCCTGCTGCACTTCACCAGCCCGAAATGGCTCATCTGCAAGGGCGGCTGGGAAACCGAAAGCACCGTAGAGGATTTTAAACGTTATGTGACCTATGTGATGGAACAGCTGGGCAGCGAGCTGCGCTATGTCTGCACCATCAACGAGGCCAATATGGGCTTGCAGCTTGCCGCGATCTCCAAGCGGTTCCGTCTGATGGCAGAACAGGCTGCCCAAAATGCCGCATCGGCCGGAAAGTCTGCCGAGGGTACGGTGCAGGTGGGCATGAACTTCCAGAAGATGATGGAAAACATGAAGTATGCCGCCATGGAGAATGCACAGGTGTTCGGCACACCCCAGCCGAAGATCTTTGTCAGCGAGCGCACCCCGGAAGGTGATCTGCTGGTGATGCGTGCCCATGCAGCCGCACGGGATGCCATCAAAGCCCTCTGCCCGCAGGTCAAGGTGGGCCTGACCCTCTCACTGCATGACTTGCAGGCACAGCCCGGCGGCGAAGCCTTTGCCGAGGCCGCATGGCAGGAGGAGTTCACCCATTATCTGCCTTATATCAAAGACGATGATTTTCTGGGTGTGCAGAACTATACCCGCACCCTTTATGGCCCGCAGGGGCAGCTGCCGGCACCGGAGGGCGCAGAACTGACCCAGATGGACTACGAGGTCTATCCGCAGGCACTGGAACACGTCCTTCGCAAGGTGGCAGAGGAATTCAAGGGTGACCTGATCGTGACCGAAAACGGCATTGCCACCGCCGATGATACCCGCCGTGTGGCATTTATCCGGCAGGCACTGGATGGCGTGCAGCACTGCATCGCCGACGGCATCCCGGTGAAGGGCTACTTCCATTGGAGCCTGATGGACAACTTTGAGTGGCAGAAGGGCTATGCCATGCAGTTTGGACTGATCGCCGTGAACCGCGAAACGATGGAGCGGACAGCAAAGCCCAGCCTTGGGGTGCTGGGTAGTTACGCAGAAAGATAAGCTGCAATAGCAAAAAACAGGCTGCGGAAGATGCTTCTTGCAGCCTGTTTTGGCTCAGTGGGAAAGATGCAGACCGTGGACACCATTCGCAACCACGGCGGCAATTACGTTGATGTGCTTTTGCGCCAGTTTTGCATCGGTGTTCAGAAGCCCCGAAAGGCCGTTCATTACAAAAATCAGGATGGCTCCGACATTTTCATATTGGGATGGTTCCATGTTTGCGAGTTTGATTTGTTCCAGAATCGCATCACGCAGATGCTGTGTAAAGCGGTTCATCGCGGATGCCGGAACGACACCGAGGTAATCGGTTGCCTGTTGGAGAGAAGCAAACATCTCCTGCACAAAGGCCTCCGGCGCATCTAGCAGCTGCTGTGCGCCGCCCATATTGTCGCAGACGAGCTGGACTGTTTGCAGTTCCATTTCGGCGGTGAGCGCATCCAGCGTTTCGTAGTGGGAATAAAAGGTCGTTTTGTTGATCTCGGCGCGTTCGGCAATTTCTTTGACCGTGATCTTTTCGATGGGCTTCTCCCGCAGCAATGCAATAAACGCTTTCTGAATGGCACGCTTCGTTTTTTTGACCCGGATATCCATACAATTCCTCCGTCAATGTATTTCGTAAAGGATGCTTAACCAACGCTTTGGACGTGAACCGTTGCTTAAACACCGGACACGCCGGAAACTGCTGATTGCAGCTCCTGCGCCACAGTGTTATTATAGCACCACAGGGATGGATAAGCAACTGATGGTTGCAAATCTGATTCGTAAATACGATAAATCATCGGGAGACCATCCACGATGAAGTGGAATGGCTGAAGCAGAACGATATGATCTAAAAAAGGAGAGTATGTAGGATGGATTTTAACAGTGTCAAAGGCAAAGTGGCCATCGTCACCGGCGCAAGCCGTGGCATCGGCCGGGCCATTGCCGAGTGCTTTGGCGAAAACGGCATGAAGGTGGTCTGTGCAGCCCGCAGTGCAGAGCAGGGGCGGGCTGTGGCAGATGGCATCTGCGCCAAGGGCGGCGATGCCATCTTTATCCAGACCGATTGCAGCAAGGCTTCTGCCATCAAAGAACTAGTGGATAAGACGGTGATGCACTACGGCAAGC
Source organism: uncultured bacterium (assembly GCA_905215595.1). Classification (GTDB taxonomy): domain Bacteria; phylum Bacillota; class Clostridia; order Oscillospirales; family Ruminococcaceae; genus Faecalibacterium. The sequence goes on from CAJMQZ010000041.1 coordinate 12,206, forward strand.
TGGATGGCGTTGTCAGCAACGCAGGCATCGGCATGGGCGGCACACCGCTGCATGAGTATGAGGTAGAGGATTACGAGAAAATCTTCTCCCTGAACAGCGAGGGCGTCTTTGCCGGGATGAAGTACGGCGCCAAGGCCATCCTCAAGAGCCACAGCGAAGGCGGATTCCTCATCAATGTGGCATCGGTGGCGGGTCTTGTGCCCCAGCGTGGACAGGCGCTGTACAGTGCCACCAAGTTCGGCGTGGTCGGCATGACCCGCGCAGCGGCGCTGGATTATGCAGAATACGGCATTACCGTCAACGCCATCTGTCCCGGCTACACCAGAACCAGCATTTTCGGGGATGCACCGGCTGCGGCCATGGACTTCTTTGCATCCGACTGCCCGGCAAAGCGGATGGGCGACCCGGAGGAGTGCGCTGCATTGGCACTTTTCCTTGCCAGCGGTCTGGCACGGTACATCACCGGTGCAGCCATCCCGGTGGACGGTGCACTGTCTGCCGGACACCAGAGCATCAGCAGCTGGAAGCACCCGGAAATTTTGACCGGCAGCAAGCTGAACAGCCAGAGCACGATTGCAGCACTGATGGAAAACGAGGCTGCAAAAGCCATCATGGAGCAGTACCTGCCCGGTTTTGCCGATAACCAGCAGGCAAAAGCTGCCTACGGCATGACCTTTGGCAAGATCGGCCCTATGCTGGGTCTGCCGGAAACGGCGCTGAAAGCACTGCTGGATGCGCTGGACAACCTGTGACCGAAGCAGCTCGGAAAGCCTCTTTGACAGGGGCTTTCGTTCTGCCTGCGTGCGGTTGATTTTTGGGAGGAGACCATGAAAAACGAAGCACTTTTCCGTACCGGCTCTGTCTGGAAATCCATCATTTCCATGGCGGTGCCCTCCATTATCATTATCCTTGTCATGGTGCTGTACAACATGGCGGATATGTTTTTTGTGGGCTGTCTGGGCGATACCGCACAGGTGGCAGCGGTCTCCGTTGTGGGGCCGGTATTTTCGATCCTTTCGGCAGTGGCGACCATGCTTGGCGCAGGCAGCAGCGCCATCATTGCACGCTGCTTTGGCGCAGGCGAGATCGAGCAGGGCAAGACTTGCTCCTCGCTCTGCTTCTGGAGCTGCTTTTTTCTGGGCGTTCTGGTCAGCATCGGTCTGCTGGTGGGCAGAGTGCCACTTCTGGGGGTGCTGGGCTCAAATGCAGAATTTTTTCCCTATGCAGAGCGGTATCTTCAGGTCCTTGCACTGGGTGCGCCGCTTTTTATCCTGTCCAACAGCATGGCGATGCTGGTGCGTGCAGAGGGCGCAGTAAAAGAAGGCTTGATCGGCAATCTTCTGGGCACGCTGGTCAACTGCATTTTTGACCCGCTGTTCATTCTGGTACTGAACTTCGGCGTCAGCGGTGCGGCTGCTGCCAGTGTGCTGGGCAATCTTGTGGCAACGGGCTGCTATCTGCGCTACATCGTCAAACACGGCACGGTGCTGACCGTTGATCTCCGTCCTGCCCTGAAAAAACCGCAGATGCTGGGTGAGATGCTGGCCATTGGTCTGCCCAACGGGATCAGCAGCCTGCTGGCAGGGTTTGCCTCCTCCTTCAGCAACCGGCTGCTGGTGACCCACGGCACGGCGGCGGTCGCAGCCATGGCGGCAGCGGGCAAGACGACCATGATCATCAGCATGATCGCCATGGCGATCTGCATGGGGTGCCAGCCGCTGCTGGCGTACAGCTACGGCGCAGGTGACACGAAGCGCCTGAAGCAGCTTTTGAAGGATCTGATCCTGCTGACCGTTGTTTTTGGTGTTCTTGCCGGGGCGGCCAGCTTTGCCGGACGCAATGCCCTGATCGGGATGTTCATCAAGGAAGAAGGAGCATTCCGTCTGGGAACGCAGCTGGTGGTCTATCTGGTGCTGGGCAGCCCGGTGATCGGTCTGACCTATCTGGCAACCAACCTGCTGCAATCCGTAGGCAGGGCAAGTGGTGCGGTGGTGCTCTCTCTTTTGCGGCAGGGGCTGCTGCTGATCCCGCTGCTGTACCTGATGAATGCGCTTTGCGGGGTGCAGGGCATTGCGGCGGCGCACCTGATGGCAGACGTGGGCGCTGCGGTCATCTCCGCAGGCATCCTGCTGCACTGGCTCCGGGCATCGGTAGAAAAAACGGCAGAAGTATGATATACTGTTTCCATCAATGAGCCGGAGGGATTAGGCATGGATGTTCTCCAGAATATGATGCTGTTTTCCGAGCTTGTCCAGTGCGGCGGAAATGTATATACATGGTGCTATGATGCACAAGGTGTGCTCTTGCGGAGCAACTGCCCGGACGAGGCATTTCTTGCCAGTGCATTTGAACTGTTCGGCTGCAAACAGCGGATGCTGGAGCATGGGGATCGGGACGATGTACCCGTTACCTTGGGGACGGCATTGGGGCTTTTGTGGGGCGCAGCCTTTGAAAAGGAAGAGGGAGAACTGAAGCGTGTCTGGGTCATCGGGCCGGTGTTCTATCAGGATGTGACAATGCGCGGGATCGAGGAAGGGCTGAAATATTACAGCAAGCTGGAGATCAGTGTGGCATGGACGATCCAGCTTTACAAAGCCCTTGAAAAAGTTCCTACCCTGCAAAACACCATTATGAACCGCTATCTGCTGATGATGCACTACTGCCTGACCGGGCAGCGGCTGGAGCTGAGCAGTGTGAACAGCAGTGCAGCACAGGACGAACGGCTGAAAAGCGATGCCATTCCCCATGACCGGCATAAGATCTGGATGGCGGAGCAGGGAATGCTGCAAATGGTCCGCACCGGAGACCTGAATTACAAGCAGGCGCTTTCCAACAGTATGAGCATGAGTGCAGGCGTGCCGGTGCAGAGCAGCGATGTTCTGCGCCAGAGCAAGACTTCCATCATCGTGTTCACCTCGCTGGTGTGCCGTGCCGCCATTGAGGGCGGTCTTTCCCCGGAGGAGGCGTACTCGCTGGGGGACAGCTACATTCAGACGGCGGAAGCGGCAAAATCGTTGGATGAACTGAACCCGCTTGCAATAATGATGTATGATGATTTCATCCGGCGTGTCCACAAACACCGGACGAACCCCAACCTCAGTATGCAGATCCAGAAATGTGTGGATCATATCGAGATGAATCTGGACAAAAAGATCGTGGCGGAAGATCTTGCCGCTCTGGTGGGCTACACGGAATACTACCTCACCCATAAATTCAAGGAAGAAACGGGTCTGAGCGTCACGAACTATGTGAAGTTTGCAAAGGTCGAACGCGCGAAGGTTCTGCTGAAAAGCACAACGCTCAGCGTCCGGGAAATTTCCGAGCAGCTTGGCTTTGCCACTCGCAATTATTTCAGCGCAGTCTTTCAGCAGGTCACCGGAAAAACGCCTATGGAGTTCCGGGAAACATAAAGCAGAACAGGCATCCTGCGATACCATTTGGCGGTATCGGACAGGATGCCTGTTTTGCTAGGATGAAGAAAAATGGGGGAAAATAGCTCAGTTAAGGAACTTCTCGTTCAGGGTCACGCCAAAGTCGTGGGCAATGGCGCGCAGGTCATCGTCGGTGATGGTCTGCCGGATGATGCCGCCGCCCATGGAGAGCACCTTGACGTAAATTTCTGCGCTCTTTTCGATGGTGTGGGCCAGACCAAAGGTGATGTCAAAGTCCGGACCGGAGGCAAACAGACCGTGCTGTGCCCAGATGGCTGCCTGATAGGTTTTCATCAGCTCACTGGTGGCCATGGCGATGTCTGCCCCGCCGGGCACCATCCACGGGCAGACACCCACGCCCTCCGGGAACACTACCGGGCACTCGGTGGCGCTCTGCCACAGGGCACGGGTGAAGTCCCTGTCGGTCAGGGGCAGGATGTAGGTCAGGGCAATGACGTTGGTGGCGTGGCAGTGGTAGATGACGCGGTTTGCGCCATTGGTGGCAGCCTTGCGGACGCTGTGGTTCATAAAGTGGCTGGGGAACTCACTGGTGGGCTTTGCGCCGTCCTCTAGGCCCCAGACGATGCGCCAGCTGTCGCCCTTGTCGTTGATCTCCACAATGCCGATGC
>CAJMQZ010000042.1 GCA_905215595.1 uncultured bacterium
ATCAGAAATTCAAATTAGACACCGTACTTCAGGGTGTTCAGACGGATGCCAGGGCCCATGGTGGTGGCGATGGTAGCGCTCTTGAAGTAGGTACCCTTTGCTGCAGCGGGCTTTGCCTTGGCAATAGCCTCCATCACAGTGTCCAGGTTGGTGTACAGCTTCTCTGCACCGAAAGAAGCCTTGCCCACGGGCACATGGATGATGTTCTGCTTGTCCAGACGGTACTCGATCTTACCAGCCTTGGCCTCGGAAACAGCCTTGCCCAGGTCGGGAGCAACGGTGCCGGCCTTGGGGTTGGGCATCAGGCCGCGGGGGCCCAGGACCTTACCGAGACGGCCAACGCGGCCCATCATATCGGGAGTGGTCACGACAACGTCGAAATCCATGAAGCCGCCGGCGATCTTTGCGATCAGCTCGTCATCACCGACGATATCAGCGCCAGCAGCCTCAGCAGCGGCAGCTGCGGGACCCTTGGCGATTGCGCAGACGCGGACGGTCTTGCCGGTGCCGTTGGGCAGAACGACAGCGCCGCGGACCTGCTGGTCAGCGTGACGGCCGTCAACGCCCAGACGGACGTGCAGCTCGACGGTCTCGTCGAACTTGGCAGAAGCGGTCTTGCAAGCCAGCTCCAGAGCCTCGTTCACATCATATGCCTTAGTAGAATCGACCAGCTTTGCAGCGTCGACATAGTGCTTGCCATGTTTCATTGTATATCCTCCTGTGTGGTCATGCGGGCAGTGTTATGCCCTCCCACTGTTTATGTCTCAGCCCTCGACGGTAACGCCCATGGTGCGGCAGGTGCCACGGACCATGCTGCATGCAGCTTCCAGAGAAGCAGCGTTCAGGTCGGGCATCTTGGTCTTGGCGATCTCTTCCACCTGAGCGGCGGTCAGAGTAGCGACCTTTTCCTTGTTGGGCTTGCCGGAAGCGGTGTTGATGCCAGCTGCCTTCTTGATCAGAACGGCTGCCGGAGGAGTCTTGGTGATGAAGCTGAAGGAGCGGTCAGCGTACACGGTGATGACGACGGGGATCACATAACCCATCTGGTTCTTGGTACGCTCGTTGAACTCCTTGGTGAACGCCATGATGTTGACGCCCTTCTGACCCAGAGCAGGGCCAACAGGGGGAGCCGGAGTCGCCTTGCCGGCCTCGATCTGCAGCTTAATGTAGCCAGTAACTTTCTGTGCCATGATAAATGCACCTCCAAAAATCTGTGGTGAGTTGCGGCGCAGTGTCTCTGCGCCTCCCACGAGCGCGTGCACGCTGCACACGCTCTATAAGAACCGCACTGCGGTCTTACCTTGGTAAACGGAACTTGCCGATTGGTTACGGCAGCTCGACCTGACCGATCTCCACCTCTGCGGGGGTCTCGCGGCCGAACATGTTGACCTTGAGCTTCACTTTGAAGTTCTCGGTATCAATGGCCTCCACAAGGCCCATAAAGCCTTCCAGAGGACCTGCGGTGATCTGCACGGTATCGCCGACATTGAAGTCAACGGTAAGCGGTGCAGCCTTCTCCACACCCATCTTCTCCACTTCTTCGGCAGAGAGGGGAACGGGCTTGGAGGCGGGGCCGACAAAACCGGTGCAGCCGCGCGTGTTGCGCACGACATACCAGGTATCGTCGTTCATCACCATTTTGACCAGAACGTAGCCGGGGAACAGCTTGTGCTCCACCATCTTCTGCTTGCCGTTCTTGTCGATCTCAGGAACCATCTCGACGGGAACCTTGATGTCGCAGATCAGATCCTGCAGGTGGCGGTTCTCCACCATGGTCTGCAGGTCGTTTGCGACCTTGTTCTCATAACCGGAATAGGTATGCACAACATACCAAAGAGCCTCAGTGGACTCATCTACCAGCTTGGTTGATTCTTCCATTTTGGTTGACCCTCCGTTTCAAGATGATTCTCAGGCGCCGATGATCAGGCCGAGGATGCCGCCAAAGATGGCATCCAGCAGGATCATCACGACCGCTGCGATCGCAACAGTGACGAGCACAACGACAGTGTTGGTCTTGATGTCCTCCTTGGAGGGCCAGACCACCTTTTTCAGTTCGCTCTTGGTGTCACGGAAGAACTTGGCAACGCGTGCACAGAAGTTCTTCACAGCGGTTTTAGCTCTGGCCACAAAGCCCGGCTTTTTCTCGGTTTTGTCTGCCATAGTGCGTCCGCCTTTCTTTTACTTGGTTTCGCGATGAACGGTGTGCTTCTTGCAGAAACGGCAGTACTTCTTCATCTCGAGACGATCGGGGTTGTTCTTCTTGTTCTTCGTGGTGTTGTAGTTGCGCTGCTTGCACTCGGTGCAGGCCAGAGTGATTTTAACGGTCATTTGTTGACACCTCCATTATAACGGTTGTTTTGAACCTCCCTCGGGTGCGGGTGGCAGCTGTAAAAACAGGCGCACTTAATAACCCCGCAAAAGAGGTGATATCATTGTACCACGCGTTTTTCAATCCGTCAAGCAGAAAAAAGCGATTTTGAGAAACTTTTTTCGCAGCCACTGCCTTTTTGTCCCAAGGCGGCTTTTTTGCATTCTGCTTGCATCGCGGGCGTAGATATTGTATAATGAATCGAAACGGCATTTTACCGGTTTGAAGCCGCCCCTTTACCGGGGCTTTATAAATAGGAGTGAGATATCATGCAGTCTGCAAATAAAATGTGCGTGGCTCTGTTGTTTGGCGGTATGTCCAGCGAACATGAGGTCAGCTGTGTCTCTGTGGGCAACTTTGTCCGCAACATCGACCGCAGCAAATACGAGGTGCTCACTGTGGGCATCACCAAGGAGGGCCGCTGGCTCTATACCGAGGCCACGGCGGAACAGATGGCCGATGGCAGCTGGGAAGAGCTGCCCGGCAATATGGCCTGCGTGATCAGCCCGGACCGCGCCGACCACGGCATGATCCTGTTTACCCCGGACGGCCGGGTGGAAAAGATGCACCTTGACGTGGTGATCCCGGTGCTCCACGGTCTGTGGGGCGAGGACGGCACCGTGCAGGGCCTGCTGGAGCTGGCAGGCATCGCCTATGTGGGCTGCGGCGTGCTGGCAAGCTCTGTGTGCATGGACAAGGCTGTGGCCAACGCCCTGTTTGAGGCCAACGGTGTGCCCCACACCAAGTGGGTAGCCGCCAACCGTTGGGAGATCGAGAAGGATCTGGAGGGCGTTTGCGCCGGTGTGGAACAAAAGCTGGGCTGGCCGGTGTTCGTCAAGCCCGCCAACGCAGGCTCCAGTGTGGGCATCTCCAAGGTGTCCAGTCAGGAGGAGCTGAAGGCTGCCATCGCCCTTGCACTGGAAAACGACCGCAAGGTGGTATTTGAAGCCTTTGTGGACGGACAGGAAGTGGAGTGCGCCGTCATCGGTTCTGACCCCGCTGTTGCCACCCGTCCCGGTGAGATCCTTGCCGGTGCAGAGTTCTACACCTATGATGATAAGTACAAGAACGGCGTGAGCCAGACCGTCATCCCGGCACATCTGCCGGAAGCCAAGCTGGACGAGGTAAAGACCTACGCCGCCATGGCCTACACCGCACTGAACTGCGAGGGTCTGGCACGGTGCGATTTCTTTGTGGAAAAGAACACCGGCCGGGTGCTCATCAACGAGATCAACACCTTCCCCGGCTTTACCGCCATCAGCATGTACCCCAAGCTCATGGAGCATGAGGGTCTGCCGGTACCGCAGCTCATCGACCGCCTGATCGCACTGGCGGTGGAAAGGACGGAAAAGCAGCATGGATAATCGCCCCATCGGTGTGTTCGACAGCGGTCTGGGCGGCCTGACCGGCGTGCGGGAACTGCGCAAGCGCCTGCCCCATGAGGATATCATCTACTTCGGCGATACCGGCCGGGTGCCCTACGGCAGCCGCAGCCCGGAGACCATTCTGCAGTACGCCCGGCAGGACGTGGCCTTTTTGCTTTCCAAAAACGTCAAGTGCATCATGGCGGCCTGCGGCACAGTGTCCAGCACCTACCCGGCTGCGGAGGCAGCCCAGCTGCCGGTGCCCTACCTTGGCGTAGTGGATGCCGCCGCCCGGGAAGCAGCCTTTGTCACCCGCAACCGCCGCATCGGCGTCATTGGCACAGCCGCCACCATCCGCTCCCGCAGCTACGAAAAGCTGCTGCGGCAGCTGGTGCCCGGGGTGGAGATCACTGCCCGCCCCTGCCCGCTGTTTGTACCGCTGGTGGAGGCCGGGTATGTGGATCACAGCGAAGCCGGAAAGCAGCAGATCACGAAGCTGGTCATTGCCCAATACCTGACCGAGGTGCGCGAAGCCGGGGTAGATACCCTGATTTTGGGCTGCACCCACTACCCGCTGCTGAAAAGTATGATCGGGGAGTTTATGGGCCCGGGCGTCACGCTGGTGGACCCCGCCATGACTGCCGCCCATCATCTGGAGCGGATGCTCGCCGAGCGCGGGCTGCGCGCCAGCCACGAGAACGGGCAGGCACACTTTTACGTCAGCGATGTGCCGGACAGCTTTGTGCAGACGGCAGACCTGTTCCTGGGCGAGTACAAGGGCGGCCCGGTGGAGCAGATCGCCATTGATAAATATTGATAAGGAAAAACAACGTGAGCAAGCCACTGAAGGAAGACTATATCATCCGCATCAAAAGCCGCATTGAGCAGCGGCTGGACGAACCGGCTGCGGAGGAAGAAAAAGAAGAATTTGTGGAGCTGATGACCCGGGGTAGCCTTGTGCTGAAGGGCGGCAGCTACTATGTGACCTACCGCGAGACCGAGACCACCGGCTACGAGGGCTGCACCACCACCCTGAAGATCGCCGCAGACGGCAGCCGGGTGGCGATGCTGCGGTTCGGCAAGGGCGGCGGGGCAGGTACCCAGCTGCTGATCGAAAAAGGCCGCCGCAACCTGTGCCACTACGAGACCGGCTTCGGCTCCATGACCTTGGGCGTAACTGCGGACGAGATCGACTGTCAGCTGACCGAAAAGGGCGGCACCGCCCGGTTTGCCTACCTGCTGGATGCCGACAGCGCCGAGCTGGTGAGCCGCAACCGTCTGGAAGTTACCGTGACCCATGTGAATTGATGAAGTTCCCTGAGACTGTGAAAGGAATCCGACCCATGACTGATTTTGAAAAGACCTACCAGAACTACAACCCCCGGCAGGCTGCGCTGGATGAGGCACGCGCTCTGCTGACCGCAGCCGCCAAGGCTGCCATGGCAGACGGCACCCTGCCCGAGGCAGAACTGCCCGCCTTTATCGTGGAGATCCCCGCCGATGTGAAGAACGGTGATATCGCCTCCAACCTCGCCATGGCCGGTGCACGCACTTGGCGCAAGGCACCTAAGATGATCGCAGACGCCCTGCTGGCACACCTGCCGTCCCTTGAGAACAGCGTGTTCTCCAAGGTGGAAGTTGCCGGCCCCGGCTTCATCAACCTGTTCCTGTCCCAGAGCTTCTGGGCAGGCGTGGTGCTGGGTGCCTGCGCCAACAAGGAGTACGGCCGCACCGACCACGGCAAGGGCGCAAAGTACAATGTGGAGTTCGTTTCTGCCAACCCCACCGGCCCCATGCACATGGGCAACGCCCGCGGCGGCGCGCTGGGCGACTGTCTGGCCGCTGTGCTGGACTGGTCCGGCTACGATGTGACCCGCGAGTTCTATATCAACGACGCCGGTAACCAGATTCAGAAGTTCGGCAAAAGTCTGGCTGTGCGCTACCTGCAGCAGTTCTGCGGCGAGGAGGCCTATCCCCTGCCCAAGGAGTGCTATCAGGGCGGCGACATCAAGGTGCTGGCCGGTGAGTTCGCTGAGCTGAACGGCGACAAGTACGTTGCCGCCTGCAAGGGTATGGACGAGGAAGCTCTGTTTGAGAGCGAAGCCTTTGCCGCCCTCAAGGACGCACTGGTGGCCTATGCCCTGCCCAAGAATATTGCTGCTCTGAAACGCGACCTCGGCAAGTACCGCATTGATTACGACGTCTGGTTCCACGAGAGCACCCTGCACGAGTCCGGCGCAGTGCTGGCTGTGGTGGATAAGCTGCTGGAGCTGGGTGCCTGCTACAAGGCCGAGGACGGCGCCATCATGTACCGCAGCGCCCAGTACGCTGCTAAGTACGGCACCGTGAACAAGAAAAAGACCGAGGACGGCACCGAGGAAGAGGCCAAGGACGAGGTGCTCGTCCGCGCCAACGGCATTCCCACCTACTTTGCCGCCGATATCGCCTACCACTACAACAAGCTGGCTACCCGCGGATTTGCCAAGGCCATCGACGTGTGGGGCGCAGACCACCACGGCCATGTGGCCCGCATGAAGGGTGCCATGGATGCCATCGGCCTGAACGGCGAAGATCTGGACGTTGTGCTGATGCAGATGGTCAACCTGATGCGCGACGGCCAGCCTGTGCGGATGTCCAAGCGCACCGGCAATGCCATCACCCTGACCGACCTGCTGGAAGAGGTGCCCATCGACAGCGCACGCTTCCTGTTCAATATGCACGACGCAGGCAGCGGCATCGATTTTGACCTCGATCAGGCTGTCAAGACCGACAATGATAACCCCGTGTACTATGTGCAGTATGCCCATGCCCGCATCTGCTCCATCCTGAAAAAGATGGAGAGCGAGGGCGTGCAGTTTGCCGGTGCCGAGAAGGTGGATGCCACCCTGCTCACCGAGCCTTCCGAGATGGATCTGATCCGGATGCTGGCTGCCTTCCCGCAGGAGATCGTGATGGCTGCCGAGAAATACGACCCCAGCCGCATCAACCGCTTTGTCATCGACCTTGCAAGCGCCTTCCACCGCTTCTACGGCAACTGCCGCATTCAGGGCGCAGACCCCGCCGTGCAGCAGGCACGCCTTGCCTTGTGCATCGGCGTGAAGAACGTCATCTTCAATGTGCTCACCATGTTCAAGATCAACGTGCCCGAGAAGATGTAACATAAAACCACAGGGGCTGTTGCACAGCATTTGGCGCAACAGCCCCTTTTTACGGTGTATGGTAGGAAAGCAGCTGCCGCTTCCGTCACGACCCCTCCCGTGAAAATGCGTTTGTCGCGCTCCGCAGAGCGCGACAAACGCGAAATAAAAATAATCTTTCCTCTGAATATGCGCAAAGCAACGCGGAGCGCATTCCAAATCGTCTACCCCCAAAACAGATACAAGGAGAACCCATGGAACCTTTGAAGATCGGCAATATCACCCTGCCCCACCGGGCGGTGTTCGGCCCTATGGCGGGCTTTACGGATGCCCCCTGCCGCCGCCTGATGGCGCAGCACGGTGCGGGCTTTACCGTCAGCGAGATGGTATCCAGCCGGGCGCTGGTGTACGGCGACCATAAGACCGTCAGCCTGCTGAAGGCAGCGCCCAACGGCGCACCCTACGGGGTGCAGATCTTCGGCGTGGTGCCGGAGATCATGGGCGAGGCCACCGCCGCCATTGAGCAGTACGAATTTGACTTTGTGGACATCAACATGGGCTGTCCTGCCCCTAAGATCGTTTCCGGTGGGGCGGGCAGCAAACTGATGCTGGACCCCGACCGCTGCGGGCGCATCGTGGAGCAGGTGGTGGCGCACACCAAGCGCCCCGTCACCGTAAAAATGCGCAAGGGCTGGGACGCCGATCACATCACCGCCGTGGAGTGCGCCAAGGCCTGCGAGCAGGCGGGCGCGGCACTGGTAGCGGTGCACGCCCGCACCCGGGAGCAGATGTACACCCCGGGCATCGACCCGGAGATCATCGCCCGGGTAAAGGATGCGGTAAAGGTGCCAGTGCTGGGCAACGGCGATATCCACTGCGCCGAGGACGCGCTGCGCATGGTGCGGGAGACAAACTGCGACGGCGTGATGATCGCCCGGGGCGCACTGGGCGACCCGTGGCTGTTTGAGCGGGTGAACGCCGCGCTGGAGGGTCTGCCCGCCCCCAAGGAGCCGAACCTGCAAGCGCGGATGAACGCGCTGCGCCGTCAGGTGGAGGAGATGGTAGAGCAGAAGGGCGAGTTTGTGGCTATGCCGCAGGCGCGCGCCCAGACTATGCACTACATGAAGGGGCTGAAGGGCGCTGCCGCCCTGCGCCGCTACTGCTGCACCCTGACCCATTTAGAGGACTTGGACGAGCTGATCGCCGCCGTGTTTGAAGAGCAGCGCAAGGCCGGGCTGGACCCCGACGACGTGCGGGAGGTACCCTTCCCGTAAGCTGCGGGCTGCGTAACGATTTAAAATGGCTTCCGCTGCGCTCTAGCCATAATTAGCGGAAAGAATATTTTAAATAGAGCAATACCGGAGCGTCTGCGGACGCTCCGGTATTGCATTTTCACGGGAGGGGGTTACCCCTTCCGTCAAAGCCTTCGGCTTTGCCACCTTCCCCAAGGGGACGGCTTTCAGCGGTGGCGGGAAAGTTTCCGGCATAGCCCGAAGGCGCCCCCTTGGGGGAGCTGGCGCGTAGCGCCTGAAGGGGTTGACTTGGCTATAACAGTGTGCGCCCTCTCAGTCAAAGCCTACGCCTTCGTCAGCTCGTCCAGATTCTGAGTATAGCAGGGCAGGCAGTGCTCCAAAAACCAGTCGGCCTCCGGGCAGTGCATGGCTTGCAGCGCGGCGCGCTGCTGCGTTAATGCGGCGTCAAATTCGTGGTTTCCGCTGCGCTGCTCCTCGGTGCATTTGATGAGAGCGCTCAGCCGGTCGGCAGCCTTGAGCAGACGATGCTCCTCTGCCGTCAGGACGCTGCCGTCCATGCAGGGGGTCAGCTCTGCAGCCAGCTCTGCAGGCAGCAGAGCCGCCATGGAGCGCATGCTCTCGGTCTCCAGCGCCTTGTAGGCGTCCCGCAGCGCCGGGGAATGGTACTTGACCGGCGTGGGCATATCTCCGGTGATGATCTCCAGTGCATCATGGTACAGCGCCGCCACTGCCACCACCTCCGGGCGGCAGGGCGTGCCGGTGTAGTGCTTGGCAATGAGACACAGAAAATGCGCCAGCAGGGCGGTGTCACAGGTGTGCTCGCTGAGGGATTCCGCCCGGGTGGAGTGCATCAGGCTCCACCGGGTAATGTACTTCATGCGCGCCAGCAGGGCGCTGAATGGATACAGCATAACAATACGCCTCCTTTTCTTCACCATACCCGCCGGGCGCTTGGTTGTCAAGCCCTTTTTTCTTGCGCGCCGCCGTGCTATACTACAAGGTGACATCAAATCCACTTCCGCGCCGGTGCGCGGAGAAAGAGGAACGCTATGGAAAAGTTTATAAAACCACGGCTGCTCACGCAAAGGGAGCAGGACCGTAAAAAATTCTGGCAGGCGGTGGGGCTGTGCGCCCTGACGGCGGCCATCTTCTTTTTGCCGTTCTACATCCTTGACGGCGGCTTTTTCCACTATGCAGGCGATTTTAACAGCCAGCAGATCAGCTTTTACCGGTATATGAACGGCTTTGTCAAGGGCGCGGGCTACCCGGACAGCGCCTTTGCCGGTGCGCCGCACAATACCTTTTCGTGGGCGACCGACCTTGGCAGCGGGGTGATGAACGCCTACTCCTTCTACCTGTACGGCTCGCCGTTTTTCTGGCTGTCGGTGCTGCTGCCGCAAAGCTGGCTGCCCTATATGATGGTGCCGCTGCTGGTGCTCAAGTTCGGCGTGGCGGGCGGCGGTGCGTATCTGTACCTGCGTCGCTACGTTAAAAACGCAAATTACGCCGTGCTGGGTGCCTGCCTGTACGCGCTTTCCGGCTTTGCGGTGTACAATGTGTTCTTCAACCACTTTGTGGATGTGGTGGCGCTGTTCCCCTATCTGCTCTGGGCGTTGGACGAGGCCATTTATGAAAACCGTCACGGCCTGTTCGCCTTTTGGGTGGCGGTGAACCTGCTCAACAACTATTTCTTCTTTGTGGGACAGGTAATTTTCCTGTGCATCTACTTCGTGTGCAAACTGACCACCAAGGACTTCCGGCTGACCGCGCGCAAGTTCGGGCATCTTTTGTGGGAGAGCGTGCTGGGCGTTGCCATGGGCTGTCTGCTGCTGTTCCCGGCGGTGCTCAGCCTGCTGCAGAACCCGCGCACCATTGACCTTTCCTCCGGCTGGGGCTTTCTGACCTACGCCAAGGTGCAGCAGTATCTGGCTATCCTGCTCAGCTGGATCCTGCCGCCGGACTCCCCTTACCTCACCTCGGTGTGGTCGGAGGGCGTCATCAAGTGGACGAGCATGACCGCCTATCTGCCGCTGTGCAGTCTGGCCGGTGCCATGGCCTACTGGCGCAGCCGCAAGACCGACAGCAAAAAGCGCATCGTGGCGGTGTGCGCCGTGTGCGCGCTGGTGCCGGTGCTGAACAGCGCCTTCTACGCGCTCAATTCCAGCTATTACGCCCGCTGGTACTATATGCCCACCCTCATCCTTGCTGCCATGACCGTGAACGCATTGGAGGACCCGGACATCGATCTGGACGCACCCGCCCGGGGCATTGGCTGGATCATGCTGGCTACGCTGGTCTTTGCGGTGGTGCCCGTGCGGGACGATACCACCGGGACATGGTCCTTCGGTGTGCTGAAGAACCCGGGGCAGTTCTTTGCCGTGCTGGGCTTTGGCCTGCTGGGGCTTGCACTGTACCGCTACCTCTGCGGCATATGGCGGCAGAACAGCCGCTTTGCTCAGCGCATGACGGCGGCGGTGCTGGTATTTGCCTGCGTGTTCACCATGGTGCACATCGGCATTGGCAAGTTTGGCCAGTGGCACACCGACAGCGACCTTGTGGAGCAAGACAATAACGCCCTGCTGCTGAAAAACGATCTGCCGGAGGGCGACTATCGCATCGACACCTACAAGATCCACGACAACATCGGGATGTGGCTGGATAAGAGCTGCCTGCAATACTTCGGCAGCACGGCAGCTCCCAGCATCCTCAGCTTCTACCCGGGACTGGGGGTCAAACGGGATGTGCGCAGTGAGCCGGAGATCACAAACTACGCTTTGCGCGGCCTGTTGAGCGTGGAGTACCTCATTACCACTCCGGAAAAGCGCGAAAGCTTTGAGGATGAGGCAGATGAGGGCTGGACCTATCTTGCCGATGTGGACGGCTACGCACTGTACCACAACGACAACTATGTGCCTATGGGCTTTACCTACGACTACTATGTGACCGAGGCCACCTACCAGACTTCGATCAAGACCCTGCGCTCCAACCTGCTGATGCGGGCACTGGTGCTGACGGACGAAGATGTGGCGCAGTATGGCAAGTACCTGACCGAACTTTCGGAGGACATGCTAAATGATCTGCACTACGACAGCTACACGCAGGACTGCGCCGACCGCCGCGCCAACAGCTGCTCTGTGTTCCAGATGAACAATGCAGGCTTCCATGCCGAGATCACGCTGGACAAGACGAACCTCGTCTTTTTCTCTGTGCCCTATGATGACGGCTTTACCGCCTATGTCAACGGCGAAAAGACCGACATCCTGCGTGTGGACGAGGGACTGATGGCGGTGCTCTGCCCGGCGGGCGCAAGCAGCATCGACTTTGTGTATCAGGCCGCCGGGCTTTCTGCCAGCCGGGTGGTGACCGCAGTGGCCATCCCGGTGTGGGTGGTGTACGTTGCCTACTTTGTGCGCCGCAAGCGCCGCAGCACCGGTGCCCCGGCAGAAGAATGACTTTGACCGGGCCAAAAAATAAAAATTTAAAAATCCCTCTTGACTTTACGAAGATAAAGTGTATAATGCAATCAAACCGATGAGGCGGAAGAGAACCTGCACAGCGCATCTGCAGTGAGCCCGGACAGTGCAAACGGGCGAAGGCGGGGCAGAGTTTCGTGGGCCGCCGAGGGCCGGGCAAACGGGCACAAACCCTAGTAGCTTTGGACGGAAGTCTCCGTTACAGGACAGGGGAGTGTTGGCTCTCCGTGAGTGGCTCTGCTGTATTGGATGCAGAGCAAGCAAGGTGGCACCGCAGAATCGTATTTACCGATCCTGTCCTTGTGGATAACACACAGGGACAGGGTCGTTTTGTTTTAAGACCCGTCCCGCAAAGGGAGCGGGTCTTTTGATTTGCCGCCCGCTCCGGGAAAGGAGTTACCACTATGAAAAACCTGAACATGATCTCCCGCCGCAGCTTCCTGAAGGCCGCTCTGGCTGCTTCTGCTGTTTCTGCCATGGCACTGACCGGCTGCGGCAGCGCTGCTTCCAGCACCGCCTCCAGTGCAGCGGTCTCCTCCTCCGCAGCTGCTTCCGGCAGCGCCGCTGCCGCTGGCGAGACCTTCAAGGTGGGCATCGTCAACTATGTGGACCACGCTTCCCTCAACCAGATCGTAGAATCTGTGGAGAGCCGTCTGGATGCCATCGGTAAGGAGAAAGGCGTCACCTTTGACTACGCCGATTATTACGCCAACGCACAGGCCGACCAGTCCAACCTGAACCAGATCGGCGCAGACCTTGTGGCTGACGGCGTGGACGTGATCGTGGCCGTGGCCACCCCCACCGCCGCTACTATGCTGGCCGCTGTGGAGGACACCGACATCCCGGTGGTCTACTCTGCTGTGACCGATCCTGCCGCCGCTGGCTTTGACGGCGAGGAGAACATCACCGGCACCTCCGATGCCCTGAACACCGACGCCATCATGAACCTGATCGTGGCGGCAAACCCCGGCATCGATACCATCGGTCTGCTGTACGACCTGAGTCAGGATTCCTCCACCCAGGCCATTGCGGACGCCAAGGCCTTCTGCGAGAAGAACGGCATCAAGGTGGTGGAAAAGAACGGTACCACCACCGCCGAGGTGCAGATGGCTGCTGAGGCACTGGTAGCCGCCGGGGTCAAGGCCGTGTTCACCCCCACCGATAACACCATCATGACCGCCGAGCTGTCCATCTACGAAAGCTTCATCGAGGCCGGTGTGCAGCACTACACCGGTGCCGACAGCTTTGCGCTGAACGGTGCGCTGGTGGGCTACGGCGTGGACTATGTGCAGCTGGGCGAAGCCACCGCCGATATGGTCAGCCAGCTGCTGTGCGATGGCAAGACCCCCGCAGACCTGCCCTACCAGACCTTTGATAACGGCATCGTCACCATCAACACCGAGACCGCCGAGGCTCTGGGTCTTGACCTTGCTGCCCTGAAGGAGGCCTTCAAGCCCTACTGCACCGAAATTACTGAGGTGACCACCGCCGAGAGCTTTTCCTGAACGCCCCGCATCGCCAGAACCTGACGGTTTTTCCGGCTCTCCCGCAAGGGAGAGCTTTTGGCGGTTCTGGGGAAAGTGATTTCCCTCTCCCGTGAAAATGCGTTTGTCGCACTCCGCAGAGCAATGCGGTGCGCATTCAAAATAACATAAAAGGAGCATACACCATGCTGGCGAGTATCTTTTCCCTCAACGTTTTGCAGACAGCGCTGGAGCTGGGCTGCATCTACGGACTGGTGGCGTTGGCACTGTTTCTGAGCTACTCCATCCTGAATATTGCCGACCTTTCCACCGACGGCTGCTTTACGCTGGGCTGCGCCGTGGCCTGTCAGGTAGCACTGACCGGCCACCCCATCCTTGCGCTGGCGGCAGCCATGGCTGCGGGGGTGTGCTCCGGCTTTGTCACCGCCTTTTTGCAGACAAGGCTCGGGGTGGAAAGCATCATGGCCGGTATCATCGTCAACACAGGCCTGTACACCATCAATCTGGCGGTGATGGGCTTCTCCTCCACCATGTCACTGGTCAAGACCCCTACCATCTTCTCCATGGCAAAAACTTCGCTGGGCTTTCTGGGCAGCTGGTACAAGCTGGCGCTGGCGGCAGTGATCATTGCCATCGCCTGCGCGGCGATGCTGGGCTTTCTGGGCACGCGGCTGGGGCTTTCCATCCGCGCCACCGGCGATAACGCCGCCATGGTGCGGGCTTCCAGCATCAACCCCGCCTTTACCATCACGGTGGGTCTGTGCGTGTCCGGTGCGTTGTGTGCACTGTCCGGCGGGCTGCTGGCACAGTACCAGAAAAGCTGCGATATCAACGTGGGCACCGGCATGGTGACCATTGCACTGGCTTCCCTCATCATCGGCGAGACGCTGGTGGGCAAGCGCACCATGCTGCGCCGCATTCTGGGCGTGGTGTTCGGCAGCTGCCTGTACCGCTTTATCGTGGCGGTGGCGCTGCGGTTCAACGTGCCCGCCGCCGCCATGAAGCTGGTTTCTGCCATCATTGTGGCAGTGGCCATCTCCATGCCCGCTATCCGAGAGCACTTCGCCTTTGAAAAGCGGCGGCACGCTGCCCGTGCCCGCCGCACCGTGACCAACAGGGAGGGACAGTAACATGGAAATGCTGCAGCTGAACGACCTGCACAAGACTTTTAACCCCGGCACCGTCAACGAAAAGGTAGCGCTAAATGGGGTGAGCCTGCAGATGGAAGCCGGAGATTTTGCCACCATCGTAGGCTCCAACGGCGCGGGCAAATCCACCCTGTTCAACGCCATCACCGGCGGCTTTATTGCCGACGAGGGCAGCATTCTGCTGGGCGGGCAGGACATTACCTTTGCGCCGGAGCACCAGCGCAGCAAGGTCATCGGGCATCTCTTCCAGGACCCGCTCAAGGGCACCGCGCCCAACATGACCATTGAGGAAAATCTGGCGCTGGCCTACCTGCGGGCAGGCACTGCGCCCAACGCCATCTTCTCCCGCATCTCCCGCAAGGATAAGGCGCTCTTCCGCGAAAAGCTTGCTTTGCTGGACATGGGTCTTGAGGACCGCATGAAGCAGCCGGTGGGGCTGCTCTCCGGCGGGCAGCGGCAGGCGCTTACCCTGCTCATGGCTACCCTTGTCACCCCCAAGCTGCTGCTGCTGGACGAGCACACCGCCGCGCTGGACCCCGCCACCGCCGAAAAGGTGCTGGCGCTGACCAAGAGCATCGTGGCCGAGAAAAAGATCACCTGCCTGATGGTGACCCACAATATGCATCAGGCGCTGGAGCTGGGCAACCGCACCCTGATGATGGACGCCGGGCGCATCGTGTTTGACGTAAAGGGCGCAGCACGCAGCAAAATGACCGTGGACGACTTGCTGGAAAAGTTCCGCGAGAACGCGGGCAAAAACATGGATAACGACCGCATCCTGCTGAGCAAGGTGGAAAAATAAAAATATTTTTACCAGAGGTGTCGTATGATAAAAATTGCTTTTTTTGATGTAGACGGAACCTTGCTCAAGCTGGGCAGCAAGGAGCCATCCCCAAAAACTGTGCAGGCTTTACAGCAGCTGCAAGCAAACGGGGTCTTGTTGTGCATGGCGACCGGCAGAGGCTATCTCTCCATCCCGCATTTTGAAGGTGTCGATTTTGATATCTGGCTTACCTTCAACGGCTCCTATGTCCGCAGCAAGGATACTGTGCTCTTCAAAAATCCGCTGGACGCTGACGACAAACACAAGATTCTACAAAACCTGAAGCAGATGCACCGGGCAGCTGCTATCAGCAATGAGCACTTTATCGTAACAAACGGGACAGACCCCGATCTGGCACAATACTTTTCCTTTGGCAGCGAAAAGCTGGTGATTTCCGAGCATTTTGATGCGCTGTGCGAGGAGGAGATCTATCAGATCATGTGCTCCTGCAACAGCGCCGAATACACACAGATCTTACAGGAGACGCACGCCACACAGATCACCGCATGGTGGGACAAGGCAGTAGATATTATTCCGCTCTCCTGCGGCAAGGGAAACGCTGTAAGGGCGGTCTTGGCGCATTATGGATTTTCAAAGTCCGAAGCCATTGCCTTTGGGGACGGACGGAACGACATTGAAATGCTGGAAGCAGTCGGTACAGGCGTTGCCATGGGAAACGCGCTCGAAGAGGTCAAGGCCAGAGCTGCCGTCCGCTGCCGCTCTGTGGAAGAGGACGGGGTCTATCATTACTGCCTTGAAAACCACCTTATCTGAGGGAGACTTCCTTCTATGCTGTGTTCCTTCTCGTAAAAGCGAAAAAGGTCTGCTGCACCGGCACGATGCAGCAGACCTTTTTAACTTTTATTCTTTTACCACAGACGGATGACCTTGATGACGCCCTCGGCCTTATCGCGGGCCAGCTCCAGATGGTGCTGCAGCGCCATGGCTGCGCCGTCCCAGTCCCCTGCCAGAGCAGCATCCAGAATCTGCAGATGCTCCTCACAGGTCTGCTCCTGATTGATCATGCTCACCTTGCCGGTCATG
>CAJMQZ010000043.1 GCA_905215595.1 uncultured bacterium
CAACAATCGCATAATTTATTTTATAATGTTCTTCCGCTGCTTATGCCCAGAGCAGCGCGGAGGACATTTCAAATCGTCCCACTGCAAAAAAGCTGCCGCACAAGCTGTGCAGCAGCCTTAGCGATGCCGGGCTTATTCCTCGATGCGGATGGCGCTTACCGGGCAGCTCTGGGCTGCGGTGACGGCCTGCGGCACCTCCTCCGGCGGGATGGGGCCGGGCTCTGCCACAGCCAGAACCCCCTCCATGCGGAACACTGCGGGACACAGCCCGGCACATTGGGTACAGCCGATGCACAACTCAGGGTCTACGAATGCGTTCATGCAAACACCTCCTTTGCGGAAAGCATTGCCCGTTTTGCCGCAAATTATGCCTATGCAAGCGGTTTACGGTGTGGTACAATAAGACCGCCGGGAACCGGCAGGAGGAGATAAGATGAATATCCAGATCTTTGGCACGAGCAAGTGCTTTGATACCAAAAAGGCGCAGCGCTATTTCAAGGAGCGCGGCATTAAATTCCAGATGATCGACCTGAAGGAAAAGGGCATGAGCCGGGGTGAGTTTGATAACGTGGCGCGCGCCTTGGGCGGCTGGGAAGCGCTGGTAAATCCGGCAGCAAAGGACAAGCAGACCCTTGCGCTGCTGGATGCACTGGTGGACTGGCAGAAAGAGGACAAGCTGTTTGAAAATCAGCAGCTGTTCAAGACCCCCATCGTGCGCAACGGCCGCAAGGCCACCGTGGGCTACCAGCCCGAGATATGGAAGGACTGGGAATAAAAAGCCTGCTTTCACAAAAAAACCACCGGTACAGGTTTTGCACTCTGCGGCCGGATGTGGTATACTGTTGGGTAGACTAAAAACTTTGGGAGACTCAGACCAATGAAAAATACGATCACCCCGGAAGAACACGCCCGGATCAAGCGCCGCCGCTGGCGGCAGACCTTGGGTCTGCTGATCACGGTGCTGGTGCTTATCGGGTTTATCACGGTGCTGCGGGCCGGTGTGGGCCTTGTGGCAAACCTGTTTGACGATACCGCACAAAAGCAGGAATACGAGGACAAGCTGGAAGGTCTGGTACTGTTCGACCCCATGCCCTTTGACGGCATTGAGAACATCGACGACCTGACCCTGCGGGAAGCAGCCGTGTGGGGCTGTGTGTACAGTATTCAGGAGACGCAGGGCGGCTTTGATAACTACAATACTGACCCCGAGACCGAGCAGCTGCTGCTGCCCTCGGTGGAAGTGGATGCCTATCTGGCAAAGCTGCTGGGCCCCGGCTTCAAGCTGACCCACCGCAGCTTTGACATGGAGGATATGACCGTCGAGTTTGACGAGACCACCCAGTGCTATAAGATCCCCATCACCGGCACGGTGGGCTACTACCGCGCCACCGTGGTCAAGCTGTTCAAGCGCAGCGGCAAGCTGCACGTCACCGTGGGTTATATCCCCACCGCCAGCGCGGATGACAGCATCATCAATCCCTCCTCGGACACTCCCACCAAATATATGGACTACCTGTTCGAGCGCCAGAGCGGCAGCTGGTATCTGACCGGTCTGACCGAGAGTGAGACGAAACCCGAAAGCACAGCAAGCTCCGCGGCCGCGCAGTCGGAGCCTATGGCAGAAAGCGATGTGCAGGACGCCATTCTGGCCACTGCCGGAGACTCTGCTGCGGCAGATTCGGCTGCTGCCTCGGCTGTCCAGCCGGAAGCGCAGGCAGAAACGGGCGCAGACAGCGCCGTGGCAGAAGCCCCCGCCGCTGAGGATGCCGCCAGTACCGCAGCGTAAAATGCAAATATAAAAGGGGCCGTTGCACAGCCTTGTGCAGCGGTCCCTTTTATCGTGGGACGATTTTGAATGGCCGACGCGTGCGCTTTGGCCATATTCAGCGGAAAGACTATCTATAATTTGCACCCCGGGAAAATCTGCGGATTTTCCCGGGGTGCTTTTTCACGGCAGGGGCGCAGCGGAAAACGGCTTCCTGCCTGTGTGTTACTTCAAATCGAACCGTACCACCACCAGCCGATACCACAGGTATGGCACCATGTTCCAGATCATCCACAGTTCCATCAGGATGTAGTTGGGCAGATCCTTCAGGCGGAAGGGACGCTTGCCCAGCTTGCCCGCTTTGAGCAGAGCAAAGGCCTCGTGCATGCCCTTGTCCCAAGCCTCGCCAAAGCCCTGCTTGTGGAACTTGTAGCACTTGAGCAGATAGCCCAGCGCCAGAGGGATAAAGTTGAGCACCAGCATCAGCAGCGGCTCGTTTTTGAGCGGCAGCAAAATGCTGTTGCGGCCGCTCTGCTGGCTTTTAAAGGCGTTGTAGCGCACTGCGCCGGTGCTGGCACCGCAGATGTGGTAGCACTTGGCGGCGGGGCAGAGCACATTTTTGTAGCCGGCATTGTTGGCGCGCCAGCTCAGGTCTACGTCCTCAAAGTAGGCAAAAAAGTGCTCGTCAAAGCCGCCGATCTCGTCCAGAATGCTTTTGCGGTACAGCGCTGCGCCGCCGCAGGCCGAAAAGATACGCTTTTGCTTTGTGTAGCGGCTGACGCGGCGGCCATCGCCGGTCTTGCAGGCAAAGCCCATCCATGTCACATAGTCCCCGGCGTCATCGGCCAGTTCCCGCTCAAAGTGCCGGATCATCAGGCTTTGCACCGCAAAAATTTTGGGGTCGGCATCGGCGGTGCGCAAAAGCTCGGCCAGCCACTGCGGCTCGGCAAAGGCGTCGTTGTTGAACAGCACCACATATTTGCTCTGCGCCCAGGCAATGCCCTGATTCACTGCGTAGGAAAAGCCGGTGTTGCGCCCGTTTTCGATCAGGGTAAAGTTGGGGCGGGTGCAGTAGCTGCGGGCTTGTTCCAGACTTTCATCGGTGGAACCGTTGTCCACCACGATCAGGTCAAAATCCTGCTCAGTCTGGGCGTAGATGGACTCGATGGAGTCCTTCAGCCAGCCCTTGCCGTTGATGTTTGGGATAATGATGGTCGCTTTTATCATAAAAGTTACTCCTGTTTTCGTCAATTACAGAGAGAGTATATCATATTATCGCAAAAATGCAAACCTCTCGGATAACGCCTGCCCTCGTTTGCAAGGCAATGCCCGGGGAGCTGTGACAGAATTGGCTAAAAAAAATTGTATGAACCCCTTGACACAATCTGAAAAATGAGTATTATTGTATTAGGCACTTAACACAGAAACACAAAATGCAGGGAGGGCTACGATGAGTGAACAATTTGATTCCAGCCGTCCGATCTATGCGCAGCTGGTAGAGCGGTTGAAGGCGAAGATCCTTGCGGGGACATACCCGCCCGGAGGACATCTTGACTCGGTGCGGGATATGGCCGCAGCCGCAGGGGTGAACCCGAATACCATGCAGCGTGCGCTGGCACAGCTGGAAACGGAGGGGCTTGTCCGGACCGAACGGACGGCGGGCCGCTATGTGACGGAGGATACCATGTTGATCGAACAATTGCGTGCCGCGACCGCGGAAAAGTTCGCGGAAGAATTTCTGGAAAAGATGCGGGGCATCGGGTACAGCCCGGCGCAGGTCGCCGAATTGCTGGCCCGTCAGACGAAAGGAGAACCGAATCATGAGTGAACTTCTGACCTGTGAAGGGCTGACAAAACACTACGGCGCAAAAACCGCGCTGGACGGTGTGGATCTGCACATCGGCTTTGGGAAGATCGTTGGCCTGCTGGGGCCGAACGGCAGCGGCAAGACCACCCTGATCAAACTGGCAAACGGTCTGCTGCAGCCTGACAGCGGCAGCATCCGGATCGCCGGGATGAAGCCCGGCGTGGAGAGCAAGGCAATCGTATCCTACCTGCCCGATGCCGACTGGCTTCCCGGCTGGATGCGGGTAGAGCAGCTGGTGAAGATGTTTGGGGACTTCTATAAGGACTTCGATCCGGCCCGGGCGAATGAGATGCTGGCAAATCTGGAACTTTCCCCCAAAGACGTCCTCAAGACCCTTTCCAAGGGCAACCGGGAAAAGGTGCAGCTCATCCTTGCCATGAGCCGGAATGCCCGGCTCTATCTGCTGGATGAACCCATCGGCGGCGTGGACCCGGCGGCACGGGATTATATCCTGCACACCATCCTGTCCAATTACAGCAAGGACGCGACCGTCCTCATCTCGACCCACCTGATCGAGGATATCGAGCCGGTGCTGGATGAGGCCATCTTCCTGAAAGAGGGAACGGTCTTTGCTCACCGCAGTGTGGATGAGATCCGTGAGAATGAGGGAATGAGCGTGGACGCATATTTCCGGGAGGTATTCAAATGCTGAAAAATCTGTTGAAGTATGAATTCCGGGCGACCGGACGGACCTATGGCAGCCTGTATCTGGTCTGGCTGCTGGTTGCGCTGGCAATGGGGATCTCGATGCGGGACGAAGTCTGGGACAATGGCAGCAGCCAGATCTGGGCATACCTGATGTTTGCCTACTTTGCCATCGGGGTTGCCATCGGAGTGGTCTGTATTGTGACGATCATCCAGCGGTTCACCAAAAATCTGTTGGGGCGGGAGGGCTATCTCATGCACACCCTTCCGGTCCATCCAGAGCAGCTGGTTGCGTCCAAACTCATTTCCAGCATGGTCTGGGTGATCTGCAGCGGAGTGGTCGGGATCCTGTCCGTCCTTCTGATGCTGGTCGGCCTGTGCGCCTTCGAGGATTCCAAAACGGTCATCAATGGGGAGACGATCACGACGGGCTGGGGCGATGTCCTGAAATTCAGCTGGAAGGCGATCCAGAGCATCGGCGGTGAATTCTGGAGCGAGCTGGCGTGGATCATCGTCCTTGGTCTGGCGGGCGTTGCAGTCCTCATCCTCTGTATCTACGCCGCCTGCATGATCGGGCATCAGTTCAGGAACCATTCCACGATTGCCAGCATTCTGGCCTTCTTCCTGTTGCAGCTGATTCAGGGCAAACTGGATGCAGGCGGCGGGATCCGGGTGATCGTTGGCTCTGTGGCAGCGATTCCGATGGCTTATTCCGCCAGCGGCAATCTCTGGCTCGTCCTTCTTGTAACGATTCTGATCGGCGCAGTCTATTTTGTCCTTACCAGCTGGCTGATGAAAAATAAGCTGGATCTGGAATAAGCATAAAAACCAAACCCCGGCCGTTGCAGATGAAACATACTGCAAAGGCCGGGGTTTATGCGGGAAAATTATTTTGCGAGAGCCTTTTCGATATTGGCCAGAATGGTGTCGTGATCCTCGGCGCAGACCAGAATCACCTCGCCGGTGGGAGCTACGGTGACAGTGGCAGCCTTAGCCACAAGGTACTGATCCTCCAGATAATGCTCCATGGACTGCTGCTCGCTGGCAACATAGGCTTCCAGTGCGGCCTTTACCTCATCGGTCTTGCCCTCGGCAGGCTTCACGATGGCAACGGCGTAGCTGCGCACCATCATGCTGGAAATGCTGGCGGCAAAGGCGGTGTACTGGCCGTCCTCCAGATTCAGCAGGGGCATCAGGATGTCCCGGATCTCCTCGTTCAGCTGGTCGGCCTCGTACTCGGCGCTGTAACCGTCAATGGCGGTAAACTTGCCGTCCTCGCCCTTGGTAAAGATCATATCATACTCGTTGTCCTCGTCGCTGCGGGCATCGTGGATGATCTGGGAGTAGTCCTTGGGGGTGGAGCTGTCGGCCTTGCTTCCGCCGGAGCAGCCCACCAGAGTAAACAGGGTCAGCCCTGCCAGCAGGGCGGCGATGAATTTTTTCATAGTATTGCATTTCCTTTCATAGTGCTGTGTGTGGAAGGCGCAGCCGGGCGCACACGTTACAGGTAGTGTGTGCCGGTTTTGGGCTGCTATTCTGGATACGAACCACCGCACCGCAAAATTGCAGGGAAAAAGTAACAGTTTTATGAACAGCACTCGCTTACAGCATCAAAGCGTCCAGATCGCCGTGGTTCACCGGGGTGGACAGGATGATCTGAGTGCTGGTGGTGCCCAGCTTCTGGAACTGCAAAATCAGATGCTCCAGCTGTGCCATGCTGCCGCAGCTGACCTTGACCAGAAAGGTGTACGCACCGGTAACGTGGTAGCATTGCAGCACCTCGCGGCTGTTCTGCAGCAGCTCCAGAAAGGCATCCTGCTTGGAGGGGGCAACCGAAAGGCTGATGAGCGCATCCACATACATCCGGTCTGCCGGACGGTTCAGCGTGACGGTATAGCCGCTGATGATGCCGTCCGTTTCCAGCTTATGGATACGGCTGGAGACTGCCGGGCTGGTAAGCGACACCTGCTCCGCAATTTCTTTGACGGGCATCCGTGCGTTTTTTGCCAGAAGGGTGAGGATTTTGCGGTCAAGATCGTCCATGAGAAGAGCCTCCTTCAAAATATGTTGGATTGTATAAAATTTTCTGAAAGTAAAGTTTTTATGTTGTGCAAACCCACGGAAATGGAATAAAATTTCGTTTCTGAAATTCTATGTTAATTATATAAAGTTTTTGCGAAAAAGTAAAGTATTATTTTAAAGCAAAATACGAAAATCCTGTTTGACAAGAAAAGAAAAACGGGTATAATACATCATGCAAGGCAGCGCAATGCACAAAAGCCTGCCAGTGATATTGAGATTCACCACTTTATATACTTTCCCACCCCTCTATACACAAAAACCCGCTGCCAGGCGGGTTTTTGTGTTTGTTGGGGCTTTTTATTTATGAAAAAAGCAGTGGTAGACAACGTACTTGGCCCATAGAGCAGCTGTTTCCGGTCACGACTCCAACCGTGAAAATGCAAACCCGGAAAGTCTGCGGACTTTCCGGGTTTGCTCTATATCAAAAATTATTCCGCTCAGACCAGATAGCCCTCAAAGCAGTGCAGGTCCTCGGTCTTGACGATGCCTTCCAGATACAGCCCGTCCTCTCGGTATTCCTCCGCCTGTACGCTGCCGCGCTCCCGCATGGGGGCGGCAAGCCCCAGCTTGTCGTAGGGCAGCAGCACCCGGATGGTGTGCACCCGGTCGCTGAGCACCTCGTCCAGCTTTTGCAGCAGCTTGTCCAGCCCGTAGCCGGTCTTGGCGCTGGTCAGCAGGATGTCGGGGTCAAAGCTCAGGGTGTTGGGTTTGTCGCACTTGTTGTACACGGTCAGGCGGGGGATATCGGCGCAGTCCAGCCCGTCCAGCACCTCGTCGGTGACGGAAAGCTGTTCCTCGCGTTGTTCATCCCCGGCGTCTGCCACCCGGATGATCACATCAGACCATGCGGCTTCCTCCAAGGTGGATTTGAAGGCTTCCACCAGATTGTGGGGCAGGCGGGACACAAAACCTACCGTGTCCACCAGCAGCACTGCCATGCCGCTGGGCAGCACCAGCTTGCGGCTGGTGGGGTCCAGTGTGGCAAACAGCATATCGGCTTCGGCTACGCTGGGGCCGCACAGGGCGTTCATCAGGCTGGATTTGCCCACGTTGGTGTAGCCAACAAGGCTTACCACAGGCATCCCGGTCTTGGCGCGGGCCTTGCGGCTCTCGCCCCGGCGCTTTTCCATCTCGGCCAGCTTTTCGGCCAGCGCATCAATGCGGGCGTGCACATGGCGGCGGTCCAACTCCAGCTTGGTCTCACCGGCACCGCGGCGGGCACCGCCGCCACCGCCACCGCCGCCGCCCTGACGGCTTAACGCCTCGCCCATGCCCTGCAAACGGGGCAGACGGTAGCGCAGCAGCGCCAGTTCGGTCTGCAATTTGCCCTCGTTGGTCACGGCGCGGCTGCGGAAAATTTCCAAGATCAACATGGTGCGGTCGATGACCTCCAAGCCGCCCAGCGCGTTGGAGATGTTGCGGATCTGGCTGCCGGTCAGCTCTCCGTCAAACACGGCGCATTCCGCGCCCAGCGTCTGGGCGGCAAGGGAAGCCTCTTCCAGCTTGCCGCTGCCCAGCACGATGCCGGTCTCCGGGGTCTGGCGCTTCTGGGTGATCTGCGCCACGGCCTCCATGTGGTTGGCTTCGCACAGGGCAGAAAGCTCTGCCAGACTGCGCTCGCAGTCCCACAGCCCCTGATCCAGTGCCAGCAGCACCACCTTTGTGGGAGGGGTCTCGGTCAGAATATCATAAAGCTCGCTCAAAGTAAGTCCTTTCTGTTATCGTAGTGTTCTTTTGTCAGCAGGTAGCACCGGCATTCCACCGGTGTGCCGTCAAATTTGTGGTAAACGTCGTTGTGATGGTACACAAAGCCGGCCTTTTCCATCACCCGGCCGCTGGCGGGGTTGTGCACCGCATGGCAGCAGGTGAGAAAGGCTCCGCCCACCTGCCCAAACCAGAAATCCACCACAGCTTGCAGCGCTTCGGTGGTAAAGCCCTTGCCCCACCACTTCTGTCCGATGCAGTAGCCCGGCTCCCAGATGCCGTCGGAGAGATCCAACTCCGGCCACTTGGTCTTTTGCTGCGGCTCACCTAATAGGGCGTTATACACGGAGAGGGAGCCGAACACCTGCCCGGTGGCCTTTTCCACCATGGCCCACTGGTAATAATCCGGGTTCGGATACAGCTCTGCCCACGCCGAAAGCAGCTCCCGGGTCTCGGCAGGGCTTTTGTGCGGCTCCCAGCGCAGAAAACGGGTCACAGCCGGGTCATTTGCCCAGTTTTCGTACATCTGCGGGGCATCCTGCGGCAGCAGGCGGCGCAGCAACAGCCGGTCGGTCTCCAGCTCAGGTGTGCCGGTGTGGCGCATGCTTCATCCTCTCCCTTTTCTCAAAAGTTATCCCTAAGATAGCACAAAAACGACCGCGCCGCAAGCGAAATCAAGAAAACCGCTTGACCGGATGGGTGAACTACGATAAACTGAAAGATGAAATCCTTTATGGGAGAGGGAAAAGTATCTATGTTAGATGTACGCAAACTGTTAGCCCAGCGGCCGCTGCTGTTCGATGGCGGCATGGGTACCTATTATAAAGCAAAGCCGGGGCAGGAGTGTGAGCAGGCAAACCTGACCGACCCCGAGGGCATTCTGGCAGTGCACCGGGCGTATCTTGCTGCCGGAGCCGATGCCATCAAGACCAATACCTTCAGCCTGCCGCGTCTGGCGGCAGCGCAGCAGCCCGGCTGGGAGCAGCTGGCAGATGCAGGCTGGCAGCTGGCAGTAAAGGCCGCCGGGGAGACCGGCGCGGCAGTGTTTGCCGACCTTGGCCCCGCACCGGATACCGAGAACAACCCGGCAGCGCAGGTGTATCTTGCCGTGGCAAAGCGCTTTGCCCTGCTGGGTGCACGGAATTTTCTGTTTGAGACCTTGAGCGCCGAGGACGGCGTGCTGGAAGCGATTCGTGCGCTGAAGCAGACCGTGCCGGAGGCTTTTGTGCTGGTATCCTTTGCGGTGCTGCCGGACGGCTACACCCGCGAGGGTCGTTACTGTGCCGATCTGGTGCGCCGTATGGCGCAGAGCGGCGTGGTGGATGCCGTAGGCCTGAACTGCGTGTCTGCCCCGGGTGCGATGCGTGCACTGGTGCAGCAGCTGGGGGATGCGGGGCTGCCCCTTTCGGTCATGCCCAATGCGGGCTACCCGGTGGTGGCGCGGGCGCAGGTGCGCTATCAGGGCAAGCCGGAATATTTTGCCCGGGAGCTGAGCCGCCTTGCCAGTGAGGGCGTGCGCATTCTGGGCGGCTGCTGCGGCACGACACCGCAGCATATTGCTGCCCTGCGCACCGCACTGGATGCTCTGCCGGAAACGCTGCCCGCCGCCCCGGCGGCAAAGCCCGCTGCAGCGGCAAAGCCTGCGGTGGAAACGGACGATGCCTTTTTGCGCAAGCTGCGCGCCGGACAGCGGGTCATCGCGGTGGAGCTGGACTCCCCCAAGGACGCCGACCTGACCGCGTATCTCGAGGGTGCCCGCCGGTTGCAGGCTGCCGGTGCGGACCTGCTGACCGTTGCGGACTGCCCCATTGCCCGGGCACGGATGGATTCCTCGCTGGTGGCCTGCCGGGTGCACCGGGAGCTGGGCCTGAACGTACTGCCCCACATGACCTGCCGGGACCGCAACCTGAACGCCACCAAGGCGCTGCTGCTGGGACTGTACGCCGAGGGCGTGCGGGAGGTACTGGCCATTACCGGGGACCCCATCCCCACCGCCGAGCGGGACGAGGTGAAAAATGTGTACCAGTTCAACTCCCGCAAGCTGGCGCAGTATATCGTGTCGCTGGCCGGGGAAGGGCGGGAGATGCCCGCACCCATCACGGTTTTTGGTGCGCTGAACCTGAACGCCCGCAATTTTGAGGTGGAACTGCGCCGCGCCGCAGAAAAGCTGGAAAACGGCATGAGCGGCTTCCTTACCCAGCCGGTGCTGTCGGCACAGGCGGTGGAAAACCTGCAAAAAGCCCGGGAGACGCTGGGTGAGCGCGCAAAAATTCTGGCGGGCATCCTGCCGGTGGTCAGCCAGCGCAATGCTATCTTTATGGAAAACGAAGTCAATGGCATCCATGTGGATGAGGCCATGATCCAGAAGTTTGAAGGGCTGGACCGCGCCGCAGGCGAGGAGTTGGGATTGGAAGTCTCGGTGCAGGCGGCCAAGGCATCGGCCCCCTATGCGGACGGCTTTTACCTGATGACCCCCTTCAACCGGGTGGCGCTGATGGAGCGGCTCATTGCCCGCCTGCGCACCGAAGTGACGGACTGAAAATGATACAGGAGGAACGCGCTGTGCCTTGTGAAAAACCGCTGCTCAGCATCATCGTGCCGGTGTACAATGTGGAAAACTATCTGCAAAAATGTATCGATTCCATTCTGGCGCAGACCCTTACAGATTTTGAACTGATCCTTGTGGATGATGGCTCGCCGGACGGCTGCCCTGCGCTGTGCGATGCCGCCGCCGCAAAAGATGCCCGCGTCCGGGTGATCCACCAGAAAAACGGGGGTCTTTCTGCCGCCCGCAATGCCGGGCTGGATGTGGCAAGGGGCGCGTGGATCGGCTTTGTGGATTCCGACGACTACATTGCACCGGAAATGTATGAAAAATTGTACCGTGCCGTGCAAAGCACCGGGGCAGATCTTGCCCTGTGTGACTATGCCAAGGTGGACGAGGCAGGCGTGCCCTGCGTCCAGACACATGCTGCGGTTCCACAAAAGAGTTTGACTGGGCGGGAACTGCTGCAAAAGGCCTATTGGACTACGGTGCAGATTGCGTGGAACAAGCTGTACCGCCGCACCATCTTTGCACAGCTGCGCTACCCGGTGGGAAAACTGAATGAGGATTTTTTTGTGATCCCGGAGATCTGTCTGAACACCCAAAAGGCAGTCGTTGTGCCGGATGTGCTGTACTATTATGTACAGCGCGGCGACAGTATTATGGGAAAAAGCAGGACCCTGCGCCATTGCGATGCTGCCGAGGCAGCACAGCGCTACTGGAACTGCCTTGTGGAAAACCGGGTGTATGAAACACTGCCCGCAGCGGCAGAATGTACCTTTTGTGTGGTGAGCAGGATCTATTGGACATTACCCGCAGCTTTGCGCAAGGAGCCCCGCAGCATGGAGATGCTGCGGATGCAGTCTGAGACAGTGCGCAGGACCCGTCAGTATTGCGCTGTGCCGCTAAAACTTCAACTGCAAAGCTGGCTGCTGTGGCGCTGCCCGCAGGTGTATGGCTGGCTGCGGGATATGTCGAAATGAGGAGGAAAACGATACTCGCATGAGAACGCGCTATACGATGATCAATATGCTGGTCAACATCGGCGGACAAATTTTGGCGATGCTGCTGTCTTTCATCAACCGGATGGTGTTCATCCGCTGCCTTTCGGCAACCTATCTGGGCGTCAATGGCCTGTTTACCGATGTGCTCAGCATCCTCAACTTTGCGGAACTGGGCATTGGTACGGCTATGGTGTTCAGTATGTACGAGCCCGCCGCCCGGGACGATGAGCGGAAGCTGGCGCAGCTGATGAACCTGTACAAGTGGATGTACCGGGCTGTGGCGGCCTCGGTGCTGCTGTTCGGGCTGGTGCTGCTGCCATTTCTGCCGCACTTTATCAAGGGCGGAGAAGGTATTGAGCATATCACTCTGATCTATATGATATATGTGCTGGGTTCAGCAAGTTCCTATCTGATGAGTTATAAAAGTTCTATCTATCAGGCCTACCAGAAGGGATATATCCGGGCTGGATGGAACATGGTATGCGAACTCATAAAAACGATTTTGCAGACCACGGTGCTGCTGCTGACAGGTAATTTTATCCTGTATCTGGTGGTTCAGCAGGTGGTGCAGTTTCT
The DNA here is from genome assembly GCA_905215595.1 of uncultured bacterium. Taxonomy (GTDB): domain Bacteria; phylum Bacillota; class Clostridia; order Oscillospirales; family Ruminococcaceae; genus Faecalibacterium. Next base: position 12,189 of record CAJMQZ010000043.1, read on the forward strand.
GCCCAACATTATGGTTTCTCGCAGGGCGGATAAAGAGTTTCCGTATCTGAGGGAATGCCATGAACTGCCGGAAAAGGAAGAACGGAACGGCATCCTGAAAAACATCGGCGCTATGAGTATGCACAAGCTGGCAGCCATCATTGTGCGCAACACGGACAGCCTGCTGATGTCCTCGTTTATCGGTCTGGCAACGGTAGGCGTTTATTCCAACTACCGGCTGATACTCAACGCGCTGAACAACCTGATCAATAAGTTTTCGGTGGCTTTTTCCGGCAGTATCGGGAATCTTGCAGCGCTGGAAAATTCAGATTGGCTGTATAAGGTCTACAAAGAAATGGACTTTATGTTCTATGTAATGTCCGCTTACCTGACCGGCGGGCTGATGATGCTGTTCAACCCCTTTATCACACTGCTGTTTGGTGGAGAATACTGCTTTCCGATGACGACCGTGGTGATCATAGTGGTGGAGTTCTACATCTCACGGATGCGGCAGGCGAACCTTTTGTTCCGGGAGGCCATGGGGCTGTTCTGGAACGACCGCTATAAGGCTGTGGTGGAATCAATCATCAATCTGGTGGCCTCCCTTGTGCTGGTGCAGCGCTACGGCGTGACCGGCATTGTCGGGGGCACCATTATCAGCACGCTGTGCACTTGTACTTGGGTAGAGCCTTATATCTTTTTGAAATACGGCGTTCAGGATGAATGGCGGAAGAAGCTTCGGGATTATTTTGCGGAGTATCTGAAACGGGTGCTGCTTACGGCAGCGGTCTCGGCGGCAGCGGTGCTCTGGGTGCAGCGGTTCCCGGTAGACAACTTTGGCATTTTTATTCTGGACGGGCTGCTTTACACAGTCGTGTTCGCAGTGGGAATCGTTCTGGTCTACCATGGCAACGCAGAGTACGCAGCCCTGAAGCAGCGCGGGCTGAAGATCTTGAAAAGGAGAGCAGGATGAATACAGAAAAAAGCCCGCTGATCTCGGTGATCGTACCGGTCTACAAGGTGGAAAAGTATCTGCCTGTGTGTCTGGACAGCCTGCTGGCGCAGACCTACCGGAATTTTGAACTGCTCCTTGTGGATGATGGTTCGCCGGACGGCTGCTGGCAGATCATGCAGCAGTATGCAGCGCAAGATTCTAGGGTGCGCATTTTCCGCAAGGAAAACGGCGGGGTGTCCTCGGCACGCAATTTTGGGCTGGAGCAGGCAAGGGGCGAGTACATCTGCTTTGTGGATTCGGATGACTTTGTGGCACCGCGGTATCTGGAATGGATGTACCGCGCCATGAAACAGACAAACACAGAACTTGCGGTGTGCGGATACCGCAAGGTGTCAAAAGAAGCGGACCCGGCGGGCATTGCTCCCGCAGCAGATGAACCCGAAATAAAGATTTTTTCACTGGAGGAGTATTCGTTCGACTATACGCAGTGCGAAGCCGCTAACCAGTATGTCTGGTGCATACTCTACAAAAGAAGCCTTTGCAAGGGACTGCATTTTGACGAGCAGCTTTTTATCGGCGAGGATACCTTCTTTTTCGTGCAGGTGCTTTTGCAGGCAAAAGGGCTGGCCCTTGTAAAAACTCCGCTGTACTTCTACCGCATCTGGCCGGAATCGGCCTGTTGGCGGCCCTTTACGCAAAAGCACTACACGGCGGTGGAAACATGGAGCCGGATCTATGAAATGGTGCAGCAGACAGACCCGCTGCTGAAAAACTCCGCAGAGCAGATGCTGGTGCTTGCCTGCGCCCACGCCTATTACCGGATGCTGGAAGCACATTACCCGGACAAAAAATTGCGCGCAAGTGCGGTGCAGACTGTCCGGACACACAAAGCTGCCGTCCGGCGCATGGGAACGAAACCGCGCTGGAAACTGTGGGATAAAGCGAGACTTCTGTCCATGCTGTATCTGCCCGCGTGGTTCAACGGGGTGTTCTGGCGCAGGGCAGAACAGCTGCGTGCAAAACACAGAGATGGAACGGGCTCTTTGCAAAAAACTGATTGACAAATCCCACAAAAAACGCTATATTCTTTTTATAAATGCGTTGAAAAAGAGTGTGCATCGTCTGGGACCGTACAGAGAGCCGGGGGCAGCTGAAAACCCGGCGGGATACCGGCGGGGCACTGTCACTTCGGAGCAGAAGCGGTGAGCCTTGCCGGTAAGCCGCTTTCGGGTCTGCCCTACGTTACAGGGGCATCAAGGGGCGCGGAGCTTTCCGCGCAATTTGGGTGGTACCGCGGTCATGTATTTACAGCCGTCCCATGGAACGCTCCGTGGGACGGCTTTTTGCGTCCCACTTCATCAAATTTTTGGGAGGACACTATGAAAGAACTTGCAAAGCAGTACGATCCCAGTCAGGTGGAAGATCGTATCTACCAGTTCTGGCTGGATGGCGGCTACTTCCACACGAAGGCCGATCCGGACAAGAAACCCTATACCATCGTCATGCCGCCGCCGAACGTTACCGGTCAGCTGCACATGGGTCATGCGGTGGATAACACCATGCAGGATATCCTCATCCGCACCAAGCGGATGCAGGGCTATGCCGCCCTGTGGGTGCCCGGCACCGACCACGCTTCCATTGCCACCGAAGCCAAGGTGGTGGAGGCCATGCGTCAGGAGGGCCTGACCAAGGAGATGGTGGGCCGCGACGGCTTCCTGGACCGTGCCTGGGCCTGGAAGACCAAGTACGGCAACCGCATCGTCAGCCAGCTGAAAAAGCTGGGCAGCAGCTGCGACTGGGACCGTGAGCGCTTCACTATGGACGAGGGCTGCTCCGAGGCCGTCAAGGAAGTGTTCGTGCGCCTGTACGACCAGGGCCTGATCTACCGCGGCAACCGCATGGTCAACTGGTGCCCCCACTGCAACACCTCCATTTCCGACGCCGAGGTGGAGTACGAGGAAAAGGACGGCAGCTTCTGGCACCTGCTCTACCCGGTCAAGGAGACCGGCGAGATGCTGGAACTGGCTACCACCCGTCCCGAGACCATGCTGGGCGATACCGCTGTTGCCATCAACGGCGATGACCCCCGCTATGCCCATCTGCACGGCTGCCATGTGGTGCTGCCCCTGCTGAACAAGGAAATCCCCATCGTCTGCGATGAGCACGCCGATATGACCAAGGGCACCGGTGTCGTGAAGATCACCCCCGCCCACGACCCCAACGACTTTGAGGTGGGTCTGCGTCACGACCTGCCCATCGTGCGCGTGTTCACCTACGACGGCCACATGACCGGCGCTGCCGACAAGGCTGCCGCCGATGCCCTGTTCGCCTCCGGCAAGAACACCATCAACGAGCCCGAAGTGCTGGACTGCGGCAAGTATGCCGGCATGACCACTCTGGAGGCCCGCAAGGCCATCCTGGCCGACCTGAAAGAGGGCGGCTTCCTGAAGGAGATCGAGCCTCTGAAGCACGAGGTCGGCACCTGCTACCGCTGCCACTCCACCATCGAACCCATGGTGTCCAAGCAGTGGTTCGTGAAGATGGAGCCGCTGGCAAAGCCCGCCATCGAGAGCGTGGAAAAGGGCGAGATCAAGTTCGTGCCCGAGCGCTTCACCAAGAACTATATGAACTGGATGAAGAACACCCGCGACTGGTGCATCAGCCGTCAGCTGTGGTGGGGCCACCAGATCCCGGCTTGGTACTGCGACGACTGCGGCGAGACCGTGGTGGCAAAGTCCGCTCCCTGCACCTGCCCCAAGTGCGGCAGCGCAAAGCTGACCCGGGATCCCGACACGCTGGATACCTGGTTCTCCTCTGCCCTGTGGCCCTTCAGCACGCTGGGTTGGCCCAACGAGGAAAGCGCCGACCTCAAGTATTTCTACCCCACCAACACCTTGGTCACCGGCTACGATATCATCGGCTTCTGGGTCAGCCGCATGATCTTCTCCGGTC
>CAJMQZ010000044.1 GCA_905215595.1 uncultured bacterium
GGAGAGAGCTTCAAAAAATTCGTTGTTCGCTGCTGCCATTTTTCGGGTTCCTCCTAGTTTATAATGGTATCTTTTCTCGATTCATCTTTGGCTCTCCCGCCGGGAGGGCTGTTTTCAGTCAAACAGATGTTCGTCGTCACAGAGATGGACGCCGGATGCGGCGTTCACCTCAAAGCTCACCGGGCCGTTCTCCGTCTCGACCGTGACGGTGCTGCCCTCGCGGCCTTTCAGGATGCCGGCAAACTCGTGCACGCCGTCGGCGGTGGGGCGGATGAGCTTGACGCCGATCTTCTCGCCCTTGAGTGCCTCGTAGTGCTCCGGGCGGGTCAGCTTGCGGCCAAGGCCGGGGCTGCCCACTTCCAGATAATAGCTCTGGTCGATGGGGTCTGCCTCGTCAAGGATGGGGTCCAGCGCATGGGAAACATCCGCGCAGGTGTCGGTATCCATGGTGCCGTCCTTGTCGATGAGCACGCGAAGATACCAGTCTGGACCTTCCTTTTCAAAAACCACATCCCACAGGCGCAGGCCCATGCCCTCCACGGTGGGGCGGACAAGCGCTTCGACTCTCTGGGCGGTGTTGCCGCCAGACTGCTTCGCCATAAAAAACCTCCAAACAAACAAGAAACGCGGACCTTGCGGCCCACGTTTCAGGTTAAACTATATCGTACTACTAGAATATAGCATACTCTTGCGTTTTATGCAAGCATTTTCTTGAATTTTTCGCATTTCCGGCCTTTTTACAGCACCCAGACGCCGTTCTGGAACAGCTGCACGGTGCGGCCGTCGCGGCATTTGCCGGTGATCTCGCTGTCCTCGGCACCGATCATCACGTCCTCGTGCAGGGAGGAGTGGTTCATGCCGCGTGCGTCCAGCTGCTCCCGGGTCAGGCCGGTGCCACCCACGGTGGTGCCGGGGTAGCTGTCACCAAAGGCGATGTGGCAGGCGGCGTTCTCGTCAAACAGGGTGTTGTAGAACAGCTTGCCGCAGCGGTTGATGGGGCTGGAAGCGGGCACCAGTGCCACCTCGCCGATGTGGCGGGCACCCTCGTCGGTATCCAGCAGCTGACCCAGCAGGTCGGCTCCTTCCTCGGCACCGTGCTCCACCACCTTGCCATCCTTGAAGGTCACATGGAAGCCCTTGATGAGCTGGCCGTTGAATACATAGGGCTTGGTGCCGTACACGACGCCGTTCACCTTATCTTTATGGGGCGCGGTGAACACCTCCTCCGTGGGGATGTTGGGCAGGAAGGTGACCCCCTTCTCGTTCTTGCTCGCGGCGCTCTCCCACACGGCCTGGTCAGCGATGCCCACGGTCAGGTCGGTGCCGTTGCTGCTGGCAAAGTGCACGCTCTCCAGATCCAGGGCGTTCATCTTGTCCCGCAGGGCAGACAGCCGAGCCAGATGCTCCTGCCACTCGCCCACCGGGTCACCGCCGGTCACGCGGCAGGTGTCAAAGATCAGCTGCCACAGCGCCTCGATGGCGGCATCGGTGTCCAGCTCCGGGAACATCTTCTTGGCCCACGGCGCGGACGGGATGGCCGCGATGGACCACTGCACCCGGTCGTTCATGGTGTACTCGCGCCAGGGCTGCATGAAGGCGCGGTTGGCGCTGTTCACCCGGCTGATCTTGGCCCCGTCCAACCCGGCAAACACCTCCGGGTCGTCGGCGATGAGGTGCAGCACGCACACGCCGCCCTCGGTCTCGGCGTAGTCCAGATAGCGGCGCAGCTGCCAGCCCTTGTGGTCGGTCAGGGCCTCCTCGCTGCCCAGCTCCATGCGGATGCGGGTAACGGCGTCATCCTGCCAGTTCACCTGCACGTCCCGCGCACCGGCCTCGTAGGCGCTGCGCACGCACAGCCGTGCCAGCGGGGCACCCTCCAGCGGGCAGTTGATGATCAGGGTCTGCCCCGGCTGCGGGTTCACACCCACCCGGACGATAAAATCTGCATACTTTTGCAGCAATTCGTTAAAGTTTTCCACGTTAGAACCTCCTGTGGTGCATAGCCACCGTTGTTTTTTCTCAGTATACCGCGTTCCGGCGTTTCTGTCCACTATGGGCAGAGCTGCCGCTCACCCCTCCGATTCAAAAAAGGTGCGGGTCATCTGCACCACCGTGCCGGAAAGCAGCAGCAACGCAATGAGGTTGGGGATGCTCATCAGGCCGTTGAAGGTATCGGCGATGCTCCACAGCAGACCAAGGTCCATGGTAGCGCCCAGAATGGCCACCAGAGCATACACCACGAAGAAGGGGCGCGCCACTTTGTTGCTTTTGCACAGGAACGCCAGAAAGCGGGAGCCGTACAGACCCCAGCCGATGATGGTGGAAAAGGCAAAGCAGCACAGCGCCACAGCAGTAAAGATAGACGCCCAGCCGCCGTAGGTGGTGGTAAAGCCGGAGATGGTCAGCTCAGCACCCGCCGCTGCGCCGTAGCTGACCTGGGTGCCGCTGCACAGGATGACCAGCGCGGTCAGGGTGCAGATGACGATGGTATCGGCAAACACCTCAAAAATACCGAACACGCCCTGCTTGACCGGCTTTTTGGTGTCGGCGCAGGCATGGGCGATAGAACCGGTGCCAAGACCGGCCTCGTTGGAAAAGATGCCGCGGGAAACGCCCTTTTGCATACTGACGAACAGACTGCCGATGGTGCCGCCGGTAAAGGCAGCGGGGTTGAACGCACCCGCTACGATGGATTCCAGCACATAGGGCAGGCGGGAGAAGTTGAGAACCACCACGCCCACCGACAGCACAATATAGAACAGTGCCATAAAGGGCACCAACTTCTCGCTTACGCTGCCAATGCGCTTAATGCCGCCCAGCAGCACCAGCGCCACCAGCACCGCCACAAGGATGCCCACGATGAGGTTGAGGGTGGGCAGAAAGCTGCCGCCCACCAGCCCATATTCCAGCAGGGCGGTATCCACTGCTGCCACGATGGTGTTCACCTGCGTTGCGTTGCCGGTGCCGAACACGGTCAGCACGCCGAAAAGCGCGTACAGCACGGCCAGAAACTGCCAGCGGCGGCCAAGGCCGTTTTTAATATAGTACATCGGGCCGCCCACCCACTCGCCGGTGTCGCTGCGCTCCCGGAAATGCACGGCCAGCGTCACCTCGGCAAACTTGGTGCACATACCCAGCAGCGCAGAGCACCACATCCAGAACACGGCACCCGGGCCGCCGATGGCGATAGCGCCCGCCACACCGGCAATGTTGCCGGTGCCCACCGTGCCCGCCAGCGCGGTGCACACCGCCTGAAAAGGGGTCATGGCACCGTCCGAAGCATCCCGCTTGCGGAACATCCGGCCCACGGTGGTGCGGATGGCGTAAGGGAATTTGCGGATCTGCAAAAAGCCCGTGCGGACACTGAGCAGCAGCCCCACGCCAATGATGCACACCATGGCGGGGATGCCCCAGATAAAGCTGTTCACCGCCTGATTGACGGCGGCAATGGTCTCGATCATATACTTCCACATCCTCTGTAATATCTTGCGCACTGACAGTTTCTGTCAAAACACGAAAATTATTTTACCGTACTTTTCCCGTAGTGTCAATCAAAAATCAGGGTTCAGGCATAAAACCCTCTCCGTCTGCTCACGATGTTCGCAGCCAGCTCCCCCGAGGGGGGAGCTTTTCGCCATCTTCCGGTAAGTAGAGCAAAACCTCCCCCTTTCGGGGGAGGTGGCATCGCGTAGCGATGACGGAGAGGGTTCAAGCCGTAGGAAACAGGTGTTGCCGCTGCTGTTTGCCTTTGTTCCCCCTGCGTGAAAATGGCACACCGGAGCGTCCGCAGACGCTCCGGTGTGCCGAAATATAAAATATTTTTTCCTTAAATTGTGGCCAGAGCGCACGCGGCGGCCATTCAAAACCGTCCCGTCGCAAAGCGGCAGGCAGCGCTCAGTCCTTACGGCTGACCGCCCGGCGGTAGACGATACCGGAGACCACCGCCGCCAGCACCTCGGTAAGCCAGAAGGCGTGCCATGCGCCGTCTGCGCCCAGCCAGTTACACAGCAGTGCAGCCAGCGGCATGATAAAAACGACGTACCGGCACAGAGCGATGACCAGCGATTCTGCGCCCTTGCCCAGCCCCTCCAGTGCACCGGAAGCAGTGGTGGAGACTGCCGAGATGACAAAGCCGATGCTGATGATGCGCAGCGCGGTCTGTCCGGCGGCGATGGTTTCGGGGTTCTGGGTGAACAGCCCCATCAGCTGCCCGGAGGCAACCTGACAGATGACAGTGCCCGCCGCCATGATGGCAGCGCTCATGAACAGGGTCAGCTGGAACAGCTTTTTCACCCGGGCGTGCTCCCGCGCGCCGTAGTTATAGCCGATAAGGGGGCGCATACCCTGCACAAAGCCGTTGGCAGGCAGGTACAAAAAGGTCTGCAATTTATAATAGATGCCCAGCACCACCACATAGCTCTGAGAAAAGGCCGCCAGCAGCCCGTTAAGGAAGGTGACCAGCAGCGAGGGCAGCGCCAGATTCAGGATGGCCGGAATGCCGATGGCGTACAGTCTGCCGTCCAGCGCCGCGTCCGGGCGCAGGCAGCTGCGGCGCAGCCGCACCGGCAGCTCGGTACGCAGATAGACCACAAGGTAGACCGCCACGCTGAGCATCTGACCGATGCCGGTGGCCAGCGCTGCGCCCGCAATGCCCATGGCGGGCACCGGCCCAAGCCCGAAGATGAGCACCGGGTCCAGCAGAATATTGCACACGCAGCCGGTGATCAGGGCGACCATGGACACCTTCATGCGGCCCACTGCCTGAAAGATTTTTTCAAAGGCCAGCGAGACCATGTTCACGACCAAAAACAGGAACACGATGGTGGAGTAGGTGATACCGGCAGCGATCAGCCCCTCGTCCTGCGTAAAGCGGCGCAGAAAGCCGGGCATGATGGCGATGCTGACCGCCATCATCACCACGCCGTGCACAAGGCTGAGCGCAAAGCCGTGGGTGGCGGCCGTCTCGGCCTTTTCGCGGTCGCCCGCGCCCAGATACAGCGCGATCATCGCGTTGATGCCGATGCCAAAGCCGATGGCAATGGCGTTGGAAAAGTTCTGAATGGGGAACACCAGACTTAAAGCGGTCATGGCGTCCTCGCTGATGCGCGCCACAAACAGGCTGTCCACGATGTTGTAAAGGCTGTTCACCAGCATGGAGACCACGTTGGGCAGCGCCATCGAGAGCAGCAGCGGCAGCACCGGCTTCTCCTTCATAAAAGTTTCGTTCATTGAAAAATTTCACCTGCTATCTGTAAAAAGTAAAAATGTGGCGGGCACAGCATCGGCCTGCAGCCGGTTTCCGGCGCACAAAAAAGCCACACAATGACCCTTGTGAGGTCATTGTGTGGCGAAAAGTAGCAATTCTGCTGTAAAAATCCACACGGTTTTTATGATCGCGGCAGCTGTCCGCGATATGCAGCCTGCGCACTTGCACACTGCAACCCTAGCAGAATACCATATCCTCTGCGCTGTGTCAAGAGGTCCCGGCGAAAAAGTATGACTTTTCGACTACTTGACCATTTTTTCAGCAGGCGCTACAATAAGGCAAACCGGCTCTGAGGGAGGGCATTATATATGAAATGGATGATCGCATCAGACCTGCACGGTTCCTATTATTATGCGCAGCAACTGCAACAGGCCTTTGAACGGGAGCAGGCCGACCGCCTGCTCTTTTTGGGAGACCTGCTCTACCACGGCCCCCGCAACGACCTGCCCCGGGACTACGCCCCCAAGCAGGTCATCCCGCTGCTGAACAGCCTTGCGCCCAAGCTGCTGTGCGTGCGGGGCAACTGCGATGCCGAGGTGGACCAGATGGTACTCACCTTCCCGGTGCTGGCAGATTATGCCGTGCTGCCGGTGGGGCAGCGGCTGGTCTACATCACCCACGGCCATGTGTTCAACCTGAACCATCTGCCGCCCCTTGCCCCGGGGGACATTCTGCTCCACGGCCACACTCATGTGCCCGCATGGACAGACTTCGGGCAGGGGAACCTTTACTTAAACCCCGGCTCCGTGAGCATTCCCAAGGAAAACACCGCCCACAGCTACATGACTCTGGAGGGAAGCACCGCCTGCTGGAAGACCATGGAGGGCGCGTGCTACCACCAGCTGCAGTTGTGATAATGTTGTGATATTCCGGTTTTTGCCGGCAAAATCTGGAAAAAGCTCTTGACGAACCGCCCGAAATGCTGTAAACTAAGTACAACCTTTAAAAATAGAGGGAGCTGTAAGCTTTGTACTGAACGCAGGCGGTGCAAAGTGTAGCAGTAAACCCCATAAGGCATCATAAAAAGACACCGGAGGCTTTGCATCAGCTTCCGGTGTTTTTTTATGCGCCGCCGGGCTATCTTTTGCTGCGCAGTCATGCTACAATAGAAAGAAAACGCGAATTGCAGGAGGAATTATGGATTTTTACGGAACCATCGGCCCTGCCTGTGCCGATGTAAAGCTTTTGCAGCAAATGGTGGAAGCCGGTATGACCGGCATCCGCATGAACCTTTCTCACGGGCCGCTGGCAGCGCACAAGGACTGGCTGGCGCTGCTGCGCAAAGCCGGGGTCAAAAAGCTGCTCATTGATTTGCAGGGGCCGGAATTGCGCATTGGTCGTCTGCCGCAGCCGCTGTCCCTGACCGCCGGGCAGACCGTGCGTCTGGGCGCGCAGGGCATCCCCTGCCCTGCCGCGCTGGTGCACAGCGTGCAGCCCGGGCAGGAGCTGCTGCTGGATGACGGCAAGCTGCTGGCACAGGTGGACACCGCGGAACCGGATGCGCTCGTGTGCACCGTAGTGCGGGGCGGGGTGCTGCAAAGCCGCAAAAGTCTGGCCGCACCGGGGGCGGATATCCAGATGCCCACCCTGACCGCCGAGGACAAGGAGAACCTTGCCATCGCCGCCGATTGCGGCGTTACCGGGGTCATGCTGCCCTTTGTGCGCGGCGCTGCGGATATCCGCAACCTGCGGCAGGCGCTGGCAGAGGCCGGTGCACCGCAGCTGAAGATCCTTGCCAAAATTGAAAACCTTGCGGGCGTGCAGGCGCTGCCGGAGTTTTTGCCGCTGGTGGACGAGGTGGTCATTGCCCGGGGCGACCTTGGCAACGCGATGCCCCTGTGGGAGCTGCCCCGCTGCCAGAAGCAGCTTTCCGCCGCCTGCCGGGCAGCCGGGGTGCCCTTTATGGTGGTGACCCAGATGCTGGACAGCATGCACACCCGGGCTGTGCCCACCCGCGCCGAGGTGAGCGACATCTACAACGCCGTACTGGACGGCGCATCCAGCCTGATGCTCACCGGCGAGACCGCCGCCGGGCAGTACCCGGTGCAGGCCATGGAGTATCTGGTGCGCACCGCCCGCACGGCGATGTAAGAGGAAGAATTATTTTTTATTTGGGCTTCCGAAAAGTCTGCGGACTTTTCGGAAGCCCTTTTTCACGGAAAGGGGGCGTGACCGGAAACGGTCCTCTTGTGAAAATGCGTTTTGCGCGGCCCGCAGGCCGCTCAAAACGCAAAATCCAAATAGCCTTTCCGCTAAAAATGCCCAGAGCATCGCGGAGGACATTCCAAAACGTCCCGCCTCGGAGATATCTTTCCACAAAAAACGGCAAAAGGATAGCATCTTTTGTCTGCTTCCTGTATAATACAGGTAAAATCAACTGAAGTCAGAAAGGTTTATCGTTTATGGGCATCGTAGTCATCGGAGCTGTTTTTGTGGATATCAAGGGCTATCCCCTTTCCACCTATATCCCCGGCGGGCGCAACGCCGGACGCATCGAGCAGGTACACGGCGGTGTGAGCCGCAATGTGGTGGAGGATATCGCCAACGTAGAGCTGCGCCCCACCTTTGTGGGTCTGGTGGATGACACCGGCATGGGACAGGACGTCATCGACAAGCTGGCAAGGCACAAGGTCAACACCCGCTTTATCCAGAAAAAGCCGGACGGCATGGGCACATGGCTGGCCATTTTTGACAACGACGGCGATGTGCACGCCGCCATCTCCAAGCGACCGGACACCACCCCGCTGACCAGCCTATTACAGGAGCAGGGCGACGCCATTTTTGCAGACTGCGATTCCATTGCGCTGGAACTGGACCTCGAAAAAGAAACGGTGAAGCAGACCCTGCGCTACGCCAAAAAGTACGGCAAAAAGGTGTTTGCCGTAGTCTCCAACATGAGCATCGCCATGGAGCGGCGGGATTTTTTGCAGCAGATCGATTGTTTCGTCTGCAACCAGCAGGAGGCCGGGCTGCTGTTCTCGGACGACTACGACCACCTCTCCCCGGACGAGATGTGCCGGGTGCTCACGGGCAACGTGCGCAGCGCCAACATTCCCAGCATGGTGGTGACCATGGGCGGGCAGGGCGCGGTATACGCCTGTGCGGACGGTGACTGCGGCATCGTGCCCGCCAAAAAGGTGGATGTCATGGACACCACCGGCGCGGGGGACGCCTTCTTTGCCGGCACGGTCATCGGCCTGACCTACGGCAAAACGCTGGCAGAATCCTGCGAAATCGGCAGCCGTCTTGCCGCTTCGGTCATCTGCATCACCGAGAACGTCTGTCCCCGCTTCCGCCCGCAGGAATTCGGGCTGGATATACCGGTAGTGGACTGACGGTTTTAAGACGATTTTAAATGGTCTCCGCTGCGCTCTGACCATTTTCAGAGGAAAAAATTTTTTGAATTTTACGTTTTGAGCGGCCTGCGGGCCGCGCAAAACGCATTTTCACAAGAGGAGCCGCAAAGGAAAGCTACATCTATAACTAAAATTGCGGATTTTCCCGATTGGCTTTTTCACGGTTGGATTTTTGCGAAAAACCGCATTTCCCCCTTGACAGAAGCGGCAGTTTCTGGTATCAATAAAAATGATAAAGGGGAGTAAAGGGCAGCCCGCCGGTCAAGGTTTTTTCCAGCAGGCCGCTGCATGGCAGCGTCATCACGGCAGCAATGCCCGATGTCATGTGTTCGCTTGAGACTTTTGTCACAGATCTTACGCTGTGGCAAAGGTCTTTTTTCTTGCCGCAGCATCAGAACAAAAGGAGGCAGAAAAACAATATGAATTTCTGGAACACATTCGCCGCGCTCTTTTCAAACTTCGGGGCGCTGACATGGCAGATGGTGGTCATGTGGGGCATCGGTGCCCTGCTCATTTACCTTGCCATCGTCAAAAAGATGGAGCCTAGTCTGCTGCTGCCCATGGGGTTCGGCGCCATTCTGGTCAATCTTCCCGCATCCGGTGCCATCACGCAGGGAGACACCGTTGGCCCCATCTCTGCCCTGTTCGAGGCAGGTATGTCCAACGAGCTGTTCCCGCTGCTGCTGTTCATCGGCATCGGTGCCATGATCGATTTTGGCCCGCTGCTGGAAAAGCCGTGGCTCATGCTGTTTGGCGCAGCGGCACAGTTTGGCATCTTTTTCACTCTGTTTCTGGCCGGGTTCTTCTTTGATATGAAGGACGCCGCGTCCATTGCGGTCATCGGCGCAGCGGACGGCCCCACCGCCATTTTTGTAGCAAACACCCTGAAATCCCAGTATCTGGGCGCTATTATGGTGGCAGCTTACAGCTACATGGCGCTGGTGCCCATCGTGCAGCCGCCGGTCATCCGTCTGCTGACCACCCAGAAGGAGCGCCGCATCCGTATGCCCTACGAAAAAGGCAACGTCACCCAGCTGACCAAGATCCTGTTCCCCGTTGTGGTCACGGTAGTCGCCGGTCTGGTAGCCCCGGCCAGCGTGGCGCTGGTAGGCTTTTTGATGTTCGGCAACCTGCTGCGGGAATGCGGGGTGCTGAACTCCCTGAGCGAGACCGCCCAGAACGTACTGGCAAACCTCATCACCCTGCTGCTGGGTCTGACCGTTGCCGGGCAGATGACCGCCGACAAGTTCGTCCGGCCGGACACTTTGCTCATCATGGCGCTGGGTCTTGTGGCCTTTATCTTTGATACCGCTGGCGGCGTGCTGTTCGCCAAGCTGCTGAACCTCTTCCTGCCCGAGGGCAAAAAGCTGAACCCCATGATCGGCGCGGCAGGCATTTCGGCCTTCCCCATGAGCGGACGCGTGGTCAACAAGATGGGTCTGGCCGAGGACAGCCAGAATTTCCTGCTGATGTACTCCATCAGCGTCAACGTTTCCGGGCAGATCGCATCCGTCCTTGCCGGCGGACTGATCCTTTCCCTGATGGCTTAACGGAGGTGCCTTTATGCTTCATCTTTCTTCCTGGATGACCACCCTGCCCATGATGCTCATCGGCATGACCGGCATCCTGCTGGTCATCGGCTTTCTCGTGCTGGTTGTGATGGCGCTGAACTGCCTCACCCGCCGCAAGTAAAAGAAAAAATAGAATAAGCAAGCCGCCCGGGAGGATCTGCGGATCTTCCCGGGCGGCTTTTTTCACAGGCGCAGACGGCGCTGCTTTTGCCGGATTCATCCCCGGGCGTCCTGCCGGGTGGTGTGGAAGTACTCCTTGGGGGTCATGCCGTACTCCTTTTTAAAGGCGCGGAAAAAGTGGTTGTAACCGCCAAAGCCGCTGGTCTTGTACACCTCGGTGATGGGCAGCCCCTGCTCGATGAGGGTGCAGCAGCGGTCTAACCGCGCCTTTACGATATAGCGGTGCACCGTCTGCCCGGTCTGGCGTTTAAATTCCCGGGCAATATGTTCCCGGGAGACAAAAAACTCCTTTTCCAGCCGCTCCAGCGTCAGTTCCTCGGTAAGGTGCGCCTGAATAAACAAAAACACCTCGTCCAGCATCAGGTGGTGGCGGCTGACCGATGCGGTGTGGAACTCCGCATGGATGCAGGCACGCAGCGCCAGCACCACGAACATTTGCAGAATGCCGTGCTCGAACACCGCTGCACCGAACTGGGTGCACTCCTGCGGGAGCATCAGCAGCTTCCGGGCAAGGTTTTTCAGCAGCATATAGATCTGGCTGCCCGGGCGCACAGCCACCTGCCGGAAGGGCACCACGTTGAAGCTTTTTTCAAGGTCAGTGTCTGCGTCCGAAAGCTGCGCCAGCGTCTGGGGGGGCAGCTGCACCCGAATAAGTTCCAGCGGGCCGTAAGCACCGGCGTATTCCAGTCTGCCGCCCTGACCGGGCTTGAAGATGATGAGATTCTGCTGCTGTGCGGGCAGCACCACCTCGCTGCACCGGAATACGCCGCTGCCCCGCATGACCAGAAACAAATCATAATACGCGCCGGAATAAAATTCCCGGACGGCGCTCTGCTCGAAAAAATAACGCTTGGCTGTATAGTTCACCAAAAACTCCTCCGTAAAACTGTCATGTGTAACAGTTTGTTGTACACAACAGAAAAGCACAACTGTTATAATTGCATAATACATCAATTTGCGATAGTTTTCAATCATTTTTTGGATATGTATTGATGGAAATTTAACGTATAATGCAAAGCGTAGAAAAGAGACTTGTGCGAAAAGTCTCGTGGTTTCACTGTTTTTAAGGAGGATAAAATACAATGGACCAGAAAAAGACCGTCCGACCCTTCTCCATGAAGGACAAGATCGGCTATACGCTGGGCGATCTGGGCTGCTGCTTCACCGAGCAGTACCGCGCCATGTATCTGTCGATCTTCTACACCCTGATCCTGCAGGTCAACCCCTTCCACGTGGGTATCCTGCTGCTGATCACCAAGATCTGGGACGCCGTGAATGACCCCATCATCGGCGCGATCGTGGACTCCCGCAAGGCCACCAAGGGCGGTAAGTTCATCCCTTGGATCCGCGCCTTCTCCTTCCCCATGGCAGTGCTGTGCATACTGGGCTTTGTCAATGTGGGCAACATCAACTACGGCCTGCGTCTGGCCTACATGTTCGTCACCTACGTTCTGTACGAGGCACTGTACACCTGCGTCAACGTGCCCTTCGGCACCCTGTCCAGCGTGATGACCGATGATGTCAGCCAGCGCACCGCCCTGTCCCGCTACCGCAGCCTGGGCGGCACCATCTTCATGACCGTCATGGTCATGATCGGCCCCCTGTTCCTGTATGTGGACAACAAGCCCGTGGCTGGCCGCTTCCTGATGCTGGCCTGCATCTGCGCTATGCTGGGCCTGCTGTGCCTGCAGATCACCTGCGTGTGGTGCAAGGAGCGCGTGGAAGTGCCCGAGCGTCCGCAGGGCGAAAAGCTGAACTACCTGCACGTGCTCAAGGAGATCTCTCACAATAAGGCTCTGCTGGGCGTTATGTTCTTCAGCCTCACCGGCATGATCGGTGCTTCCGTGGTCAACGGCCTGAACACCTACCTGTATAAGGACTTCTTCGGCAACGTTAAAATTCAGGCTGTCTCCGGTATGCTGAGCGTGCTGTACGCTGTGCTGTCCTTTGCCATCACCCAGCCTCTGGCCAATAAGTTCGGCAAGAAGGAGTGGTGCTGCATGGGCGCAGGCTTTGCTGCCATCGTGTTCGGCATCCTGTTCTTCTTCCCCGTGCACAACCCTGTTGCCTTCATCGTCATCAACGGTATCTGCTATCTGGGCGCTTCCGGTATGCAGGTGCTGATCTGGGCCATGGTCAACGACGCCATCGACTACCACGAGCTGCAGACCGGCGAGCGCAACGAGGGCATCGTTTACTCCACCTACTCCTTCTTCCGCAAGCTTGCAAGCGCCATTTCCGGCAGCCTGTCCAGCTTTGTGCTGGGTGCCATCGGCTACAACGTTACCGCTGGCGCTGTGCAGACCGCAGGCGTTGTAAACGCTATCTGGAAGAGCTACACCGGCGTCTACTTCCTGGGCTACGGCATTGCAGTTGCCATCCTGTTCTTCGTCTACCCCCTGACCAAGCAGAAGACTGCTGAGATGCTGACCGAGCTGAAGGCTCGCCGCGCCGCAAAGGAGAGCAAGTAAACCATGAAGATCTTACAGGTTCAGTTTAAAAACCGTAATGGCCACACCCTGCGCGGCATCGTGACCCTGCCCGACACCGAGGGCAAGGTACCCTTTGTGGTGCATCTGCACGGCTTTGCCGGCAGCTGCAGCGGCTACAAGTCCATGTACACCCACCTGTCCCGCGCTCTGGCAGCGCAGGGCATCGGCAGCGCCCGGTTCGATTTCTACGGCAACGGCGAGAGCGACGGCGAGTTCGAGGATATGAGCTTCGACGGCCTGCACACCGATGCACAGGATATCTTTGCATGGGCCGCTGAGCAGCCCTATGTGGACAGCGAAAAGCTGTTCCTCTCCGGCCAGAGCATGGGCGGCTACATTGCCGCTTCCTGCGCACCGGTCATCCAGCCCCACGGCCTGATCCTGCTGTGCCCGGGCGCCGGGATGTGGTTCGGCTGCGCACAGCGTGCCGACGGCGTTGTGCAGACCGGCAGGGACTACACCGACATGGAGGGCCTGTGCTACAAGATGGCCTTTAACTACGAGATGGCAAAGCACCCCGATCCCTTTACCGAGGCCAAGGGCTACAACGGCCCGGTGCTGCTGCTGCGCGCCGACGATGACCGTCTGGTGGACGAGGGCACCTGCAGCCGTTACGCACAGGTGTACACCGCACCCGAGGTGGATACCATTGCAGGCGGCGGCCACAACTTTGCCACGCTGGCAGCCCGTGCCGCCGTGGAGGAAAAGACCGCAGCATTCATCAAAGCAAATCTGTAAAGCAAAGCGTATCTGCAAGGAGGTTTTTGTATGGAAAACGTAATTCTGCAGCCCATCGAGGTGGGCGGACAGACCTTTAAAAACCGCATCATGTTCCCCCCGCTGACCACCGGCTACGAGAAAAACGGCATGATCAGCGAGCAGGACATGGGCTTCTACACCCGTCTGGCAAAGGGCGGCGTAGGCTACATCGTTCTGGGCGACGTTGCACCCATCAACAGCTTTTCTCCCACCCCCAAGCTGTTTGACGACAGCCAGATCCCTGCCTTCAAGGCACTGGCCGACAGCGTACACGCCTACGGCACCAAGCTGGGCGTCCAGCTCTTCCACCCGGAGTACGATGTGGACGCCATCAACAGCCTGTTTATGCAGAAGAAGTTTGACGAAATGCGTCAGCGCCTGCATCATGACATGATGTTCTTCACCGATGAGGTCACCGAGGAGATGCTGATGGCCATCATCGATAAGATGTGCGCCTGCGCAGTGCGCGCCCAGAAGGCCGGTGTGGACGTGATCCAGATCCACGGCGACCGCCTGAACGGCTGCCTGTGCTCCACCCGCATGAACCACCGCACCGATAAGTTCGGCGGCAGTCTGGAGAACCGCGTCCGCTTCGCCCGTATGCTGACCCGCGCCATCCGCAAGGCTGTGCCGGAGATGGTCATCGACTACAAGCTGTCCATCGTCACCCCGCAGCGCGGCAAGGGCGGCATTGACGAGGCCGACGCCGTGCAGTTTGCCCAGTGGCTGGTAGAGGACGGCGTGGATATGTTCCACGTTGCCCAGGCCAACCATACCGGCAACATGGCCGACACCATTCCTCCCATGGGCGTGCAGCCCTACGGCTTCTTCGTCAAGATCGCCGGGGACATCAAAAAGGCCGTCAATGTGCCGGTCAGCGCCGTGGGTCGTATCGTGGATGCCGACATGGCTGCGCGTGTCATCGAGAGTGGCATGGCTGATATGGTTGCTATGGGTCGTCCGCTGCTGGCAGACCCCGACTGGGGCACCAAGATCGCTGCCGGGAAGGCCTGCGACATCCGCCGCTGCATCAGCTGCAACAAGGGCTGCACCGATGCCATCCAGAACCGCCAGTTCCTCTCCTGCGTGCTGAACGCGGAGAACGGCTACGAGAACACCCGCAGCATCCAGCCCGCAGCACAGAAAAAGAAGATCGCCGTCCTCGGCGGCGGCCCTGCCGGTCTGGAAGCCGCCCGTGTGGCAGCGCTGCGCGGCCATGACGTGACCCTGTTTGAAAAGACCACCTCTCTGGGCGGCCAGCTGAACATTGCCTGCGTACCTCCCCGCAAGGAGGAGATGCGCCGCGCCGCACAGGACCTGATCCACGCGGTCTGCAACGCAGGTGTGCACCTGTGCATGGGTCAGACCCGCACCGCAGAGCAGCTGAAGGATGCCGGTTTTGAGTCTGTCATCAACGCTGTGGGCGCACACAGCGCCGCACCCCGCATCCCCGGCATCGACAGCGTGAATGTTGCCGACGCTTGGAAGGTGCTGGCCGGTGAGCAGCAGGTGTATGGCACGGTGGCCGTCATCGGCGGTGGCATGGTGGGCTGCGAGACCGCAGAGTATCTGGCTGCCCGCGGCTGCAAGGTGTCGGTCATCGAGATGATGGACAAGATCGCCGCAGGCGAGAGCACCACCATTCTGCCCACCCTGCTGGAAAACTATAAGACCTACGGCGTGGAGCAGTACCCCAGCCACAAGGTCAAGGAGTTCCGCATGGACGCCGTCGTTTGCGAGAACAAGGACGGCGCAGAGGTGACCATCCCCTGTGATTACATCGTGCTGGCCATGGGCGCACGCTCCAACGCATTTGACGCTGCTGCGCTGGAAGCTGCCGGTATCCCGGTGTATTCCATTGGCGATGCCGCCGGTAAGGCTGCGGATATCTCCAACGCCATCCGCACCGGCTACGATACCGCCTGCCAGCTGTAAAACAAAAAATATCGTTCTATTTGTGGGTCAGAAACGTCTGTGGGCGCTTCTGACCCACTTTTGTTACCCTCTCAGGCAAAGCCGTCAGGGTTTTGCCCCGCCCTCTCAGGCGCTCCCGCGCCAGATTCCCCCTTTTGTCACCTACGGTGACATCTTCCCCCGGAGCGGGGGAAGTCTTTCCTCAAAGGGAGAGCCAAGGTTTAAAGTCCGTTGCTAAAGTATTAGGCGCAATGAGAAAGCTTCCGGTGGTGCTCTTGCCTCTCCCTTTGGGAGAGGTGGCATCGCGCAGCGATGACGGAGAGG
>CAJMQZ010000045.1 GCA_905215595.1 uncultured bacterium
AGCTGTCCAGCACTGCGGAGAAGTACTCGTGGGTCAGGCCGCTCTGTTTTTCATCTACGAACAGAACGCCAAGGTTGTAAGTGCGGTTGGTTTTCAGCGCCCGGGCCGCCGCGTTGGGCAGGTAGCCCATGCGGCGGGCCGCTGCACGGATGCGCTCCCGCGTGGCCGGTGCGATGTCCGGCTGGTCGTTCAGCGCCTTACTGACGGTTGCAACGGATACGCCGCATTCTTTCGCCAGATCCTTCAGGGACGGCATCTTTTAGCCTCCTTCCGAGGATAGGAGCAGCGGGATGTTTCTCGCAAGTTCCTTAATCGTTTTCGCAACCTCAATATATCGCATTCTGCACCAAAAATCAAGCGGAAAAGTAAAAGTTTTAGCCCAACTGCATCACTTTTGGCATTTTGTTCCAATACGACCTGTAAGAATTGTGCATCTCGATTCACTTTCGTTACATTTCGATTAAAACGAAAAAATTTTCGTTGCAGTTTCGTTATGGTTTTCGGTGCCGGAGGCCGTATGTATATATTACTTTTAAAATGGGGTTTCGGGTCTTTCATTCGCCCTTTCGCCGGTGTACGCCGTGCCGAAAGTCCCCGAAAACCGCCGGGGATGCGCAGATTATTTTAAAATTTCCGTTGAGATTTTTGCAAAAAGCTCTTGCATTTTTGGGTGGGATACGGTATGCTTAGCGTGATGAGATTGCTTCTTTCGCAGTGTCTTAATCGTTTTCGCTATTGACGCACTGCCCGCCTGACAAGGCGCAGTTTTAAGGAGGAAGCATTATGAAGTTCGGATATTTTGATGACCAGAATAAGGAATACGTCATCACCACCCCGCAGACGCCCCTGCCTTGGATCAACTACCTTGGCAGCGAGGACTTCTTCAGTCTGGTTTCCAACACGGCGGGCGGTTACAGCTTTTACCGGGACGCCCGGATGCGCCGCCTGACCCGCTACCGCTACAACAACTCCCCGCTGGACATGGACGGCCACCGGATCTACATTAAGGATGGCGAAACCGTATGGAACCCGGGCTGGCAGCCCACCAAGACCCCTCTGGACAGTTACAGCTGCCGCCACGGTCTGGGCTACACCATTCTGGAGGGCAAAAAGGACGGTGTGACTGCCCGGCAGGAGCTGTTCGTCCCTAAGGGGGATGCCTGTGAGCTGGACCGGGTGACAGTGTGCAACGGCGGCACCACCATCAAGGAGCTGGATCTGTTCAGCTATGTGGAGTTCTGCCTGTGGGATGCCGTGGACGACGGCTCCAACTTCCAGCGCAACTACTCCACCGGTGAGGTAGAGGTAGAGGGCAGCGTCATCTACCACAAGACCGAGTACCGCGAGCGCCGCAACCACTACGCCGTGTTCTGGGCAAACTGCCCGGTGGACAGCTTTGACACCACCCGGGATGCTTTCTGCGGCGTGTACGGCGGCCCGGCAGACCCGCAGGCCGTCCGCGCCGGGCACTGCTCCGGCAGCATTGCTCACGGCTGGGCACCGGTGGGTGCGTTGCACATCCACCTGACCCTCGCCCCCGGCGAGAGCCGCAGCATCCTGTTCGGTCTGGGCTACATTGAGAACCCGCAGGAGGAAAAGTTCATTGCCCCGGGCGTCATCAACAAGACCCGCGCCCATGCCATGATGGAGCGCTACGCCACCGATGCACAGGTCGATGCCGCCCGCGCCGCCCTGCGCACCCACTGGGAGCAGCTGCTGTCCACCTACCATCTGGAATCCGGCGAGGAAAAGCTGAACCGCATGGTCAATATCTGGCATCAGTACCAGTGCATGGTCACCTTTAACATGAGCCGCTCTGCCAGCTACTACGAAAGCGGCACCGGACGCGGCATGGGCTTCCGGGACAGCTGTCAGGATCTGCTGGGCTTTGTGCACATCATCCCCTCCCGCGCCCGGGAGCGCATTCTGGATATCGCCGCCACCCAGTTTGAGGATGGCAGCGCCTACCACCAGTACCAGCCCCTGACCAAAAAGGGCAACCGGGATATCGGCACCGGCTTCAACGATGACCCGCTGTGGCTCATTGCCGGTACCGCCGCCTACCTGCGGGAGACCGGCGACTGGTCCATTCTGGAGGAGCAGGTTCCCTTTGACAACGATGCCGCCAAGGCGCAGCCCCTGATGGAGCACCTGCGCCGCAGCTTCAACTTTACCTGCACCCATCTGGGTCCCCACGGTCTGCCGCTCATCGGGCGTGCGGACTGGAACGACTGCCTGAACCTGAACTGCTTCTCCGAGCACCCGGGCGAGAGTTTCCAGATCACCGGGCCCAGCGAGGGTCCTGTGGCGGAGAGCGTGTTCATTGCGGGCATGTTCGTCAAGTACGGCCACGAATACGCCGAGCTGTGCGACCATCTGGGCCTTGACACCGAGGCTTCCGCCGCCCGCCAGAGCATTGACGCGGTGGAGCAGGCCGTCCTGACTGCAGGCTGGGATGGCGCGTGGTTCCGCCGTGCCTACGATGCTTTCGGCAACCCCATCGGCAGCAAGGAGTGCGCCGAGGGTCAGATCTTTATCGAGCCGCAGGGCATGTGCGTCATGGCGGGCATCGGCAGGGAGATCGGACAGGCCGCGCAGGCGCTTGCCAGCGTGGAGGAGCGGCTGGACACCAAATACGGTGTGGTGCTGCTGCAGCCCGCCTACACCGGCTATCAGCTGAATCTGGGCGAGATCTCCAGCTATCCTCCGGGATACAAGGAGAACGCCGGTATCTTCTGCCACAACAACCCGTGGATCAGCTGCGCCGAGGCAACGCTCGGCCACGGCGACCGCGCCTTTGCAGTGTACCGCAAGACCTGCCCCGCCTATATCGAGGATATCTCCGAGATCCACCGCACCGAGCCCTACGTTTACAGTCAGATGGTAGCCGGTAAGGACGCCCCCACCTTTGGCGAAGCCAAAAACAGCTGGCTGACCGGCACGGCGGCATGGACCTTCTTCAACATCAGCCAGTACATTCTGGGTATCCAGCCCACCTTGGACGGCCTGAAGGTAGACCCCTGTATCCCCCACACCCTGTCCGGCTTTACCGTGACCCGCCGCTTCCGCGGTGCGGTATACCACATTACGGTGGATAACGCCGCCGGGGTGCAGCACGGCATCAAGGCCGTTACCGTGGACGGCAAGGCCATCTCCGGCAACGTTCTGCCGCTGGCTGCCGCCGGTGCTGAGATAAAAGTACAGGTGACCATGGGTTAACCCGAAATCTTCTGCTTATTCATATTATTCTCCTTTCTGTAACCAAAGCCGCCGCGCAGCACTCTGCACGGCGGCTTTGGTTTATAATGAAACAGTTTAACGATTGAAAATGCGCTCCGCGTTCGCTCTGCGCATAGATAGCGGAATTATGATTTTAATTTGCATTTCAGCCAAGCCTGCGGGCTTGGCTGAAATGCTTTTTTCACAGGAGGGGGCGTAGCGGTCAACTGCATTTGCAATTCAGACCGTCCTTTAACTATTGCAGCCCCTCTCGTGAAAATGGCGTTTGTCGCACTCCGCAGAGTGCGACAAACGCGAAATAAAAATAATCTTTCCTCTGAAGATGCGCAGAGCAACGCGGAGCGCATTCAAAATCATTTCACCTCCCCGCGCATTCCAAATCGTCCCCTTCCCCCTTGCATTTTTGGGGAAAGAGGTGTAGAATACAGTCACAATCAAACACAGGGGAGCTCGTGCAGCGGGCTGAGAGGAAGTATAGCAAGCTTCGACCCTTTTACCTGATGCGGATAATGCCGCCGTAGGAAGTCATACCCTTTATGATTTTTTGCAGGAGGAGCCGCGCCGGGCTCCTCCTGTTTTTTTGTACCTTTGCGGAGGTTCCGCAGCCGGCTGAGGGGGAGCGCCCTGAGCTTTGGATGAATGCAGCGATGGGAAGCCGTGTTCCGGCGTGAGAGGAAGCCAGTAAGCTTCGACCGCACCTTCCGTACCTGTTCCCGCCTTGCGGCGGGCACGGGCTGTTTTGTTGCGGGAGCGCCGGTATTCGTCCTGCGCTGCCGCAGATGGTTGAAAAGGAGCTAATTTATCATGAAAAATCTCTCTGTCAAAAAGCTTGCCCTCGCCGGTATGTTCTGTGCCCTGTGCGTGGTGGGCAGCGTGTTCAGCTTCCCCATGTTCGGCAGCAAATGCGCCCCGGTGCAGCACATGGTCAACGTGCTGTGCGCCGTTCTGCTGGGGCCCTGGTGGGGCGTGGGCGTAGCCTTTGTGGCTTCCCTGCTGCGCAACCTGCTGGGTCTGGGCAGCCTGATGGCTTTCCCGGGCAGTATGTTCGGTGCGCTGCTGTGCGGCCTTGCATACCACAAGACCAAAAACCTGATCGCCACCGTGGTGGGTGAGGTGTTCGGCACTAGCATTCTGGGCGGCCTGTGCGCATGGCCCGTGGCCATCTTCCTGATGGGCAAGAGTGCTGCGGATATCGCTTTCTACGCCTACATCGTGCCCTTCCTCATCTCCACCGCCGTGGGTGCGGTGATCGCCGGTGCTGTGGTGTTCAGCCTGCAGCGCTCCGGTGCTCTGCGCTCCATGCAGAACAGCCTTTCCTGAGCGGAGGTACCGGGAATGCTCAAGACTGCCTTTGAGAACCTGCGCAGCCGCAGCCCGCTGATCCATAACATTACCAACTATGTCACCGTGAACGACTGCGCCAACATGGTGCTGGCCTGCGGTGCTTCCCCCATCATGGCCGATGATGCCGCCGAGGTGGAGGAGATCACCGCCATCTGCGGCGGGCTGAACATCAACATCGGTACACTGAACAGCCGCACCGTCACCAGTATGCTGCTGGCGGGCAAAAAGGCCAATCAGCTGGGGCATCCGGTGGTGCTGGACCCGGTGGGTGCCGGCGCTTCCCATCTGCGCACCGATACCGCCTTCCGCCTGCTGCGGGAGGTGCAGTTCACAGTGATCCGGGGCAACATCTCGGAGATCAAGACTCTTGCCTCCGGCGCGGGCACCACCAAGGGCGTGGATGCAGATGTAGCCGACAAGGTGACTGAGGAAAATCTGGACAGCGCCGTGGCCTTTGCAAAGGCTTTTGCCGCCCGCACCGGCGCGGTGGTAGCCATTACCGGTGCTATTGATATCGTGGCCGATGCGCAAAAAGCCTACTGCATCCGCAACGGCAACGCCATGATGAGCAGCATCACCGGCACGGGCTGCCAGCTTTCTGCCCTGACGGCGGCTTTTGTCACCGCCAACCCCGACCACCCGCTGGAAGCTGCCGCTGCGGCGGTGTGCGCCATGGGTCTGGCGGGTGAAGTTGCCCACCAGCGGCTCACCCCGCAGGATGGCAACGCCACCTACCGCAATTACATCATTGATGCCATTTACAACATGACCCCCGAACAGCTGGAGAAAGGCGCAAACTATGAAGTGCGATAAACACACCATGCTCCTGTATGCGGTGACCGACCGCGCATGGGTGGGCGAGCAGACCTTGTATCAGCAGGTGGAAAGTGCCCTGAAGGGCGGTGCCACCTGTGTGCAGCTGCGGGAAAAGCAGCTGGGCGATGCCGATTTTTTGCAGGAGGCCATTCAGATCCACGCCCTGTGCCAGCAGTACGGTGTGCCGCTGTTCATCAACGATAACGTGGAAGTGGCACTGCAGTGCCACGCCGAGGGCATCCATGTGGGGCAGGACGATATGGCCGCCGCACAGGTGCGTCAGCGCGTGGGTAACGGCGTGATGATCGGCGTTTCCGCTCACACAGTGCAGGAAGCGCTGGACGCTGTGGCGCACGGCGCGGACTACCTTGGTGTAGGCGCAGTATTTGCCACCCACACCAAGACGGACGTGAGCGAGATGCCCCGGCAGACCCTGCTGGACATCTGCAACGCCGTGGATGTGCCGGTGGTAGCCATCGGCGGCATCCACAAGGAGAACATTCTGCAGCTCAAGGGCACCGGCGTGGACGGTGTGGCGCTGGTAAGCGCCATCTTTGCCGCAAAGGACATCGAGGCCGAGTGCCGGGAACTGCGTGCCCTTTCAGAGCAGATCATAAAGTAAGCTATCATCCCGCGGCAAACCGGGGGCACCACCTTGGGCCGCGTTACAAAATTCATGGGGAAACCAACATGAAAAGCGTATTTTGCGCAGGTGCCGGCATCCAGAGCGTACTGTTTTTTCTGAATGACGGTTACCTGTCTGCTGGCCGGGAGCTTTCTCCTCGGACACGAATCGGGCCATTCCATCGCCCGCCCTACTGCCTGCGGCAGCAGGGTCCCACCCCAGCGGACGGTCCTCGGAGAAACTCCCGACCGGCGGTTCGCTCCCGCATCACTGCATGACCAGCACCCTGCTGTTCAGAGATAAACTGTCATTTGGAGGAACACAGCGTATGCAGACTTATACCACCCAGATGGATGCCGCCCGCAAGGGCATCATTACCCCGGAGATGGAGATCGTAGCCAAAAAGGAATACCGCACCACCGAGGAGATCCGCCAGTGGGTCGCCGAGGGCAAGGTAGCCATCCCCGCCAACAAGCACCACACCTGCCTGAACCCCGAGGGCGTGGGCTCCATGCTGCGCACCAAGATCAACGTGAACCTTGGCGTCTCCCGCGACTGCAAGGACTACAACATTGAGATGCAGAAGGTGATGAGCGCCGTGAACATGGGCGCAGAAGCCATTATGGATCTGTCCAGCCACGGCAACACCCAGCCCTTCCGCCAGAAGCTGACCCACGAGTGCCCGGTGATGATCGGCACCGTGCCGGTGTACGATTCGGTCATCCACTACCAGCGCGATCTGGCTGAGCTGACCGCACAGGACTTCATCGATGTGGTGCGCCTGCATGCAGAGGACGGTGTGGACTTTGTCACCCTGCACTGCGGCATCACCCGCAAGACCATCGAGCAGATCCGCAAGCACAAGCGCAAGATGAACATCGTGAGCCGCGGCGGTTCTCTGGTGTTTGCATGGATGAGCATGACCGGCAACGAGAACCCCTTCTACGAGCACTTTGATGAGATCTGCGAGATCTGCGCCGAGCATGACGTGACCATCTCTCTGGGCGATGCCTGCCGTCCCGGCTGTCTGGCTGACGCCACCGACGTGTGCCAGATTGAAGAGCTGGTACGTCTGGGCGAGCTGACCAAGCGCGCATGGGCACACAACGTGCAGGTGATGGTAGAAGGCCCCGGCCATGTGCCCCTGAATCAGGTCGCTGCCAACATGGAGGTGCAGAAGAGCATCTGCATGGGCGCCCCCTTCTATGTGCTGGGACCTCTGGTCACCGATATCGCCCCCGGCTACGACCACATCACCGCTGCCATCGGCGGCGCAGTGGCAGCCGCCAGCGGTGCGGCCTTCCTGTGCTATGTGACCCCCGCCGAGCATCTGGCACTGCCCAATGTAGAGGACGTGAAGCAGGGCATCGTAGCCTCCAAGATCGCCGCCCACGCCGCCGACATTGCCAAGGGCATCCCCCACGCCCGGGACATTGACGACAAGATGGGCGATGCCCGCCGCGTACTGGACTGGGATGCACAGTTTGCCTGTGCGCTGGACCCCGAGACCGCCAAGGCCATCCGCGACGCCCGCCTGCCCGAGGACGACCACAGCGACACCTGCAGCATGTGCGGCAAGTTCTGCGCTGTGCGCAGCATGAACAAGGCGCTGGCCGGTGAATACATCGACATCCTGTAAGCTTTCCCCGCGCTGAAAGGCGCTTCTTCCTCCGGGACTGCTGCACAAACCGTGCAGCAGTCCCTTTTTTGTAGGACGATTTAAATGCCCTCCGCTTAAGCTCTGGGCATGTTCAGCGGAATAATTATTTTAATTTTACGTTTGGAGCGACCGCGTTTGCGGAGCGTAGCGTAGCAATGGAAGCCCCAGTGGGGCTTTTAAGTGGCAGAGCGGTCTGCGTTAGCAGATGGAGGGGCTTTGCCCCGACAAGCTCTGCGGAGCGCGACAAACGCGTTTTCACAAGTGGGGTCGCAGAGGTAAACTGCATTTGCTGTACTGCGTTCAGTTTGGTCAATCTATTCTATCAATTTTTTAGATTTTACAATTCTTCTGTGCTGTACTATAATGAAGTAGCAACTTTATTTCTCAAAAGTACAGGAGGCTGTTTTCTTGATAGTTGATCTGATTGAAGCGCTTTACCGCCTGCTGTGGGGCGATTTATTCACCCTGCCGGTGGCGGGCGGCATTGGCATCTCCTTTATGGTGGTGCTGCTGTTTGCAGCCGGTATCGGCTTTACCCTGCGCACCCGGCTGCTGCCGATGCGGCTGTTCCGGGATATGATCGGCGCAGTGTGCGAAAAAAAGCAGGCTGCGGGCGGGCTTTCCTCCTTCCAGACGCTGGTCATCTCCACCGCCACCCGGGTGGGTATGGGCAACCTTGTGGGCGTGGTGGCCGCTGTTTCGGCGGGCGGTGCGGGCGCGGTGTTCTGGATGTGGGTCACTGCCCTGCTGGGTGCTTCCACCTCCTTTGTGGAGTCTACTCTGGCGCAGAAATACCGCGTGCCGGACCCGCTGTACGGCGGCTGGCGGGGCGGCCCGGCCTACTACCTCCATATGCTGGCCGAGCGCAAGCGGGGCAAAAAGCTCAAACGCTCCGTGTGCGCAGCACTGTTTGCGTTGTCCGGTCTGATCTGCTGGTGCGGCATCAGCCAAGTCATCTCCAACTCGGTCAGTTCTGCCTTTGAAAACGCCTTTCACGTCCCGCCATTGGCCACCACCGTGGTGCTTACCCTGCTGGCAGCGCTGATCGTGCTGCGCAAGAATGCCACCGTAAAAAGCCTTGACTTCATCGTGCCGGTCATGGCGGTGTGCTACTTTGTCATCACGGTGGGCATCGTGGTGCTGAATCTCCGGCAGCTGCCCGCCGTGCTGGCACGCATCTTTGCCGAGGCCTTCGGCCTGCGTCAGGTGGCCGCAGGCGGCTTTGGTGCGGTGCTGATGAACGGTGTCAAGCGCGGGCTGTTCTCCAACGAGGCGGGCAGCGGCTCGGCCCCCTGCGCCGCTGCCGCTGCGGAGTGCGACGACCCGGTAAAGATGGGTCTTGTACAGGCGCTGGGCGTATTGATCGATACCGTGGTCATCTGCAGCTGCACTGCTTTTCTGATGCTGCTGGTGCCGCAGGAGATCACCGCCGGGCTGACCGGCATGGATCTTTTGCAGACCGCCATGCAGTACCATCTGGGCGGCTTTGGTATCGTGTTCATTGCGGTGATCTTAGCGCTGTTCAGCTTCTCCACCTTTCTGGGGGTGCTGTACTACGCCCGGGGCAATGTGGCCTACCTGTGCGGCGACAACTGGTGGAGCCAGACCGCCTACAAGCTGCTGGCGCTGGTCATGCTGCTGGTGGGTGGCACACAGGCCTACACCGTGGTGTGGGATCTGGGCGATGTGGGCATCGGGCTGATGACCATCTTCAATATGCTGGCGCTTATTCCCCTTTCCGGCGAGGCTCTGACCGCCCTGAATGACTACGAAAAGCGCAAAAAAATAAAATAAGATCACAAAAACGGGCTGCTGCACAAAGTTCTGTGCAACAGCCCGTTTTGTAATATGCGAAAACTTTCAGCTATGCTGCTTCAGGGCACAGACGGCGATGCTCAGGGCGCTCCATGCGGCCTGATACATCAGCACCGTGGCGATGGACAGCTGCCAGATACTGCCCGCGTAGGTCAGCAGCACTGCAATGAACACCGAGAAGCACACCGACACCAGCTGCACCGTGGTGGCGCTGGTCTCGGCATTCTGTGCCTGATCTGCGGCCTGCAAGCCGCCGGTCAGGCTGGCAAAGCCCCGGTGGTGGTACAGGCAGCAGTCGGGCTTTTCCGGGGCAGCCTCGGCTGCTTCAATGGCCTGACACTGGTCGCCGTCCAGTACGGTGACCATGCCCTCCGGCAGATGGTACGCCTCGGTGATGTGCCGTGCCGTCAGGCTGGGGTCCTTGCTGGTGACCAGTAGACGGATGTTCTCCCTTTGCAGGGAGGCAAGGCTGCGTGCCACATTGCGGCCGCCCACATAGCGCAGCACGAACATAGCGTGCAGGTTGCCGGACACCGCCAGATACAAAATTTGCAGCTCGCCGTTTTTGGAGTGGCCGTCCTCGTAATCCTGCTCCGGCAGGGTCACACCCTCCTGCTCCATGTAGCGGCGGGTGCCGATGAGGATGCGGTTATTATCGCACCATGCCGAGAAGCCCAGCCCGGTGTGCTGTTCCAGATCCTTGACAGGGAACAGGATATCGGTGCGGTCCTCGATGATCTGGCTGAACAGCCCGCGCAGGGTGTCGCAGCTTTCGTTCAGCACACTTGCCGCATACAGGATGGCGCGGTCGATGCGGCCGCCCTTGAAGATGCGGATATCCTCCAGCGTTACGCTGTCGGCGGTAAACAGGTCATCGGCGTCCAGTTCAATGGTGTCGATGCCGCCCAGCTCCTCAATGGCTGCCCAGCCGGGCACCACAGCGCCCACAGCGGCAGCCGCTCTTTGCAGCCGCAGCGCCGCCAGACCGGGCACCAGCACCGAGGAAAGGGGTGCGCCCATGCACAGCACGGCAGCAGCCGCAGCCACGGCGCAGTTGATCCCGCCGCCAAACAGCAGAAAGACCACGCCGCTGAGGATTGCTGCCGCCAGCAGGATACAGGCCACCTTCCGGGCACGGCGCTCGCTGGCGCGCTCGCTGAGGCTTTGCTCCACAAAGTCATCGCTGGCGGTCTGCACCGGGCGGCTCAGCAGCACCCACGGGTCCTTCTGCTCCAGATCCCGGGCGAGGGCGCGGATCAGGTCCTTATCGCGGGTTCGGTAAGCGCCTCGCACTTCGCCGCCCTCTGCTGCCAGCGCGTAGCCTCCCTGCACGGCAGCCAGCATTACCCGGCTGCCCACCAGCGCCAGAAACAATCCCAGCGCCGCCATACCGGTCAGCAGACCGATGCCCTCAGTGCTGCGGTAGGCGTTGGCATTCAGCATGGCCACCACCGCCTGCAGCAGGGCCGCCACAGCGGCCAGCGCGGGCATGGTGTCTGCACTGGGACGGCCGCGCAAGCCGGTCAGACCGTCCCGCAGCACCGGGTAGCCCACAAACAGGCTGGCGGCAAACAGCAGCAGATTGGCGGCATAGAACGCCGCCGGAGCAGCGTCCGGGTCCAGCACCGAAAGCGGCGGCAGCAGACGCTCTGCCGTCAGCCCAAGGTGCAGCAGCACCACGGCCAGAATGCCCGCCAGCACACACCGCAAAGTCAGCTCTGCGGCCATGTGGTGCAGCTTGTCGGTGGTGGATTCTGACACAGTATCCTCGGCAGGGGCAGCGGTTTCTGCTGCGGGTGCGTCCTCCGGCTGTGCCGGAGCCGCAGGTGCGGCAGCTGTCGGTGCAGGTGCCGTCTCAGCAGGAGCGCCGTCCTGCTCCAGCGGGAGCAGCGGCAGGCTCATAGTATCCTCTTTTTCCGGCTTGCAGGCGGCGGGCTTTTCGTCCTCTGCCGTGCCGAACATCTGGAAAATCGACTTTTTTTCAGGCTTTTTCGGCAGCATTTCCGGGTCTGCCGGAGCGCTGGCAAACACCGCCGGCGGCAGCTCCTCAGCAGGCTTCTGTGCAGCCTTTGCCGGGGCTTTTTCCGGCTCTGCGGCGGGCTGTGCGGGCACAGGCTGCACCTTGGGCTGCGGCGCTGCCTGCACGGGTTTTGCGGGCTGCGGGGCAGGCTTTGCCTTGCCGCTCATGCCGTTGAGCATATCCTTCAGCTGCTGCATCTCCCGCTGTTCCAGCTCTTCCTGCGGCAGCAGCGTCTCCGGGGCGTTCTTCACCTTAGACTGCTTTTTGGGGGCCGCAGCAGGCTGCGGCTCCGGCTGGGGTGCAGGCTTTTCCGGCTGCGGCTTCATGGCAGCAGCCGCCCTGGGTGCAGACACCGGCTCTGCAGGGACGGCCCTGACAGGCTCTGGGCTGGCGGGCTGCATCGGCATTGCCGGAACAGGGTCTGCGGTACGCAGTTCCAGCGCCATGTCCTCCTGCTCCGGCTGTACCGGCTTTGCATCTGCTCCCAGCAGGATCTCACCGGTGGGGATCTCCAGCACCGGCTGTGCGGGGGCGGGCGTCTCTTCCTTGTCGTGGCCGAACAGCTTGTCCAGCAGCCCGGCCTTGGGCTTTTCCTCCACCGGAGCAGGCTCATCCCGGCGGGTCATCTCCTCGGGCAGATCGATCACACTGGTGCTGAAAAAGTTGCGGAACCGCTCTTCTGCCGAGAGCTCCCCCGCCTGCTTGCCCTTGCGTTCATTTGTATTGTTCGGCATCCTTGTCCCTCCCACTGTTCTGGATGGAGTTTACCGCTTGTTTTATTCTTCTACGGCGCGCTGCGACTGGATCTCGTACAGGATAATGCCTGCCGCCACCGAAACGTTATAGCTGTCCACACCGGTGCCGGGGGCAGCCATATCCAGCCGCACCACGCCGTCACACAGCTTCTTGACCAGCTGGGATACCCCGCTGCCCTCGCTGCCCAGTACCAGCGCGATGGGGCCGGTCAGGTTATTCTTGCGCAGGGACACTCCGTCCATGTCGGCGCAGTAGACGAACACGCCCTGCTCCTTCAGGCGGCGGATGGTTTCGCCGATATTGGCCACGCGTGCCACCGGCAGACGCTCGGCAGCGCCTGCGCTGGACTTGATGACGGTGGGGGTAACGGATGCACCACCCCGCTTGGGGATGACGATGCCGTGGGCACCGCACAGCAATGCGCTGCGCATGACTGCCCCCAGATTGTGGGGATCCTCAATGCCGTCGCTCAGCACAAGAAAAGGCGGCTCACCCTTGGCCTTGGCTGCGGCCAGCAGATCCTCCACGGTCACGTACTCGATCTCGCTGGCAAAGGCTGCCACGCCCTGATGGCTCTCGGTGCCGGTCATCAGGCGCAGCTTGTTGGGGTGCACCCGCTTGACCGTTGCGCCGGCCTCTTTGGCCAGTGCTGTATAGTATGCCGCCACTGCCGGGGCCATCCCCTCGGCAATGAGCACGGTGTCCACACCGGAACCGCTCTTGAGCAGCTCGGTCACCGGGTTTTTGCCGTAGATCAGGCTCTCGCTCTTCTGCTGCGGCTGCTCTGCATCGCGGCGCGGACGGCGCGGCTGGTTACGTTCTTCCATCTTTTTTATGCTCCTTCCGTTCCGGGCGGTCTGCGCCGCACCGGAGCGTTTTATTTTGTTTATGATAATCCAAAATAAAGTATACCATATCTCGCCCGGCTTCGCCACAAATTGCAGGGATTTTATTTTCTGACGCCTAAAATTTTTTCAGTAAAACGCAGCTTCCCCGCCGGACAGGACAGCTGTAAAAATGTTTTGCCCGCTGCCCGGGCCGCACGGCGCATTTCCGCTGTTTTGCCAAAGCAAAAAGTTTTCCACAAAATGCGTCTATACACTCCGTAAACAGCCTGTGATTTTTCCACAAGTTGAAAACTCGGTGGA
The DNA here is from genome assembly GCA_905215595.1 of uncultured bacterium. GTDB lineage: Bacteria > Bacillota > Clostridia > Oscillospirales > Ruminococcaceae > Faecalibacterium. Next base: position 13,425 of record CAJMQZ010000045.1, read on the forward strand.
AAGTGTGTAAAAGTCCAGCCGCAGCGCCCGTTTTCTGGGTGGAATTAAACAGTTTCCACCGGGTTTTCAACAGCAGCTTCCCCCATATCCTGGCAAAAGCCTTACAATTTGTAAAATTCAAGTCGGAATTATGACAATTTTTTAAACCGGAAATTGTCCGCTTTTGCAATTTCCTCCAATATCATTTTGACGAATGTTAAAATGTGTTGAAAACTCGTGCCATTCGCGCACAAGGCAGATGTTGCAGTGTATATGGATTTTTGTCGCCAGACGCGGAGCGTTCCTGCCGCAGGCGCAGGAGCCGCCTTGTGTCGCGCCCGTTCCGCAGCGGCTCTATGCAAGAAAAAGCGCCTGTTCGGATTGATTTTAGGCGCAGTTTGGGGTATACTAACCATGTGGGCTTGTTAAACCATGCACAATGCGGTGTGTGGCAGAGCCGGAACCCCGATAATTTTTGGAGGTAATGAATAATGTTGGTAAATGCAACCGAAATGCTGCTCAAGGCACGCGATGGCCACTACGGTGTGCCGCAGTTCAACATCAATAACTTGGAGTGGACCAAGGCAGTCCTGACCGCCTGCGAGGAAATGAAGAGCCCCGTCATTCTGGGTGTTTCCGAGGGTGCAGGTAAGTACATGACCGGCTTCAAGACCGTTGCCGCTATGGTCAGCGCCATGGTCGATTCCATGGGCATCACTGTTCCCGTTGCTCTGCATCTGGATCACGGCACCTACGAGGGCTGCAAGGCCTGCGTTGAGGCCGGCTTCTCCTCCATCATGTTCGACGGCAGCCACTACTCCATCGAGGAGAACGTGGAAAAGACCAAGGAGCTGGTCGCTCTGGCACACTCCAAGGGCCTGAGCATCGAGGCCGAGGTCGGCTCCATCGGCGGCGTTGAGGACGGCGTTGTGGGCAACGGCGAGATCGCTGATCCCGAGGAGTGCGCAAAGATCACCGCTCTGGGCATCGACTTCCTGGCTGCCGGCATCGGCAACATCCACGGCGTCTACCCTGCAAACTGGAAGGGTCTGGACTTCGAGGCTCTGGATCGCATCCACAAGGCCACCAACAACATTCCCCTGGTTCTGCACGGCGGCACCGGCATCCCCGACGAGATGATTGCAAAGGCCATCAGCCTGGGCGTTTCCAAGATCAACATCAACACCGAGTGCCAGCTGGTGTTTGCTGAGGCCACCCGCAAGTACATCGAAGAGGGCAAGGATCAGCAGGGCAAGGGCTTCGACCCCCGCAAGCTGCTGGCTCCCGGCGCAAAGGCCATCGAGGCCAAGTGCAAGGAGAAGATCGAGCTGTTCGGCTGCGCAGGCAAGGGCTAAGCTGAGGCTTGTATCGTAACCGATACACCACCCAATAAAGTATGCGGCCCCGCCGCACTGTTATGCACAGTGTAGCGGGGCCGCTTTTTTATTTTGAAATCCGGTAATGACCCACGATGTCGGTTCGTTTTTCCAGAATGTCCTGTTCGTAAGCTGTCTGCCATGGGTCATTGTGGTGAATGATATAGGGCACTCCGTTTTTATTTCGCCGGTCGGACACGATGCCGATATGTCTTTCAAAGATCACAATATCGCCGCCCTGCCATTCCCCTATTTCTGAAACATTTGTGGTTAAGGCAAATGCTGTGTGCGAAAAAAACACCTTCAGGTTTCGCACCCGCCGGAAATCTATGTTTGCATCCGGTTCTTCCACCATATAATCCTGTGGCTGCTCCCGGATATCTGCGTCCACAAGCACCTGCAGATCATATCCCGCATTCTTCAAGGCATAAGCAACTACATCGGTGCAAACGCCATAACCATCGTCAGGATAACCGGTTTCATAATAGCGGCTTTTGTATTTTGGATGTGTGCTCACATAGGCCAGTGCGCCGTTCAGAATATCAAGCTGGTCGTCTACCCCGTCATCATCCCGATCTACGCTGCTATGAAACTGCGGTATTCTGCCCTGATAGTCATCCTCAGGCCGGGACGACGAAGTGTGCTGGTAATGTGTCTGCACATAAAATACGATGCTGCAAAACAGTAAAAGCACCAGTACCGTTGCATAATGCTTTGCTGTATCCTTGTATGTTCTGTCCGAACGCATATTCTCACCCTTTCCTGCTTTGAGAATACCAGCATTTTCCCTGTTCTGCAACCCCTTGGCATATAGCGCAACAAAAAAGCCCTGAGACTTTCATCTCAGAGCTCTTTGTTCAAGTCGGCGACTACCTATTTTCACAAGCCGTTTCCAGCTAACTATCTTC
>CAJMQZ010000046.1 GCA_905215595.1 uncultured bacterium
GGTAGATCTTACCGATGATGGCATCAATGGAGATAAAGGTTGCGATGAAGTAGTACACCAGAATGATGATCAGCCAGAACAGGGTGGTGGTCAGCAGACCGGACATGCCGCTGTTCTTGCACAGGGTAACGATCAGGCCTGCGGGGCCCACTGCGAACACGGTACCAACCATGATCAGCAGCACAACAGAGAACACACGCATGATGTTCTGCATGACAGGTCCGAGGTATCTGCCGGTGACCTCAGCGATGGATGCGCCATCGTTGCGCTCGCTCATCATACCGGAGAAGTAGTCATGCACACCACCTGCAAAGATGGTGCCGAAGGTGATCCACAGGAACACCACGGGACCCCACAGAGCACCCTGCAGTGCACCAAAGATGGGGCCCAGACCTGCAATGTTCAGCAGCTGGACGAGGAACAGCTTCCACTGGGGCATCACAACGTAGTCAACGCCATCGTTGATGCGCACAGCAGGAGTTTCGCGGTCGTCCGGTCCGAACGTGTTGTCCACGATCTTACCATAGACAAAGTAGCCTACGATCAGAAGCGCCAGACACAGTAAGAAACTAATCATACCAGAAACCTCCTTTTGAATTTCAGCCGCCGGCAGCTTATGCCATACTGCGGCTATGACCGATCTCTGGCTTCATGTTAACACCTTTTTCATAATTGTGTTAATATTTTTTGGGTATAGTTCCCATATCAAAAAGTATATGGCCGCTTATTTTGTTTGTTCTAGCAAACTCGCCGTTTGTTGCGATAGTTCGTTTTAATTTGTTCTGTTGTTTCTCAAAAGCATTCTCCCGGGAACGGTCAAATCCGCCCCCGCCAAACTTTGTGCCGCCTTTTTGTGCACTTTGCTTAATCGTTTGCGATTTTCTCCCCAAAACGTGGAATTTGGGACGAAAAGAAGGGAAATCTGCCCTCTCAGGCGGGGCACCCCTTCCGTGAAAAAAGGGTACAGAAACGCCCGCAGGCGTTTCTGTACCCCAAAATTTAAAATAATTCTTCCGCTGCAACAACGACGACCGCCGCCAGCGGCGGAAACAGGGAGGAGTTGTTGGGGCAGCGGCCAGCAAGACGCGCGTGCCGCCCAAGGCACGATGCGGATGCTGGGTGCCGCAACCCGGAAGACGCGGCGCGCATTTTAAATCTTCTTCCACCCGCTGTCCTTGATGGTGGCATCTGCCTGCTTGTGCAGCAGCTGCACAAACAGCTGCTCCTCCGGCTGCAAAGGCTCCCGCTCCGGGTACACCAGCACGTCCCGCATCTGCTGCTTCTGCGCCGGGCAATTATGCAGTGCCAGATGGTACTGCTCCAGCGCGCGCTGCGGCATGGGGGACGACCACATATAGGCCGTGGGCAGGTTTTGCAGAATAGAGAACTGGCTGCACCGCTCGTACACATGGATCCGGCGGTTGGGGTTCACCTCCCAGCGGGAAGCGGTGCTCTCGTCCCCGGGCAGATGGGTGTCGCCGTGCAGCACCTCGATGTAATCGTTCAGCTCGTCAAGGTCCTGCACCTGCCGCCGCGCCAGCGGGCTGTCCTGACTGGTGAGCAGTAGGTAGGAAAACTCCATGATAGGCTCCTGCCGCAGGCCGTGGCGCTGGCAGTAGCGCAGGTAGTAGTCCTCGTCCTCGGCGGCATAGCGCAGCAGCGCTATGTGGTAGCCCTGCCGCAGCACAAAGTCCAAGGCTTCAATGGCACCGCTCTCCCGGATATGTGCCCGCAGCTGCTCGCTGCGGGCTGCCTGCTGCAAAAAATCCACCGCCGCGTAGGAGGCGTAGGTGGCATGGGTCAGCACCACCCGCAGCTCGGCGCAGCTGCGCTGCTGGTGCGCCTCCTGCTTCAGCTCGTCCACCTGCTGCAGCACCCGCTGCGCCTGCGCGATGAACCGCTTGCCCTGCTCGGTGGGGATCATGCCTGTGGAGGAGCGTTCGAAAATGCGCACCCCGTATTCCTCTTCCAGATTCTTCAGCGCCTTGCTGACGTTGGGCTGCGCCGCGTACAGCTGCTTTGCCGCCGCCGACACCGACCCCCATTTCATGATGGCTACCAGATACCGCAGTTCCGTAATATTCATGAACCCCTCCACATGGTTTGCAGTCGTAATCGTATTGTAACAATTTCTCCGCATTGCTGTCAAGCGGGGGAGAATAAACCCTCTCAGTCCGCTCCCGTTGGTCGCGTCCAGCTCCCCCGAAGGGGGAGCTTTATTCGCACTGACCGGAAGATGGCAAAAAGCTCCCCCTGAGAGGAAAGACTTCCCCCGCTCCGGGGGAAGATGTCGCGCAGCGACAAAAGGGGGAATCTGGCATCGCGCAGCGATGACTGAGAGGGTCATGTCCCCCTTGCACCAAAGCCCCCGGGTGCTATATAATAAGGAAAACCACAAAGGAGGGGCTGTACCATGCCGGAATACCGCGTGCTGCGCATTGACGAGCAGCTGTACGGCTGCGAGGAGCTGCCCGCCGGGCAGCCGGTGCTGTGCGATGTGACCCTGACCGATGCCGCCGGGGCTGCCCGCATTCTTCCCTACCCGGACAGGGAGCTGACATGTCTTGGCATCGACGAGGGAGACACCGTCTGTCTGCTGCCGGACGGCACCCTGCACAAGCTGTAAGGAGTAATTTTATGCATACTATCTATTTCACCCGCCACGGCGAAACGGTATGGAACGTGGAAAATAAGATCTGCGGCATGACCGACAGCCCGCTGACCGCCCGCGGGCAGCAGCAGGCGCGGCAGCTGGGGGAGCTTGTCCGGGACAGCGGCCTGCACATCGACGAGATCCTGTACTCTCCCCTCTCCCGCGCCGCCGACACCGCAAAGGCCATTGCCGCCGCTACCGGTCTGCCCGCCCGCTGCGAGCCCCGCCTGCGGGAGCAGTGCTTTGGCAAATACGAGGGCACACCCCGGGACGGCGCGGAGTTCCGCATCTCCAAGACCCACTTTGCCGACCGCTATGACGGCGGCGAAAGCATGATGCAGCTGGCGCAGCGCATCTACAACCTGCTGGACGAGCTGAAAGCCGACACCGGCAAAACCTACCTGCTGGTGGCGCACAACGGCATCGCCCGGGTGGTGCACTCCTATTTTTACGATATGACCAACGAGGAATACGCCGCTGCGGGCATCAAAAACTGCCAGCTGGTGGAATATACCTTTGAATAACAGGAAAGCCGCCGGGGCCCCGGCGGCTTTTTTGTTATGGCGCGTCAAACATGACGGTAATGGAATTTCTGATCTTTTGTCATGAACATATACACGCTCACCGCCAGCGCGGCAAGCTCGGCGGCGGTGACAGCCAGCCACACGCCGTCAATGCCCCAGAGGGCGGGCAGCAGGAGCAGCGCGGCAAGCTGGAACAGCAGAGTGCGCAGAAAAGAGATGAGAGCACTCGTCACGCCATCGCCCAGCGCCGTGAAGAAGGAGGACGCATATACGTTGAAGCCCATGATGAGGAAGCTCAGCGCATACAGCCGGAAAGCGCGGCTGGTCAACGCCAGCAGCTGGGCATCGTAGCCTACAAAGATGCGTGCCACATAGGGGATGATGACCATAGACGCCGCCGTCATGCTCACAGCTACCACGGCGATGAGGCGCAGGCTCTTCTGGTAGAGGTTGTGCACCTCGGCGTGGTTGCGCGCGCCGTAATGGAAGCTGACGATGGGCGCGCTGCCCACGGCATAGCCCACGAACACCGCCACAAACAGGAAGGCCGCGTACATGATAACGCCGTAAGCCGCCACGCCGTTTTCTCCGGCAAGCCGCAGCAGCTGGAAGTTATACAGGATATTGACCAGCGACATGGAAAGGCTGGTCATCAGCTCGGAAGAGCCGTTGATACAGGCATCCCACAGCACGCGGCCGTAAAACTGCGTTCTGCACAGGTGCAGGCGGCTGGTATTGTGGTGGTCGATAAAATAGAACACCGGCAGCACGCCGCCCACCAATTGGCTGATCAGGGTGGCAATGGCAGCACCCTCCACGCCCCAGTGCAGCATACCCACCATCACCACGTCCAGCACCATGTTGGTGCAGCCTGCACCAACGGTGAACCAGAAGCCCAGAAGCGGCTTTTCGGCGGTGACGAAAAAGCTTTGGAACATATTTTGCAGCGCAAAGGGCGGCAGCGCCAGCATCAGGATGCGCCCGTAGCGCACGGCGTAGTCCAGCAGCTCTCCCTTTGCGCCCAGCAGCACGGCGACCGGCCGCAGGAACACAATGCCCAGCACGGCCAGCACACTGACCGAGATGAGCGCCGCCCACATAAACATGGTAAAATAGCGGTCGGCTTTTTTCTGGTCGCCCTCGCCCAGCGTGATGCCTACGATGGCGCTGCCGCCGGTGCCCAGCATAAAGCCGACAGTGCCCAGCAGCTGCGGCAGCGGCATGATGAGGTTGACCGCTGCAAAGGCCGTTTTGCCCACAAAGTTAGAAACGCACAGGCCGTCCACGATGCCGTAGACGGAGGTGAACAGCATGGTGCCGATGCAGGGCAGCACGAACCGCAGCAGACGGGAATAGTTGAAATGGTCGGACAATTGGATGGCTTCCTTTGGCATAACTCCTCCTTTTTGAACTTCACATATACAAAAAGGCCGGATAAGAACCACCGCTCCGGTGCGTTCCCTCTTCTGCTGCGGCACTACGGTGCCCACAGCCTCCGGGAAACACGAACGATGACATCTTATCCGGCCCTTCAATTACGTTGAAACAGCCCTCCGATGAGCAAAAAACAGTATAGCAAAGTTTATTTTTTATGTCAAGCTCCGTTTTGCATCATTCCGCCGCAAAGTGTAAAACACGAAAAAAGAGAACACCCGCTGCGAACGCAGCGGGTGTTCTCTTTTTGAGCAAGGGTGGGGTGACGATTCCCACATCTCCTAACAATGGGCGACGGCTGCCTGTTCCGTCCTCCGTTGCTCATTTTTATTATAGCGTAAAGTGTATGCTGTTCAAGTTTCTTCATGCTCTGCCGCAAGACGGACAAAGGGCGCGATGGCGTTGGCGTCGCCGTGGCGGACGATGGAGTAGGTGATATCGCAATAGGGCTGGATGGCGGTGCTCTTTTCCACGGTGGAGATGAGCAGCACCTGCAATTGCAGGCGGCGGAACAGTTCCATCATGGGGCGGATGCGGTCGCTGGTCATCTTGCTGAAGGCTTCGTCCAGCAGCACCAGACGGATGCTGTTCTCGCTCTTCTGGTAGATTTGCAGAAGGCTGGCGCAGATGGCCACATAGAAGGGTGCCTGATTCTCGCCGCCGGAGGAATCGCGGCTGACGCGGGACAGATACGCCTGCTGCCCGGTGACCTGATTGGTCACCTTGATATCGTAATCCAGATAGGTGCGATAGTCCACATAGTCCGAAAGGGTGGCACCGGCAGCGGTGCGTCCCTCCTGCCGGGCGCGGGTGTTCTCGTCCACGTCTGCCATGATCTTTTCCATCAGCTCGTCCACCTGACGCTCGTAGGCGGGGTCGGCGGTGGCGGCAAGGTTGTCCAGAGAGTCGCCCTCGGTCATCTGCTGGTTGCCTTTATCCACGATGACCTGATAGAATGCCGCAAGCTGCGGGTCGCGGCTGGGCTCCAGCTCAAAGCGGTAGACTTCCTCGCCGTAGGTCAGCTGCTCCATGACCTTGTTCAGCTCCCGGAACTGCCGCCGGGCGTTGAAGATATCGTCCTTCATGCGGAACAAAATATCCTTGCGGAAGCGGTCCTTGCAGTCCCGCTGCGCCTGCTCCAAGCGGGCGGCGTAGCGCTCCAGGTCGATGCGCACAAGGCTCTCATGCTGGGCGCGGTACTGCTCCAGCCCGGCAAGCCCCAAGGGATAATCGCAGACGTAGCGCTGGTTATAGGCTTTCTGCGCCGGTTCCAGCGTGCTGTTCAGGTAGACAGTCAGGGCATCGTCCAGCTTGGCCTGTGCTTTTTCGGCGGCCTGCGCGGCGGCGCGGGGAGATTTGTCCGGCCCGGTCAGCGCCTGCTGACGGCTGCGGGAGAGCGGCTCCACCAGCGGGTGGGCGGCAAAGAAACTCTCGGCGGCCTGTGCGCTCTTTTCGGCGGTGTCCACCGCCTTTTGCTGCTCCGCCTCGCAGGAGGATATCTGTTTTTCGCATACGCGCAGATCGCCGCCGGTCTGCTCCACGGCAGTGCGGGCGGCTTCCCATGCGGCTTCGCGCACCTCTTCCTCCTTATACAACTGCTGCAAAAGCGGATTCTCGCGGCACTCGGCCAGCTTTGCGGCCTGTTCCTCCACCGCCGCGCGGGCGGCGGTCAGGGCGGCGCGGGCGTCCCACAAAGCGGCAAGTTCTTCCAGCGTGGTGCCGCGCAAAAGGGTCTGGTACTGGCTGTATGCGGCTTTCAGGTTCTGCTCCGCCTGTGCGGCGGCGCGTACCTCTTCAGCAAGGGCGTTCATCTCCCCTGTCAGTGCCCCGGCGCGGGCGCGGCGGGCTTCCAAGCCGATATAGCGCTGCGGGGTGCGCAGACGTTCCAACCGGAAGGGGTGGTGGCGCAGAAGGTCCCGGGTGGCGCTGTCGGGATAGTTTTCCAGCGTGTCGGGGGTGTCGCAGCAGACGATGCGGCGCAGGATGGTGTCGGCGTACTGCGCGGCAAGCGGGTTTTCACTGGTGACCTGTGCCGCCAGACTGTCGGCGGGAGCAGTGTCGGCGCGGCGGTTGGCCTTGCGCAGACCCGGGGTGTCCAGCAGGCTGATGGGGCCCACCTTCTCTTTCAGCGCCACAAAGGCGCTCTTTGCGGCGGCGTAGTGGGCGGGCGGCACAAGGATATCGAACCGGCGGTCGCCCAGACAGGCTTCCACGCAGTCCTGCCAGCTCTCGTCCTCCACGTTCAGCAGCTCGCAGAAGATGCGGGCGTCCGGCTCCATGCCCCGGCTTTTCAGCTCGGCATTCACGGCGTCCCGCACCCGGGTGGCGGCGTCGCCGTGGGGGTACACCCACTTGCCGCCGGATACGGCATCCAGCTCGGCGCGTTTCTCGGTCTGCTGCCGCTGCAAGGCGGCGGTGTGCTGCCGGGCGGCAAAATAGGCTTCTTCCAGCGGCTTTTCCTGTGCGGTCAGCCAGTCGGTCAGGGCGGGCAGGGTGTCCGGGGTCAGGTCGGCCAGCTTCTGCCCGGCGGCAAAGCCACTGCGGCGCAGCACTGCCAGCAGGTTGCCGGTCTTTTCGGCGGCTTTTTCGGCGGTGTCGGCGCGGCGGGCGGCGGCATCCAGTGCGGTCTGCCGGTGTGCCAGCTCCTCGCTGAGGGCGTCCAGTGCGCGGCCCTCGCCGCTGGCACCGGCGGCGCTGTGGGCGGTCAGGTAGGCGCGGCGGGCTTCCGCTTCGGCGGTCTTGGCCTCGGCGTAGCGGGTGCGCAGCGTTTCCTGCTGGCGGCGTCCGGCGTCTACCCGCTCCTGCCAGACGGCCTTTTCCCCGGCATCGGCAGCAGCCCGCGCCAGCAGGGCGGCGCCCCGGTTCACAAGGGCTTCGGTCTGTTTTTCGGTGGCTTCGCGGCCATAGCGCACGATCTCGTCCAGCGCATCGGCGCGGGTCTGGGCTTCCGCCAGAACGGCGTGCAGGTTTTCCAGCTCCAAGCGGTCACCCTGCAAGGCTTCCAAGTCCAGCTCCGGCTGCGGGAGGATGTACTGGTACAAAAACTCCCGGAAGTTCGGGATCTCGTCCATGCTGGTGCCCATCTGGAACACCTCGTTGAACTTTTTGCCCAAGGGGCTGGAGGCGCGCCCAATGCCCAGCGCACGGCAGATGCGGTCCCGCGCTTCGCTGGGGCTGCGGGTGTAGGAGAGACGGCCCGCTGCGGGCTTGAAGTCCTCCTTTGCGCTGGGTGCACCGGTCTTGGGGTCGATGAAGGGCAGCTGTTCCAGCGTGCAGCCGTCCTCCGAAAGATACCATGTCTGATCGCCGGGGTGCAGCTCCTGCATGGGACCTTCGGACTCCACCCGCACCGCGATGACGAAGGGGGTGCGCTTGACGCTGTCCCAGAACTCCGCCCCGATGTAGGCCACGGTATGGCCCGGGCGGCGGTAGGCGTTCTCGCCGCGCTGCTTGGCGTGGACAGAGCCCTGCAGGGTGCGGCCGCTCTTTTTATTGCCCAGCGCATTGAAATTGCGGTTGGTGGTCAGGCAGTAGCGGATGGCATCCAGAATGGTGGTCTTGCCCACGGCGTTCACGCCGATCATATAGGTCAGGCGGGCGCAGTCGAAGGTGGTATTTTCAAAGTTGTGCCAGTTGATAAGCTTCAGGCGCTTGAGTTCGATCATGCTTCACCCTCCCCTGCTTCCATGTCTGCGCCCTCCGGGCGCTCGTACAGGCCAAGCTCGGTGCGGGTGCGGGCGCTCTCGGCGGCGGCATCCGCAAGGTCGGCATCCGGCAGCGCCAGCAGCACCGTGGGGAACACCTCGATGCGGCTGTCCAGCCCGGAGAGCCGCCCCACCGGACGCGCCAGATTGTACCGGCGCAGGGTGCGCATGAGCTTTTCCAGCGTTTGCTGATCCAGCTTGCGGGGCAGGTTCATCTTTTGCAATTCGGCCTGTACTTCTTCTACGGTCACCAGCACCTCGTCCGCGCTGGCGGCAAGGCTTTCCCGCTTTTGCAGGTACAAAAGCCGCAGCACCAGCAGCAAAATGCTTTCGTACTTGAGCAGCCGTGCCTGACTGCCCTCGTGCTCGTTGACCAGCGCCGCCGCCTGCATGGGCGCGGGGTACAAAAGCACCGCGTAGCCCAAGGGCTTGAACACCGCACGCACCTCGTTGAGGTGATCCTGAATATACAGATATTTTGCCCGCTGTTCCTCTACGCAGCCCAGCACAAAACAGTGGTTGAGCAGATAGTTTGCGGTCTCTTCCAGCAGATCAATGGTTGCCATCCGTGTTTACCTCCTTGCGGCGGGTCAGGACAAAATCCTGAAACCGGAAGCCGCCGCGCTCCACCCAGTTTCCGGTCAGGGTGATATCATACTCCCGGTGCGGCGACTGGGAATAGGTGTGCAGGCCGATGATGCCTGTAAAGTCGTTCGGATATTCCTCCACAAGAGTGGAGGCGTTCACCTGCGGACGGGCAGCCAATGCCTGCTGCGCCAGCAGCGCTACGTTTTCCTCGGTGACGGCAAGGCGGGCGTAGTCCAGCAGCAGCTGCTGCTCCTGCCGCAGCCGGTCGGGGTCAAGGGGCTCGGTGCGCACCGGGGCAAGAGGTGCTTCGGTGCGGGGCGCGGCGGGGGGATACAGCGGCTTTGCGCCGAACACTGCCGCCGGGTACAGGTGCAGCCGCGCCGCCACCGGGCCGTCGTCCACTTCAAACAGCTGCTCCGGGCTGCGGATGTCCTCGGCATAGCGGCGCAGCAGGGCGGTGACGCTGCCCTGCGCCGAGCGGTCGCTCAGCAGCAAAAACTGTGCCCGCTGCACCGCCCGCTTGCGGTAGCGGATGTGGCTGGCATCGATCTCCTTCATCAGGGTGCTCATCTCTTCCAGCGCGTCCCGCTGCTGCTGGATGAGGGCACGCACCCGGGGTGCAGCCTCGCCGGGGGCGCAGCGCTCCACCCGGGCGTAATCCAGCGCTAAGCGCGGCAGCTGGTTCTGCTCGCAGTCGTCCAGCTCTTCTTCCAGATAGGCGCGGTAATTGAACAGGTTATCGCTGGTTTTAAAGCGATGGTACGCCGCTGCCACCACCTTTTCCTCGTACTGGTCGAACAGTTCCAGCACCTCCTGCGGGATGCGGTTATGGGTCAGGCGGTCGATGTAATGCCCGATGGAAGCGTTGAGGGCGCGCAGAGACTTGTTCAGGGTCTCAAGGTCTGCCGCCACCTCCCGCAGCACGTTTTCGTAGGGGCTTTTTTCCTGTCCGATGCTGCCCAGCAGCTGCCACGCCTTGTACAGCTTGCCGGTGTAGGTGACCACCCGGGGGTTCAGTATTTCCTCCAGCGCGTCCAGCAGCGGGGTGACCTCCGGCATAAAGGCAAAGGTGGACTCGCTTTCGTAGCTGCCGGGCTGCTCCTCCAGCCAGCCGGTGCGGCGCAGACGCAGCAAAAAGCCCACCGCCAGCGTGTGGGGGTCGCGGGTGGGCTGCTCGTCCTCGTCGCCCGCACCGTCGGCGTCCAGCGCCAGCGGCTTTGCCAGCGCGGCAAAATAATCCTCGGCACGGGAGACGGCTTCGGCGCGGGAAATGCTGTAATCTGCCGTATGGCGGCACTCCTCCCAGAGCAGCAGCAAAAGCTCTGCATAAAACGCCCGGTTGGGCCCCGCCAGCGGGCGGAACAGCCGTGGGCTGACCAGTTCAAACAGCTGCATGGAAACGTCCTTTCTGTGTGAGTTCGATACCCTTTTATTGTATCACAGCGGGCGGGGTTTGTCACAAAAAGGCGAAAAAAAGCCAACCCTCTCAGTCTCGCTACGCTCGCCAGCTCTCCCGAAGGGAGAGCCAAGGTCTAAGGCTCATTGCTAAAGTATTAGGCATAATGGGGAAGTTTCCGGCATAGCCCAAAGGCGTCCCCTTGGGGGAGCTGGCGAGCGTAGCGAGACTGAGGGGGTATTTTGTACGCAAAAAGCCCCGGAGAGCAGGTGCTCCTCGGGGCGGGGTGCAGTTTTGAGAAGGTGCGCTTATTCGCTGACCATAAAGAGGATCAGAGTATATGCCTTCTGCTTGGTAACGGTAACGCCAAACTTGGCCGGGTGCTCAACACCAGCAGCATGCAAAATACTGAAAATGCCGTCCATATCTTTCTGAACTTTAGCGGTCAGGCTCTCCTTGGTGACTTCCTCATTTTTCAGGAACTTCATCTCCACCACTGCAACCTTTTTGCCGTTCCTTACCTCATCAAAAATCTCATCCATCTCAGTCACTGCTTTCTCGAAAGCCTGCCTGTCGTTAGCAATTGTAGCATCATATTCCTTAACCTTGGAAGGCAGGCACTTCTCGCTGATCGCAGTCAGGGCGGCGTCCTCAGTCAGATTCAGCTTTGCGCCCTTGCCCAGCTCCACGGTCCATTCGGCAACGCTCTTTTCCAGTGCTTCATCACGCGTCACGGGGGTGCTGGGCGTACCGCCGCAAGCGGTGAGCATTGCCAGTGCCATGATGCCGACCAGAAGAACAGCCGCAAGACGTTTCATCTTTTTCATGTTAGGTTCCTCCAAATAAAAAATTTACAGCCTTTATCCGCGCCCCAAAAGCCCGGACTGCCTATGCTCATTTTACAGCTCCCTGCCTGCCGCGTCAATGTACAGACCCCCTATATTTTCCAGTTATTTTTGAGCAGATACGTCAGTTCGTTGGATACAAAAAGCCCCGGGGAGCGGGGTGCTCTCCGGGGCGAGGTGTGATTCAATTACTGTGCAAATCAAACTTTCATTCCAATGCCGATGGCAACATAGGTCTTGCCGCCGATGGTCTTTGCGCCAACACCCAGCGCGGTAAGCTCGATGGTCTTACCACCACTGGCTGCGAGTTTCTGAATAGTGTCCCAAGTGAGCTTCAGGGTAGCAATGTTTGTTGCATCCGGCGTAATATTCTCTGCCTTGTCCACTTCGTAGTAGAACTTCACATACTTTTCGCCGGTGGACTGCGTCGGGTCGAAGCAGACCATTACCTGATTCTGAGTTGTTTTAGTAGGCTGTTCTGCTTTCCAAAGTGCTGTATTGCTCAGAGTCGGTGCGCCGCTTACCTCTTGGATGTAATTGACAGCCAGCTTCTTGATGGCAGCATCGTTATTGAACTCCGTACCAAAAGCCTCATTCAGTTTTGCCATATAGGCCCGCTCGACCTTATTCTCAAACTCCGAACTGTTGGTGCCGCTGCCGCCACTGCAAGCGGTGAGCACTGCCAGTGCCATGATACCGGCCAGAAGAACGGCCACAAGACGTTTCATCTTTTTCATGTTAGGTTCCTCCAAATAAAAAATTTACAGACTTTATCCGCGCCCCAAAAGCCCGGACTGCCTATGCTCATTTTACAGCTCCCTGCCTGCCGCGTCAATGCACAGACCGCCTATATTTTCCAATTATTTTTGTGCAGATACGTCAATTTGTTGGATACAAAAAGCCCCGGAGGGCGGGTGCTCTCCGGGGAAAGAAAGGACTGATGATTCTTTACTTATTTGTGGTAGTTGGGGTTCTTGACCTTGAACGCAATTGCCATGTAGCTATGCTTGCTGTCACCCTTGACAACAACACCAATGTCCGTCCAAGTGCCATTCTGGTTGATATTGACATTCGTATCAGTTTTGATCTTCTGCGAGATCTGAGTCAGAATAGCACCCAGTATCGTATCCTCATAGGAGAAGTTCGTCGCTATGAGAACCGTCAGATACTTTTCTGTCTGACCCTCTACTTTACCGTCAATAACAATTTTATAGCCGCCGATACCGACAGAAGCCTTGATCTTCTCGTCCAAGAACTTTTCTGCTTTAGCCTTCAGTTCTTTGTTATTAGCTACGCTTGCGGTGCCGGTGCTGTACTTGCTCAGAACCTTATCCTCGGCATCCTTATCCTCTTTCAAGTTGCTGCCAGTGCCGCCACCAGAGCATGCGGTGAGCATCACCATAGCCATCACACCTGCCAGCAGCAGGGCTACGAATTTTTTCAGGTTCTTCATAAGGGTATCCCTCCAATCAGCTTGTTTGTGGTTATGTTTCTTTTCTCCGAAAGGTCTTGCGCAACCATCGTTGCCTTTCTGCCCTGATTATATCCGACCGGTGCCGGTTTTGTCAATCGGGAATATCGCTAAACTTCCTGAAGCAGTTTCGTGAAAAGCGATGAAAACAAGCGGGATTTGTTGCAGTTCTGGTATGTTCTGAAATCAATTCTGTCGACAGTCTACGGAATCTCCGCTTCCCTGCCCCGGCGGCGCGGTTTTGCCGGGTGCGGGAGCACTTAAATTTGGACATATGTTGTGTTGGCAGGCGTCAACTCCTTTTTGAGGAGCGCCCCCTCAGTCAAGCCCTGTCGGGCTTGCCAGCTCCCCCAAGGGGACGCCTTTTGGCAATGCCGCAAAGCTTCCCGCCACCGCTGAAGCCGTCCCCTTGAGGGCCGACTTCCCCCGGCCGGGGGAAATCTGTCCCCAAGGGGTGAAGGCTTTAGCGCGCCCGGAAGGTTTCTCATTGCGTCTAAAACTTTAGCGATAGGACTAACGGTGTGCGCCCTCTCAGTCACCTTTGGTGACAGCTCTCCCAAAGGGAGAGCCAAGAGCACTGCCGTAAACTTCCTCATTGCGCCTAATACTTTAGTGCTGAACTTTACGGCTTGGCTCCCCCCTTGGGGGAGCTGGCGCGGGAGCGCCTGAGAGGGCGAGCCATTTTCCCCATTATTTTGCCTTTTTACACATTTTCACCACGTTTTAGTGGTAAAATCATGTCCAGATTGAAACAAACTTGGAGGAAGTACCCATGCAACACTGTCCCGCCCGCGCGGCACAGCGGCTGGCGGCGGCAGTTCTGGCGCTGGTTTTGCTGCTGTGCGCCTTTTTGCCCCGTGCCCACGCCGCCGAGCTGAAAGAGAAAAACGGCATCCGGCTGCTCAGCTTCGACACCAGCCACATTCTTTCCATCGGCAACCAGACCTCCGGCAAGTGCAGCCTGTACGCGCTGCGCTACGCCCGCACCATTCTGGACGGCAAGGTGTGCTCCGGCAGCGGGATGTGGTCGAACGGGGCAGTGTGGTCGGCAGCGGGCTACACCGGGTACTCCGGCACCCGCGCCGAGTGCCTGAAAAAGCTGTACAGCGAGCTTTCCGCCGGGCATCCGGTGATCGTGCACCTGAAAAACACCACGGTCAGCGGGGTAAAGCGCCACACGAACCGCACCTCTACTTATGAATACCACCTGACCGGCTCCGGCTGGGACGAGGTGAACTACCCCCACATTGCCACCAGCAGCACCTACGGGCACTGGGTATGCGTGGCGGGCATCTCCCCCACCGCCGACCCGGAAAACCTGACCGAGAGCGACTTCTACGCCCTCGACCCCGCCCGGGTAACGGCAAATGGACGGCTTGCCGTCACCCGCCTGCTGGACGATACCCTGTGGGTGGAAAACTCCCCCCTCAAGGTGCTGGGGTAAAAAAGGATTATTCTTTTTATAGAATTATAGAACAAAATCGGGCAGTCTGCGGACTGCCCGATTTGTATTTTTACGGGGGAAAGCTTTTTATTGCATTTGATACTTTAAAACAGGACTGACGGCGTACGCCCTCTCAGGCGCTCCCGCGCCAGCTCTCCCGAAGGGAGAGCCAAGCCGTTAGCCCCGATGCTAAAGTATTAGGTGCAATGAGAAAGTTTCTGGCAGTGCTCTTGGCTCTCCCTTTGGGAGAGCTGGCAAAGCCGGAGGCTTTGACTGAGAGGGCGCACTGCGGTGTCAGGCGCTCTGTTTCTATTCAGTTCCTTAATACCCCTTCACCGAGAAGCCGCGCTCCCACGGGTCGGGCGGGATATTCTTGCTGCGGATGCCGGTGATCTGGATATAGTCGCTTTTCTGGATCATGGCAAACAGGGACATGAACTTATCCGGGTCGCCCTGCACTTCCAGCGTCACGCTGCCGTCATCCTCGTTCTGCACCCAGCCGGTCAGGTCAAGGGTCTGCGCGGCGTACCGCGCCCGGTAGCGGAAACCTACCCCCTGCACCTGCCCGGTGATGGTGTAGCGCCGCCGCACCGTGCCCTGTGGCAGTGCGGGCGGGGTGCGATCCTTTTTGGAAAGAAAATCAAACATTTTGCCCTCCGTGTGCTTTTCTGGAAAGCCTACCCCTTCCGTCATCGCTGACGCGATGCCACCCGCTCCCCACTCTGTCGCTAACGCGACATCTCTCCCCGGCCGGGGAGAGTCTGTCCAAGGGGACGGCTTCAGCGACGGCGGGAAACTTTGCGACATTGCCAAAAGGCGCCCCCTTGGGGGAGCTGTCACCGCAGGTGACTGAGGGGGTTGTCCCTTTCTTTACAGTTCCTGATAAGCGGTCATCAGGGCGGGGATGAACTGCTTTTTGCGGCTCACCACGCCCGGCAGCGTCCAGCTGCCATCGGCGTCGGGCTGGATGTCGAAGCCATCCGTCAGCACCCCGGCGGCGTAGCGTCCGTTGCAGATGACCACGCTCTCTTCCTTGGGCACGTCGGTCAGCAGCATGTAGATGTCCTCCACGTTCTGCTTGTTGCGTGCTTCCTCGAGATAGGGCTTCAGCAGCGCCTCGGCGGCGGTCAGGTTCTTGCGGGTCATGTAGCTGCCCTGCGCCACGCCAAAGCGGATATCACCGCACATGAACACCTTGAAGTCCTGCAAGAACACTTCCTCGGCGGTCTTGCCGTCCAGCTTTTCGCCGGCTTCGAACATCTCGTTGGCAAACTCGTTGATGTCCACCCCAGCGATCTTTGCCAGACGGTTGGCGGCGTTTACGTCGATGGGGGTGCAGGTGGGGCTGCGGAATACCAGTGTATCCGAAAGGATGGCAGCCAGCAGCAGACCGGCGGTCTTTTGCGGGATGGTCACGCCGTTTTCATCGTACATCTGGGTGACGATGGTGGCGGTGCAGCCCACCGGCTGGTTGCGGAAGT
>CAJMQZ010000047.1 GCA_905215595.1 uncultured bacterium
GGAGTCGGAACACCCCTCCCTGCCTCTGGCCCAGCGGAGCGTCCCTGCACGCTTGAGCAAGCAGAAAGTTTCTCTGGCAGCAAAGCTGCAACTGCCGTTTGCCGTCACGAGCCCTCCCGTGAAAATGCAATGCCGGAGCGTCCGCAGACGCTCCGGCATTGCTCTATTTAAAATAATTTTTCCGCTGACTATGGCCAGAGCGCAAGCGGAGGCCATTCAAAATCGTCACGCCCCGTCAAAGCTGTCCCCATCGGCGGGCAGGGCAGCGGCTTGCGCGTCAGCGCTGCCGGTGTCTGCTGCCCGGGGGACGCCCTTGTACACCAACGTCTGCTCCAGCACCTCGGCACAGACCGGTGCCGAAAGACTGCCGCCGGCGGTGGTCCAGCTGTGGGACTCATCCAGACAGACCAGACACAAAAACTGCGGGTCATCGATGGGTGCCACCGCCACAAAGCTGGCGATGCGGGCCTTCTCGTCGGCGCTGTCCAGCTTCTGGCTGGTGCCGCTTTTGCCGCCCACCCGGTAGCCCGCAATCTGCGCGTTGCGCCCGCCGCCGTACAGTACTACCGCCTCCATCATCTCCCGCATGGTGGCAGAGGTGGCGGGCTGGATGACCTGCCGCTTGCAGACCGGGGCGTTGTGCTGCAAAATGCTGCCGTCCGGCGCAAGAATGTCCGAGACCAGATACGGCTGCATCAGCTTGCCGCCGTTCACCACCGCACAGACGGCGGAGGCCATTTCCAGATACGAGATCTTGCTGCTCTGCCCAAAGGCGCAGGAAGCCAGTTCTACCGGCCCCATGCGGTCGGCGGTGTAGTACAGGCTCTTTTTCGGCTCGGCGGGCAGGTCGATGCCGGTGGGCTCCCGCAGACCGAAGGCGGCAAAATAATCGCAGAAAGCCTGTTTGCCCAGTCGCGCCCCGATCTGGATAAAGCTCTGGTTGCAGGAGTTTTCCAGCGCTTGGGTCACGGTCTGGCTACCGTGACGCTTGTGGTTGGCGCAGTGGAACCGCGTGCCCGCCACCGAGATAGAGTCTCCGCAGTAAAAGGTAGAGTGCCGGGTAATGGCTCCAGCATCCAGCGCCGCCGCGCAGGTGATGAGCTTAAACACGCTGCCCGGCTCGTATAAGTCGCTCACCGCCTTGTTGCGCCACTGGGTCTGCTGTGCCAGCTGTAAGGCGGCGGCGCGCTCTTTGCCGGAAAGGGCGTCCACGGCAGCGCGTGCGGCCTTATCGGCGATGACCCGGGGCTGGTTGGGGTCGTAGGCCGGGGTGGTGGCCATGGCCAGAACTGCCCCGGTGTTCACCTCCAGCACGATGCCCACGCTGCGGGCGGCTACATGGTGCTCCTGCACCGCATAATTCAACGCATTTTCAAGATAATGTTGAATATTTGCATCGATGGTCAGCCGCAGCCCGCAGCCCTCCACGGGGGCAAGCTCGGTCTCGTAGCTTTGCGCCAGCGTGTAGCCCCAAGCATTCACGGCGGTCAGCACCACTCCGTTCTGCCCGGTAAGGGTGTCGTTGTATTCAAGTTCCAGCCCGCTGACCCCGGCATTGTCCACGTTGGTGAACCCCAGCACCGAGGCCAAAAACTCCCCCTGTGGGTACCAGCGCTTGGAGTCCTGATTGATGCGCACGCCGGTAATGCCGTTCGCTGCGCAGAAATCCCGCACGGCATCGGCAGTTTCCCGCTCCACCCGGTAACGCAAAAGGCAGTCGTTGGAGCGCCGGTCGCTGAACTTTTCCAGCAGCTTTGCCTCGTCCAGTTCCAGAATCTCCGCAAGCCCCTTGGCGGCAAGGGCAAGCTTATCCTCCGGCATCTCCCGGGGGCTGGCGCGCAGGGTCCAGCAGCTGCTGTTGGCGGCCAGCAGTGCGCCATCGGCGCTGTATATCTTGCCCCGGTCGGCGGGCACGACGGTGTCCCGCAGCTGCTGCCCCAGCGCCCGCTGGGTGTACCAGCCGCCGGTGCATAATTGTAGCCAGAACAGCCGCCCGATGAGCCCTGCAAAGCAGACGGCGCACAGTCCCACCGCAATAAGCCGTGCTCGCAGACGGAACTCCCGCTCCGGCAAAGTGCGCAGGGCGTCCGTGGGTTTTGAGCCGCGCATGGCAGCACCCCCTTTGCGGGCAGTGTATGCGCCCGGCAGCAGCTCGTATGACTAACCGCCCCCGCATCCGCGTACAATAACAGAAACGGAGGTGACCGGGATTGCACAGAACTGCTGCCCGCAAAGGACTGCTGCGGCCGCTGCCGCCCATGGACCTGCCCTTTCTGGTGCTGGTGCTCACACTGGTAGCCTTTGGGCTGGTGATGCTGTGCAGCGCCAGCAGTGCGGTGGCGCTGTACCGGCGGCAGGACGCCTTTGCCTATGTGCGGCCGCAGCTGCTGTACGCCGCCATGGGGCTGGTAGCCATGTGGATGGCCAGCCGGGTGGACTACCACATCTATCACAAGCTGGCGTGGCCGCTGCTGGCACTCTCGCTGGTGCTGCTGACGGCGGTGCTGTTCATGCCGGAATATAACGGCTGCAAGCGCTGGCTGGTGCTGCCGGGGCTGGGCACATTACAGCCCAGCGAGATCGCCAAATTTGCGGTGGTACTGGTATTTGCTCACATCATCGCTTTGAACCACGACCGCATGGACAGCTTTGCAGTAGGGGTGGTGCCTTTTGCGCTGGTGCTGGGGGTGGTGGCGGTACTCATGCTGCTGGAGCCCCACCTTTCCGGTACGGTGCTGATTTTAAGCATCGGCGCGGTGCTCATGTTCGTGGGCGGCACCGGGCTGCGGTGGTTCATGCTGGCAGGAGCAGGCGGCGCTGCCGCCATCGGCACGGCCATCGTGCTGATGCCGGAGCTGGTGCCCTACGCCGCCGACCGTCTCAACTCGTGGCTGGACCCCTTTGCCGACCCGCTGGGCGACGGCCACCAGACCATCCAGAGCCTGTACGCCATCGGCTCCGGCGGGGCGGCGGGGCTGGGGCTGGGCAACAGCCGCCAGAAGCATCTGTTCGTGCCTGAGCCGCAGAACGACTTCATCTTTTCCATCCTCTGCGAGGAACTGGGCTTTCTGGGCGCGTGTGCGGTCATTCTGCTGTTCAGCGCGCTGCTGTGGCGGGGTATCACGCTGGCGGCGCACGCGCCGGACCGCTTTGGCGCACTGCTGGTGGTGGGCTTTGTGGTGCAGGTGGCATTGCAGGCAGTGTTGAACATCGCGGTGGTCACCAACACCATCCCCAACACCGGCATCAGTCTGCCCTTTTTCTCCTCCGGCGGCACCAGCCTGATGATGCTTCTGGGCGAGATGGGCATCGTGCTTTCGGTGTCCCGGGGCGAAAGCTGATAAAAGGCGGTATTTCCTGCCGCAGTGGGGCAAAACCGGCGCGAAAATACCGGAAAAAAGCGGACAAATGACCGGACAAATCCCGCAGACGGCGGGAAAGCCGTTTCCGGCGCATTTCTTTGACCAAAGACCCTCGTTTTGCATACCATGGGGTATCTTTTGCAGAACGGGGGTCTTGGCATGGCTGGGGATTGGATCATTACGGGCGGGCGGCCTTTGCAGGGCAGGGTGGAAGTGCCTGCGGCCAAAAACAGTGTGCTGCCGCTGCTGGCAGCTGCGCTGCTATGCAGCGGGCCGGTGCGGCTGCAAAATGTGCCGCGCCTGACCGATGTGGAGGACTGTCTTGCCCTGCTGCAGGGCGTGGGCTGCACAGCGGGCTGGCAGGGCACAGAACTGGTGGTGCAGGGACAGCCTATGCGCACCGACCTTGCACCGGAGGCCGCAGGCCGGATGCGGGCGTCTATCCTGTTCTGTGCGCCGCTGCTGGCGCGGCTGGGGCGGGTGAGCACCGTGCTGCCGGGGGGCTGCCGTATCGGAGCAAGACCCATCGACCTGCATTTGCAGGGGCTGGCGCAGATGGGGGTGCGGCAGCTGCCCGCTGCGCCCGGACAGCTTACGCTGTACGCCCCGGCGGGGCTGCGGGGCGCAGAAATTTGTCTCAGCTTCCCCAGCGTGGGCGCTACCGAGACGCTGCTGCTGGCTGCTGCCACAGCGCAGGGGCAGACCGTGCTGCATGGTGTCGCAAAGGAACCGGAGATCGTGGATCTTGCCGCCTTCCTCAACGCCTGCGGCGGCTGCGTGGAGGGTGCGGGCACCGACACCATCCGGGTGCAGGGAAAGCGCTGCCTTGCGGGCTGCACCTTTGCGCCGGTGGCAGACCGCATCATCGCCTCTACGCTGGCCTGTGCGGCGGCGGCAGCCGGAGGGCGGGTGGAGCTGGCGGGCTGTGCGCCCGGGCTGTATGCCCCGCTGCTGGAAATTTTGGAACAAATGGGCTGCACCGTAGAGCGTGCGCGCGATGCTGCCGCCATTTCACGGTTCGGGGCGCTGCGCGGTGCGGGAAATGTGCACACCGCACCTTATCCCGGCCTTGCCACGGACGCCGCCCCGCTGCTGGCGGCGGTGATGCTCTGCGCACAGGGCGAAAGCTGCTTGCAGGACAGGGTATTTGAGCATCGTTTTGCCTGCGCCGATGGTTTTGCGGCGCTGGGGGCAAACGTCCGGGTGGCAGAGCGCACCCTGTATGTGCAGCCCGCCGGGGCGCTGCGCGGGGCAAAGCTGACTGCACCGGACCTGCGGGGCGGGGCGGCGCTGGTGCTTGCGGCGCTGGCTGCCCGGGGCAGCAGCCGCCTTGGCGGGGTGGAGTTTGTCCGGCGCGGGTATGCAGATCTTGACCGGCTTTTGGCGGGGCTGGGCGCACAGATTTGGCAGGAAATACCCGCCCGGAGTGGGGTTATGAAAAAAACACCCACGAAAAAGTAATTTTGTCTTGCAATCGGAACGAAAAAATGATACGATACTGTTATATAAGTATCGTATGATAATATCTGTGCGGCTTTTGCGCAGTTCCACATAAAAATCCGATGGAGGACAAAGTTATGGCATTGATGCTCGATGAAGAACTGGACGAGAACGTTACGACGATCAAGGTGATCGGTGTGGGCGGCGGCGGCGGCAACGCCGTGAACCGCATGGTGAGCGATGGCCTGCAGGGCGTGGAGTTCATCGCAATGAATACTGACCAGCAGGCACTGGCTAAGAACCATGCCTCGGTCAAGGTGCAGCTGGGTTCCAAGCTGACCAAGGGCCGCGGTGCGGGTGCAGACCCGGAGATCGGCCAGCGTGCCGCTGAAGAAAGCAAGGACGAGATCGCCAACGCACTCAAGGGCTCCCAGATGGTCTTTATCACCGCCGGTATGGGCGGCGGCACCGGCACCGGCGCAGCACCCGTTGTGGCCGAGGTGGCACACGATCTGGGCATCCTGACCGTTGGCATCGTTACCAAGCCCTTCTCCTTTGAGGGCAAGCGCAAGATGGGGCTGGCCGAGCAGGGCATTGCCAACCTGCTGATGCACGTTGACAGCCTGATCGTCATCCCCAACGAGCGCCTGAAGATGATCAGTCAGGAAAAGATCACCCTGATGAATGCCTTCCAGGCAGCTGATAACGTGCTGCGTCAGGGCGTTGAGTCCATTTCCGCTCTGATCAATGTGCCCGCCTTCATCAACCTGGACTTTGCCGACGTGCGCTCCATCATGAAGGATGCCGGTTACGCCCACATGGGCGTGGGCAGCGCCAAGGGTGCAGGCAAGGCCGAGAACGCCGCCAAGGCTGCTATCTCCAGCCCGCTGCTGGAGACCAGCATCGCAGGTGCACACGGCGTTATCATCAACATCACTTCCAGCCCGGACATCGGTCTGGAGGATGTGGAGACCGCCGCAGGCCTCATCACCCAGAGCGCACATCCCGATGCAAACATCATTTGGGGTACTGCCTTTGATGAGAACCTGTCCGATGAGATGCGCGTGACCGTTGTGGCCACCGGCTTCGACAACAAGAGCGCCAGCGACCTGCGCAACAGCATCAACAACGCCATGGGCGGTGCACAGTCTGTGCCGGCTGCGGTGTTCAGCAGCGATACCGGCGCAAGCGCAGCCCCGGCATCCAATGCCGCCCCGGCTGCTGCTCCGGCTGAAAAGAAGGCCGTGGAAGAGGAAAGCAGCGACAACCGTTACTACGATGAACTGCTGGCGATTCTGAACAAGCGGAAGTAATTACAGGCTACAATGGGGCTGGCAGCTGCGCCCATGCGGTCAGCGCAAGCCCCGTGCAAGGTGTGCATGGGAGGGCATCATGGTGCAGACAGAGCGGGAGACCGGTGTCCTGCGCGGACAATTTGCCCGGCAGGCCGCTGTACAGGCATCTGCCGCAGCACAGGCGGAAAGCGCCCGGGCGCAGGCAGAGCAGCTGAGCCGTAAGCTGGCTGCGGCACGCGCCGAGGTGCGCCGGTACCAGACCCGGATGTTCGCCTTTGAGCGCACCCTGCTTGCCCTCAAGCACGATAATGCAGAGCTGGAAGCCACCTGTGAGCAGGCGTTGGAACAGCTGGAGCTGGCCAACGCCCGGGCAGAAAAGGCCGAAGCCGCCTGCCGCAGAGCCGAAGCTGCCCTTGCCGCCATGCAGCAGACCGCCCCGGAAACACCTGCGCAGCCGGACACCGCCCCCGAGGCTGTGCCGCAGTGCGAGGCTGCCCCGGAACAGCCTGCACCGGAAACGGAAGAACTGCTCTGCGCTCCGGAACAGGCATTGCCCCCGGAGTCTGCACAGCCTGCGTGGAAGCCGGAGACCCGGCTGGAACAGATGGCTGTGGAGCTGATGGGCTGGTTCGATGCCATGATGCCCCAAGAATGAACTTGAAAAGGACTGCTGCGTGTTATGTGCAGCAGTCCTTTTTCTTTCGGAGCGGGACGAGCGGATTTATATTCTGCGATTGCATTTATACGGTCTGGAATGAAAATGGCTGCGAAAACTCCCGGAAAATGGCAGAAATGCAGTGCACGGTCTTGCATTTTGCTGTAAAATCCATTAAAGTATAATTGAATGTAAAACCGGATGCCGGGTGGAAGCCCGCAGCATCCGGTCAGTGCGGACGGTGTATCCGGCGCGGAGCCGGGACAGAAGGATGCGCCGCAAAAGGAGAAACATGGCCATGAACGAGAAACTGAAGATCCTGATCGCGGATGATTCCGAGATCAACCGTGCCCTGCTCAAGGAGATACTGGGCGATGGCTATGACTATCTGGAAGCAGAGGATGGCGCAGCGGCAGTGGAACTGATGCGGCAGCGCACGGACATCTCCCTGCTGTTGCTGGATCTGATGATGCCGGGCATGGACGGCTTTGACGTGCTGCGGGTGATGAAGTACCATGCATGGCTGGACGAGATCCCGGTCATCGTCATCTCGGCGGCAGAGGATACTGCCAACATCGAGCGTGCCTACGATCTGGGCGTAACGGACTATATCCGCCGCCCCTTCGAGCGGATCATGGTGCTGCGCCGGGTGAAGAATATCCTCATGCTGTATGCCAAGCAAAAGCGGCTCACCCGCCTTGTCACCGATCAGGTGTACGAAAAAGAGCATAACAACGTGCTGATGATCAGCATCCTGAGCCATGTGGTGGAGTTCCGCAACAGCGAGAGCGGGCTGCATGTTATGCACATCCGCACCCTGACCGACCTGCTTTTGCACCGGCTGGTGCAAAAGACCGACCGTTATCAGCTGGATGAAAGCGATATCGCCCGCATCAGCACCGCCTCGGCGCTGCACGATATCGGCAAGATCGTCATCCCGGAGGAGATCCTGAACAAGCCCGGCCGCCTGACCGCCGAAGAGTTTGCCGTCATCAAGAACCATACCGTGGCGGGTGCGCAGATGCTGCAGGATCTGGGACAGGCTATTGCCCGGGATGAGCCGCTGTTGCAGGTGGCGCACGCCATCTGCCGCTGGCACCACGAGCGCTGGGACGGCGGCGGCTACCCCGACCGTCTGAAGGGGGACGAGATCCCCATTGCGGCGCAGGTGGTGGCGCTGGCAGACGTGTACGACGCCCTGACCAGCGAGCGCTGCTATAAGCACGCCTACGACCACGACACCGCGCTGCGCATGGTCCTGAACGGCGAGTGCGGAGCGTTCAACCCGCTGCTGCTGGACTGCTTGAAAGAGTCCTCGGAGCAGCTGCGCACCGAGCTGACCCGCTCGGAGTGGGACAGGGGCTTCCGGCAGGAGACCCACCGCCTTTCCGAGGAGATTTTGCACCGGGAGGCGCTGCCCCGGGAGAACCACTCCCAGCTGCTGCTGGAGCAGGAAAAGGAGCGCACGGATTTCTACGCCGCCCAGTGCGGCGGCATCCGGTTCGACTACGACCTGCTGGCAGGCAGCGTGACCGTGTATGACTACCATGCCGAGCCTATGCAGCAAAAAACGGTGACCGATTTTGCGCAGGGCAAGGGGCTCAGCTTTTTGAACGAGCAGGATCGGCGCAAGCTTTCCAAGGCCATCAGCCGCGCCACGCCGGAAGCGCCGGACGTGGTGCTGCCGGTAATGGTGCAGCGAGATGGGAAGCCGCACCTGCACCGGATGGCGCTGCACACCATCTGGAGCGGTGTCGGGGTGCGCCGCTGCGTGAACGTGCTGGGGCAGCTCACCGATGAACAGCACCGCGTGGAGCATCAGGCAGAGCTGCTGACCGCCATCGACCCGGAGGAAGATCCCGCCCGGTTCCTACGGCGGCTGCAGGGCATCTTTGATGTGGTGCGTCTGGTAGACCCGGAGCACCGCAAGGTGCTTGCGCTGGACAGCGATGGCATCCTGACCGAAAAGCGCGGCAACTGCTACATGGTATGGAACAAGGATACCCGGTGCGAAAACTGCATCTCGGCCAAAGCCTATGCCCGCAAGACCATTCTGAATAAGATCGAGTTCAAGGACGA
This sequence comes from uncultured bacterium, assembly GCA_905215595.1. Lineage (GTDB taxonomy): Bacteria > Bacillota > Clostridia > Oscillospirales > Ruminococcaceae > Faecalibacterium. Next base: position 8,832 of record CAJMQZ010000047.1, read on the forward strand.
GGAAGCCTATTTTGTCATTTCCAAGTATATCGAGGTAGGCGGCAGGGGCTGTATGCTGGAACTGGTCACCCGGCTGACGGATGGCCGCTGGCTGGATATGGGCGGCCACCGTCTGCTGCTGGACCGCTGCGACGGAATGGAGCGCAGCGCCTTCGTAGACCCTCTGACCGGGGCCTACACCCGCCGCTATTTTGATAAGTTCCTTGCCGGGGGCGAGATGCACGGCGGTGTGGCGATGATCGATGTGAACCAGTTCAAGTCGGTCAACGACAGCTTTGGGCATCTGGTAGGGGACGAGGCGCTGCAAACCGTGACCGCAGCCATGCAGAGCTGCCTGCGCCAGACCGATATCCTGATCCGCTACGGCGGCGATGAATTTCTGCTGCTGATGCCCCAGAACTGCCCAGACGGCGTAGAAAGCGTCATCCGGCGGGTGCAGAACGCTGTGCAGGCGGCACGGGTGCCCAGCCACCCGGAGCTCCGGCTTTCGGTAAGCATTGGCGGCGTGTGCAATGTGCAGCCCCTGACCGAGGCCATCCGGCAGGCCGATGCCCGGATGTACTGCAATAAAGAAAACGGTGAGCAGGTGTTATAACCGCAGCCGACAACAAAAAAGAGACAGGCGACCTTTCCGGGAAGCCTGTCTCCTCTTTTTATCAAAGGAATCTTTTATTTCCGCTGCCGGGCGGCGATCTGCGCGGCAGTGGGCGGGATATCGCCCTGTGCGGCCTTTTCCAGCTGACCCAGACGGCGATCCAGATCGGTGAGCCGCTGCGAGACGATGTCCGGCAGATCCTGCTGGTCCAGATCGTCGGCGGGGTTCACCGCCTTGTTGTTGATGCGCACCACCTCGGCGGGCACGCCCACGGCGGTGCAGTTGGCGGGCAGATTGCGCAGCACCACGCTGCCTGCGCCGATGCGGGAGTTGTCCCCGATATACACCGGGCCAAGGACCTTGGTGCCTGCACCGATCAGCACGTTGTTGCCCAGAGTGGGGTGGCGCTTGCCGGTGTCCTTGCCGGTGCCGCCCAGAGTGACACCGTGGTAGATGGTGCAGTTGTCCCCGATCTCACAGGTCTCACCGAACACGATGCCCATGCCGTGGTCGATAAACAGGCATCTGCCGATGGTGGCACCGGGGTGGATTTCGATGCCGGTGCGGCGGCGTCCGTGCTGGCTGACCCAGCGGGCAAGGAAAAAGCGCTTATGCCGGTACAGCCAGTGCGCAATGCGGTGATACACCAGAATGTGAAAGCCCGGATACAGCAAAATGACCTCCAGCACGTTGCGTGCAGCGGGGTCCTTGCGCTGGATGTTCCGCGCGTCCTCCAACAAACCCATGGGAAAACCCTCTCTTTCCTGATTCCGATGAAGCTGCTCTGAATAAAAATCACGCCTCTGCCATGAAAACAGCCTCTGACTCTTTTGACCATATTATAATAGCACACCCGGACGGGAATGTACAGCAATATGCTAGGAATTGATGTGACTAACCCTGAATCTGGCGGGAAAAAACTGCTTTTGGGTAGAGTAGCTAAAATTCCGGGAGGGAAGCGGCAAACCTTTTTGCAACAAAATATATGCGGAAGCATTGACACATTTCGCGCTTCTATGCTAAAATATTATGAAAAGATTCCAGACGTATAAAAGGAGACAGCACCATGCAGAAAAGCGCGATGTGCACCAAACTGAACAAGCAGTTCGCATCCGGTTTTGCCGTGGGTTCGTTGTTTCCTTTTTTTGTGGAATGAGCTTTTCCCTTTGCGGGGAAAAGTTTTTTTTTGCCCGTAAGCCGGAAAGCCGAACCAGACAAACGCAAATCAGGAGGGAACTGCGATGCTGCTTGTAAATGCTGTGAACACCGAAGGAAGACCGCTTGAGATTTTTGTAAAGGACGGCAGGATCGCTGCTGTAGGTCAGGAGCTGGAGGCACTGGCCGGGGAGAACGAAACGGTCATTGATGCCGGCGGGCTGACCGTGCTGCCCGCCTTTGTGGACCTGCACTGCCACTGGCGCACCCCGGGCTTTGAGTACAAGGAGGACGTGGAGACCGGCAGCCGTGCCGCAGCCGCCGGCGGCTACACCTTCGTGAACCTGATGCCCAACACCAAGCCCGTCTGTTCCTCGGCCGCGCAGGCCATGCAGGTGGAGCAGAAGGCCGCCGAGGTGGGTCTGTGTGACGTGAACCAGACCGTTTCCATCACCGAAAACTTTGACGGCGTGAGCATCGACCACCTCAAGACCCTGCCCGCCAGCGTGAAGTTCATCACCGAGGACGGCCACGGCGTGCAGGACAACGCCACCATGGCCAAGGCTTTTGCCATCTGCACCCAGAAGGACATCACCGTGATGAGCCACGCCGAGGACATGGAGATCAGCCCCTGGGACTACCGCCTGGCCGAGGACATCGAGACGGTGCGCAACTGCTGGCTGAGCGAGTATTACCAGACCCGCCTGCACATGTGCCATGTGTCCACCCGCGGCGCACTGGATGCCATCCAGATGGCAAAGCTCCGGGGCGCACCGGTCACCTGCGAGGTGACCCCGCACCACCTGTGGTTCACCAATGATACCTGCGATTACCGGGTCAACCCGCCCATCCGCACCGCCGACGACGTGCAGGCACTGGTGGACGGCATCCGCAGCGGCATCGTGGACGCCATTGCCACCGACCACGCGCCCCACTCCGAAGAGGACAAGCTCAAGGGCATGGCCGGTATGGTGGGCAGCGAGACGGCCTTTGGCGTCTGCTACACCAAGCTCTGCAAACAGGAGGGTCTGCCGCTGGAGGTGCTGGTGCACCTGATGAGCACCCGCCCGGCGGAGATCCTGGGCCTGGCCAAGGGCCAGCTGGAGCCGGGCTACGACGCCGACTTTGTGCTGGTGGATCTGGACACCCCCTATACCGTGGACAAGGACAAGCTCCACTCCAAGAGCCACAACACCCCCTTCGACGGCGTGGAGCTTTACGGCAAGGTGTGCGCCACCATCAAGGGCGGCAAGATCACCTATCAGGCAGAGGCCTAAGAAGAACGAACCCTCTCAGGCGCTTGCGCGCCAGCTCTCCCGAAGGGCGAGCTTTATGCCATCTGTCGGAAAAGCAGTCCCACAGTTGGGAGGATGGTGTATCAGGCAGCAGAGGAAAAGCTCCCCCTTTCGGGGGAGCTGGCAACGCCGAAAGGCGTTGACTGAGAGGGTGCTACCTAATATAAGAGAGAACATACAGGAGGACACCCAAATGACGAACATGGACAAACTGTACGAAGCTGTTGAGGCCCGGGGCCCGGTGTGTGTGGGTCTGGACACCGATTTCAGCTACCTGCCCGCCGATTTTGTGGACAGCACCCTGACCAGGGGCGAGAACATCGTGCGCTTCAACCAGAAGCTCATCGACGCCACCAAGGCCGTGGCGGGCTGCTACAAGGTGCAGATCGCTTACTATGAGTCGCTGGGTCTGGAGGGCATGAAGGCCTACGCCGACACCCTGAAGGCCGTGCGCGAGGCCGGTGTGCCGGTCATTGCCGACATCAAGCGCGGCGACATTGCCAAGACCGCCGAGATGTACGCCATGGGCCACTTCACCGGCGACTTCGAGGCCGACTTTGTGACGCTGGCTCCCTACATGGGCCTGGACTCCATCAGCCCCTATCTGCCCTACGCCGAAAAGCAGGGCAAGGGCCTGTTCGTGCTCTGCCGCACCTCCAACGGCGGTGCCAAGGACTTTGAGTACGAGAAGCTGGCCGACGGCCGCCACGTCTACGACCTGGTGGGCGACAAGCTGAACGCTCTGGGCAAGGACTACATGGGCGAGCACGGCTACTCCTCCATCGGTCTGGTCATCGGCGGCACCCACATCGAGGAGGCCACCGAGATCCGTGCAAAGTATCAGGACAGCTTCTTCCTGATCCCCGGCTACGGCGCACAGGGCGGCAAGGCCGAGGACATTGCTCAGTACCTCACCAAGGGCAACGGCGGCGTGGTCAACTCCAGCCGCGGCATCCTGCTGGCCTACAAGAAGCAGCCCGGCGTGGCCTTTGATGAGGCCGCTTACAACGAGTGTGTGAACATGAAGGAGGCCATTGCTCATGCGTGCAGCCTGCTGTGAAGCCACCGTCCTGCGCAATGAGGTCATTGCTCCGGACATCCGCCTGCTGACCGTGGTATGGCCGGACCGCGACCACGCCCCCCACGCAGGCCAGTTCTTCACCCTGCGCTCCTGGGGCGCAGACGAAGCCCCCTTCCTGTCCCGACCCATCAGCGTGCACCGCTGGAACCCGGACAGCAGCACCATCGAGTTTTTGTATCAGGTGGTGGGCGAGGGCACCGAGAAGCTGGCACAGCTCAAGCAGCAGGATGCCTTCCAGCTCACCGGCCCCATGGGCAACGGCTTTGATGTGCCGGAGATCGTGAGCAAATACAAAAAGATCGCTGTGGTGGGCGGCGGCATCGGCACCGCGCCCATGTACCAGCTCACCCGCGAGCTGGCCGCTGCCGGGGTAAAGCCGGATGTGTTCTTCGGTTTCCGGGATGCCCCCTACTGCATGGAGGAGTACCGGGAGATCGCCAACCTGGTGAAGGTGTCCACCGACACCGGCGCGGTGGGCTTCCACGGCTTTGTCACCCAGCTGTACGACCCCGCCGACTACGATGTGGTGCTGGTGTGCGGCCCCACGGTCATGATGAAGAATGCCGCCCGCCTGTGTGCGGAAAAGGGCACCCCCTGCTTTGTGAGCATGGAAAAGAAGATGGCCTGCGGCATTGGTGCCTGCCTTGGCTGCACCTGCGAGACCAAGGGCGGCGAGGGCAAAAGCGTGTGCAAGAACGGCCCTGTATTTGATGCAACGGAGGTGTTCTTCTGATGGCAGACCTGAAAACCAACCTGCTGGGCTTTGTGATGAACAGCCCGGTCATCGGCGCATCCGGCACTGTGGGCTACGGTGTGGAGTACGAGGAACTGGCCGACTTTACCAAGATCGGCGGCATCTCCGGCAAGGGCCTGACCCTGCACGGCCAGTACGGCAACAAGGGCGAGCGCCTGTGGGAGACCCCCTCCGGCCTCATCAACAGCATCGGCCTGCAGAACCCCGGCGTGCAGCACTTCATTGACGTGGAGCTGCCCGAGATGCTGGAACTGAAGCAGAAGTACGGCACGGTGGCCATTGCAAACCTTGGCGGCCACAGCGAGGAAGAGTATGTGGAAGGCGCCGCGATGCTGAGCGAGAGCGCAGTGGACATCGTGGAGCTGAACATCTCCTGCCCCAACGTCAAGGTGGGCGGCATGGCCTACGGCGTCAAGGCCGAGGCTGCCGGTGAGGTGGTGCGCATGGTGCGCGCTGCCTGCAAAAAGCCCCTGATGGTCAAGCTGAGCCCCCAGGCCGAGAACATCCCTGAGATGTGCAAGGCCGTGGAAGCCGCCGGTGCGGACGCCATCAGCCTGACCAACACCTTCCAGGCCTGCGCCATTGATCTGGAAAAGCGCCGCCCGGTGTTCAACAACATCTTTGCGGGCCTGTCCGGCCCGGCGGTGCGGCCCATCGCCCTGCGCATGGTGTGGCAGGCTGTGGGTGCCGTGAACATCCCGGTGGTGGGCCTGGGCGGCATTGCCACCGGCCGCGATGCCCTGGAGTTCATCATGGCAGGTGCCGCGGCGGTGCAGGTGGGTGCGGCAAACTTTGCCAACCCCCGTGCCATGGAGACCATCGCCGACGAGATGGCCGCCTGGATGGACAAAAACGGCGTAAAGACTCTGGACGAGATCCGCGGCTGCGCCCGCCATGCAGAATAAAACCTGTAGATATTCGTTTATAGCTTACGCTTATGCACATAAAATGAAAAATGGCGCATAAATTTGCAAATCGTATCAAGGCGTGGTACAATACCACCCAAAGAGAATATACACCACTTAAAAAGAGAGGGAGAAGTACAATGAGTGAAGCACTTGAGATCCTGAAGAGCTGTGACGCATTCCTGGAAGGCCACTTCCTGCTGTCCTCCGGCCGCCATTCCAGCGCATACTGCCAGATGGCCTACCTGCAGCAGTACCCCGACCGCTGCGCCGAGGTGATGAAGACCGTGGCAGATAAGGTCAAGGAAATGGACGTGGATGTGATCGTCGGCCCGGCCATGGGCGGCATCGT
>CAJMQZ010000048.1 GCA_905215595.1 uncultured bacterium
CCGGAACCAAGGTGTAACACACTAGACTTTGCAAGCAAAGTCGTGTGCCAAAGGGATACTGCCTCTCGCCTGTCGGCTCGGTCAGGTGCTTCAAAATGCGCTGCATTTTGAGGTCGCCACTGGCGACCCGCACCCCTTTGGAAACCCATCAAAATAGAAAAGCCGGATGCCAATCTTAAAGTAGATGACACCCGGCTTTTTATAGGTTACCGCATTTGCGCACAGAATTCTTCAAAGGTATTGGTTTTAAGCAATTCAAGGGTGCGGGATGTGGAGTTGAACAATTCCACGATCCTGTCGAAGGCGGGTTTAAAGAACTTCATCTCAGCTTCGGTAATGCCGATCATCAGAACGAAATGCACCGTTTTCTTTTTCCACTGAATTGGCATATCATTATGGATAACACAGATGAAGGAACGGTCGGCGTACTGATTGATGGCGTGAGGCACAGCCAGTACATCGGTGAAGGCGGTACTGGAAAACGATTCGCGCTGCAGAACGTCTTGTACAAATTCCTCTTTCGCATAGCCATGTTTGACACACTGTTCTCCCATGAAATGAATGTAGGCTGCGGCATCGGACAGACTCACGTTGCGGAAATACAGTTCTTTGTGCAGTAGGCTCTGCAAAAACTGGTGGGCACGGGCAAGTTCCCGCTCGGTGCTGATGGAGCTTAGCTGGGCGCGGATACTTTCACAGTTGGCTTTAGTTAGGATCGGGCTGATCTGCACCACATGCGGATGCTGTGTGCCCAGCGGCAGGGTTGTCAGCACAAGGTCGCATTCCGGCTGACGGTTGAGGTACCGGTTCAGGGGCAGAACTTCCTTTACGATGATCTGGTTGGCAAAAGCAACATTGATCTCGTGGATCAGCTGCCGTGCCAGCATATGGTAGGACTCCACAATAACTACACAGGTGGCGTGTTCCCGGCTCTGCTTGTTGTTCTCCAGATAGGAACCAATGTGAAACGCAATGAATGCGATCTCGTCCTCGCTCACTTCGATATGGTAGATCTGCGCAAAGCGGTGTGCAAAGTAGACCGCCATATCGTAGACAGGGGCATAGTCTTTCTTGAACTGCAGCGCAATGGGATTGGGGTAGCTGATATGGAAGGCACATCGCTGCTGCGCATAATACATGTGCAGGGAGAACTGCAGGATATAGTCGTTGTCAAATTCCGGGGTGCAGTACCGCTGGGACATCATGGAAAGGATGGAAGCCACATTGTGGATGAACTCCGGGCTGATGACACACTGGATATCCACGGTTTCGTGCTCCACCGAAAGGGCAATCAGCATCAAAATCTGTTTATAATCCCGCTCCGGGATGCGGATGCTGTATTTTTGCTCGAAATTTGCCGAGATCATGTCGGCCAGATTCACGATGTCTTCCCGATCCTGAGAGGATGCCAGCAGCTCGTCTACCGAGATGGGCGGTTCTTTGTCGTCCAGCTCGTTGCCGATGTTCAGCCGGATGAGGATGACCAGAATATGGATCAGCAGATTATTCAGCGCAAAATCGTTTAGAAACAGTTTGGACTCCTGACAGGTTGTGAACAGCTCCTGCATAATGCCATCGATATCCTGAGAGGGAAACAGCTGTTCCAACGCATCTTTAGAATTGAAAAAGCCGTAGGTGTTGCGCACGGCAAGGCTGCCGATCATTTTGCGACGGTTCTGCTCGCTGCCACGCAGATAGAACTGGTATTTCTGAGATTCGATGCGCAGGTCGTATTCTTTGGCGATCTCTTTTACCTGTGGGATGACGGTATTCAGAATGGTGCTGGAACTGACATACAGGGCTTCAGCTTCGTCAAAAGCGTTGACACCCTCCTTACTGGTCAATAGATCAGAGAGCACCTTCCAGACGCGGGATTCTGCTTCGTTGGGCAAGGTGTCCAGACTGGCAGTATGGCTTTCCAGACGGTAGCCCTCCCGGGAGGAAGTAATAACGGCCTTGCCCTCCTCGTTGATGGCTTTGATGTAGTTGCGCACCGTCCGTTCACTGGTACCAAGCATATTGGCAAGTGCTGCAGAGGAAATGCTCTGCGATGCGTCGGATAAGATCTTCAGCAGCTGCGTGCGCTTATCGGTTTTCATGCAGGGACACTCCTTCTATAAAAATACAGGTGAAAGACAGAATAAAAATTCATCTTATATAGTATAGCAAATGGAAGAAGAAAACAAAACCATACTTTTTTCCGCCTTGTTGGAAAGATGAGGAATTTGCCGGAATCGGGGAAAAACTTTGTTTTGATTTCACAAACGGACCTGATATACTGGGCACAACGAAACCCGGAAGCTGTTCCGGAGAAAAGAATTGTTTCATTGGATATGGAAAGGAGCAATTGTTATGACCCGTATCTTACTTGCCTGCGGCATTGGTGCTTCCACCGGCTTTATGGCCGCCAATATGCGCAAGGCCGCAAAGGCTCAGGGTTTGGATGTTTCCATCCACGCTGTGAGCAAATCTCAGGTGCCGGAGTACGCCGACAAGATTGACGTGCTGCTGCTTGGCCCCCACTTTTCAGCCGAGGTTCCCAAGTATAAGGAGATGCTGAAGGACCACAATGTGAAGGTGACTTCCATTGATCCGGACGACTATGCTGCATTGGATGGCGAAGCCATTCTGGAGTCGGCCCTCGAGTTTTATGAAGAAGGTTGAAATGGGAGGAAAAAACTATGATGGAGAAGATTCAGGCGTGGATCGAGAAACATCTCGTTCCGGTCATTAACAAGATCACGTCGAACTTCTGGTTCGGCATCGTGGCTGATGCGGTCCTGTTCATTGTTCCGTTCTCGATGGTCAGTGCCATCCCGTCCCTGTGGGCCATCCTCCGCCGCTTTGTTCCGGTGCTGCCGGACATCAGCCCGCTGAGCACCTTCTCGTTTGGTCTGATTGGTCTGTTCGTGGTATTCGTGATCCCCTACAACTGCCTGCAGAAGATCGAAAAGAAAGACCGCTCCATGATCGCAGGCTTTACCGGCATCGGTGCCTACATGATGTGCATGAACTTTCAAACGGTGGACGGCGGCTCGCTGGTTTCCATGAACAAGTTCGGCGCAGGCGGTATGTTCACTGCTATGGTGGTCGGTCTGATGGTGGCTGTCATCTACAAGCTGCTGGCCAAGTATTCCTTCTTTGGTGAGGACAGTGTGATCCCCGACTTTGTTAAGAACTGGTTCGACAACATCGCGGCCATCCTCATCAGCCTGACCGTTGCCTATCTGTTCACCTACATTGCAAAGATCGATGTGTTTGCCATGGTGCAGATCCTCATGAAGCCGGTTACCAGTTTTGCACAGAGCGCACCTGGCGTCATTATGATCGTGTTCCTGCAGAATGTGTTCTACTTCTTCGGTGTCTCCGGCTGGGTGTTTACCCCTGTTACCCGCAGCATTACGCAGGCTGCTATTGCTGAGAATGCAGAACTGGTAGCTGCCGGCCTTGCGCCCAAGAATATCTACGCTTACGGTTTCAGCCGTTATCACCACATTGGCGGTCAGGGCGCTACCCTTCCGTTGGCACTGTTCATGCTGCGTGCAAAATCCAAGAAGTTCCGTCTGCTGGGCAAGGCTACGCTGGTGCCCTCCATCTTCAACATCAACGAGCCTTTGCAGTACGGTGCAGTCGTTGGCAACCCCTTTATGCTGATCCCCACCGTGCTCATCGCCATCATCCTGCCCGGCTTCTCCTACCTCTGGTTCGCCATGGGCTGGGGCACCATCAACTACGTCAACTTCGATATGAACTTTGCCCCCAACGCCGTGTCTGCCTTCTTCATGTCCGGCGGCGACTGGCGCAACGTTCTGCTGATCTGTATCAACTTCGTGCTTGCTGCACTGATCTGGTACCCGTTCTTTAAGGCTGCGGACAAGGCAGAGTGCAAGAAGGAAGCCGAGCGCGAAGCCGCCAAGGCCGCCAAGAAGGCTGCCAAGGCTGCGGCAAAGGCATAACTGTTTCGAGTAAGATAAGAGGGAAAATGAAGGAGAGGTAACATCCTATGGAAGAAAACGAAAAGCGCGATATCAATATGGTGGCGATGGAAGTCATCATGAACGCAGGCGATGGCCGCGACAAGATCGACGAAGCATTGGCCGCTATGGCCGAGGGCAAGCTGGACGAGGTGGACAAGCTGCTGGAAGAGGCAGAAGCTCTGATCGTCAAAGCCCATAACGCCCAGACCGAGGTCATTCAGAGTCAGGTCAGCGGTGAGAGCATGGAGTACTCCCTGCTGTTCGTCCATGCGCAGGATACGGTCATGACCATCACCACCGAGCTGCGCATGACCCAGAAATTGCTGCCCATCGTCAAGATGCTGCTGAACAAGAAAGGAGACTGAACCATGGCAAAGGCATTCCCGGAAGGATTCCTCTGGGGCGGCTCCACAGCCGCCAACCAGATCGAAGGCGCATGGAACGAGGGCGGTCGAGGTCCGGCTACTTCAGACTTCGCCCGTCTGATCACCAAACAGATCCGTGATACCGAGGGCACCTTTGATGTGCATGTGCCCCACAATGCAGCCTCCAAGGAAATGGTGGAGGACATGAAGGCTCACCCGGAGAACTGGGAGCTGCCCAAGCGCCGCGGCATCGACTTCTACCACACCTACAAGGACGATATCAAGCTGTTCGCCGAGATGGGCTTCAAGGTGTTCCGCATGAGCATCAGCTGGAGCCGCATCTTCCCCAACGGTGATGATGCCATCCCCAACGAAGAGGGCCTGAAGTTCTACGATGCAGTGTTCGACGAGCTGCACAAGTACGGCATTGAGCCGCTGGTCACCCTGTCCCATTTTGATACTCCGCTGCATCTGGCCGAGGAGTACGGCGGCTTCCGCAGCCGCCATACCGTAGAAGCCTTTGAAAAGTATGCCGAGACGGTCATCCGCCGCTACAAGGGCAAAGTCAAGTATTGGCTCACCTTCAACGAGATCAACAATGTGCTGTCCAACCCCTTTACCAGCAGCGGCGTCATCTTTGATGGCGCACCGGAACCCGGCAGCTGCAACCCCTATCTGGGCCACTGGCAGGAGAAGTTCCAGGCTGTGCACAACCAGTTTGTGGCAAGTGCTCTGGCAACGAAAAAGCTGCACGAGATCGACCCGGATGCCAAGATGGGCAACATGCTCTGCCGTCTGGAGAACTACGCCGAGTCCCCGAAGCCCGAGGATCAGCTTCAGGTCATGTTCGAGGATCACTTCAACTGGTTTTTCACCGATGTGCAGGCCACCGGCGAGTATCCCTACTACATGCAGCGCTTCTTTGATGAGAACAACATCCACATCGAGATGGGCAAGGATGATATGAAGATCCTCAAAGAGGGTGCTGTGGACTTCATTACCATCAGCTACTACATGACCTACATCATGCGCTATAAGGGCAGCCCGGTGCCGCAGCCCACAGGCCGTCTGGTATCTGATATCAAGAACCCCTACCTGCCTAAGTCCGAGTGGGGCTGGACCATCGACCCCATCGGCTTCCGTATCACCCTGAACCGCATTTATGACCGCTACCACAAGCCCATCTTCATCTCCGAAAACGGTCTGGGCGCTGTGGATCACTTTGATGAAAAGGGGCAGATCCAGGACGATTACCGCATCGACTATATGCGTGCCCATGTGGAGCAGCTGCGGGAGGCAATTGCGGATGGCGTGGACGTGTTCGGCTACGCATGGTGGGGCCCCATCGACCTGATCTCTTCCGGCACTTCCGAAATGACTAAACGCTACGGCATGATCTACGTGGATCAGGATGACTACGGCAAAGGCACCGGCAAGCGCCTGCGCAAGAAGTCCTTCTACTACTATAAAAAGCTCATTGCTTCCAACGGCGCGGATCTGGAAAATGACGTGACTATCCCCGAAGAATAACCTGCATAACCGGAGACCCCCATTCTGCAAAGGAGCAGAGCTGACCAACCACAGCTCTGCTCCTTTTTTGCGGTGGTACGGCTGCTATGTGAAACGGAGGAAACTGTATGATCGAAAAAGAAGAGCTGGATCGGTTTATAGCGTCCTGCAAGGATGAACAGGCAGAACTGCTCATGACGCTGGGCCGCATCCCGGCCCCCAGCCACCACGAGGAAAAGCGCGCTGCATTCTGCAAAAAGTGGTTCGAGCACGAGGGCTGCAACGAGGTGTGGATCGATGAAGCCCAAAACGTAATCTGCAAGTTCAACTGTGATCGGTACGATGAGATCACCGTGATGATGGCTCACATGGACGTGGTGTTCAATGACACGGAAGAACTGCCTATGCGCCGTGACGGCGACATCCTGCGGGCACCCGGCATCGGCGATGACACTGCCAATCTGGTGAACCTGATGCTAGCCACCCGCTTTCTGGTGCAGCACAAAAAACGGTTGCACACCGGTCTGATGATCGTAGCCAACAGTTGCGAAGAAGGTCTTGGCAACCTGAAGGGCTGTAAGGAGATCTTCAATAACTACGGCGACCGTATCAGGAGGTTTTATTCCTTCGACGGTTATATGTCCCAGTGCACCAGCATCGCCGTAGGCTCCCACCGCTACCGGATGCAGGTGCAGTGCCCCGGCGGGCACTCCTATCTGGATTTCGGCAAAGACAACGCGATTCAGATCGCTGCCGAGATCATTCACGAGCTGTACCGGATCACCCCGCCGCGGCAGGAATACACCACCTACAATGTGGGCCGCATTGAGGGCGGCAGCACAGTCAATTCCATTGCACAGGAAGTTACCCTGCTGTACGAGTACCGATCTGCCAGTGAAGCGTGCCTGCAAGTCATGAAGGGGGAACTGAACCGGGTGGTGAATGAATTCCGCGCCAAGGGCAAAAAGATCAATCTGGAAGTGCTGGGCGTTCGCCCGGGCTGCGGTGATGGAGACAAGACCGTGCTGAAAAAGTGGACATCAGAAAACGCCGCCTGCATCCGGCAGTATTATGAGGGCGAACTGGATCTTGGTCCCTATTCCACCGATGCCAACATTCCTCTCTCGCGCAATGTTCTGGCCAATACCATTGGCACCGTAAAAGGTGCCGGTGCCCACACCCGTGCCGAGTGGGTAGACCTGAAAAGTCTCCCGGCAGGACTTGGCATCGTATTGAGCCTGATGAACCGATATCTGGATTAAAAAGCAAAATGCCCGCCCACTGTGGCTTTTCCACAGCTGGGCGGGCATCCTTATATATCCTCCAAGACTTGATTTATGGTGTGCGGTCACGCGAACCAATGCCGTCAAGTCGTTTGGCTTCGGAAGCCTCTTCTGTTGTGTAACAGCCCCCCCCTTTTTTCCGCAGAGCAACGGATGTCATGAGCATAATCTACAAATTTGCGGTAAATTATTTGTGAAGATGTCGAATAGACATTTCAGATCCTCTGCGGTATCATAAATGTACAGGATTGTTACTCTCTGGAGGCATTACTTGTACGCTTGCTTGCTGGTTTGACTTGCTTGTGATCGTACTATCGTTATTTGCCGCAGGGAGTTGTTTTTTTGTAGGGCAGGATCAGACATGGAAGTTTACAAGAAGATCAACAATAACGTTGCACTTGCCCGCGATGCAAAGGGCCGGGAGCTCGTTGTCTTTGGCAAGGGCATCGGCTTTGCCTCCATGCCCTATGAACTGACCGATCTTTCCCGCATCCAGCGCACCTTTTACGATGTGAACGAGAAGTATTTTGCACTTCTCCGCGATGTGCCGGAAGCCGTGTTTCTGGCAGCGGACGATATCGCCGATACAGCCCGGGAAGAACTGGATTGCACCCTGAATGCAAACCTGACCTATGCCCTGGCCGACCATCTCAACTTTGCCATCCAGCGCAGCCGCGAAGGACTTAACGTCCAGGTACCGCTTGCCTATGATATCCAGCATCTCTACCCGCAGGAGTACGCCATCGCAAAACAGGGGGTGCACGCGCTGTGCCGCAGTCTGGCGGTGGATCTGCCGGACACCGAGATCGTGAGCATTGCCATGCACATCATCACGGCGGAAAACGAGGTGGGAGATATGCATTCTACCATCCTGACCGCCAAGGTCATTTCGGAGCTGTCTGCCATCGTGGAGCATGGCATGGAGATCCAGCTCAATAAGGAAAGCTTCAGCTACTCCCGGTTCTGTATGCATCTGCGGTATCTGGTACAGCGCATGATGCACGGCAGTCCGCTCAATGCCGGTAACGCCATGGACAGCATATTCGTTACCATGCGCAACGAGTACCCGCAGGTCTATGCCTGCGTACAGCAGATCGACACCTTTCTGCACGGCACCTACGGGTGGCAGTGCAGCAAAGAAGAACAGCTGTACCTCATCATGCATATCCACCGCGTCTGCGTTGAGCGCGCGGAGGATTGAGCTTTTTTCAAAATCAAATCATACGGATCGTTACCTGTACTCTGTTTGCAGGGCGTCACCCATTTCATGCACCACCAAGGCAGCGCCCTGCGTTGCGGCCTTTTGTGGTCTGAGATCGGGTGATTTTTCTTTTTTGGTATGTCCACCGCCCGGCGCGCGAAGGCGGTGTGAGATATAAAACATTCGACAGGAGTGAGATGCTTTGGCAGAATTGAAACAGGATCCCTCTCAGGCGCTGCTTTCCCTTCTGTATCCGCTGTTGGGCGGCGAGGCGAACGTGGCCTCGCTCACCCGCAGAGGAAACCGCATCTCCGCCCAACTCAAGGACGAAAGCCTTGCGGACCCCGCAGCGCTGGCAGCTTTGCCATCCACCGCGGCCGTCAGCGTAAAAAACGGGCGGCTTCGCCTCGAGCTGACCGAACAAGCCTATGAAAAAAGCAAGAAGGAGAATCTACTTATGGCTAGTAAATATGATGGCCTTGCGCGCATTATCATCCAGAATGTTGGCGGCAAGAGCAATATCGTGTCCCTTACCCACTGCATGACCCGCCTGCGCTTCAAACTGCAGGACGAGAGCAAGGCAAACACCGATGTGCTGAAAGAGACCGACGGCATCGTGACCGTGATCCAGTCCGGCGGACAGTATATGGTGGTCATCGGTCAGCAGGTTGCCGATGTGTACGACGCTGTGTGCACCGTGGGTCACATTACCCCGGGCGGCGCAGTGGACGATAACGGCAACGCCACCGGCAGCGCCGAAGCCCCCAAGGAAAAGCAGGGCCTGTTCAATGCCTTCGTCAGCATCGTTACGACAGTGTTTGCCCCCTGTTTGGGCGTGCTGGCTACCACCGGTATCGTAAAGGGCTTTATCTCCCTGTTCGTTGCCATCGGCGTACTCAGCAGCACCAGCGCCACCTACAATATCCTGTACTCTCTGGGCGACAGCTTCTTCTACTTTATGCCCATACTGCTGGCCTACACCGCCTCCAAAAAGTTTGGCCTGCCGGAGCTGGAGGGTATGACCATTGGTGCAGCGCTGCTGTACCCGTACCTGTCCACCACTTCCGGCATGGATATCTCCAACCTGTTCGGGATCCCGGTCGTTATGCCTGCTTCCGGAAACTACACCTCCAGCGTTCTCCCCATCATCTGCGCCATCGCATTTGCAGCATGGTTCGAGAAGAAGTATAAAAAGTTCATCCCGGATTCCTGCAAGCTGTTTTTTGTGCCGCTCATCACCTGCGGCGTCACCTTTATCCTCACGCTGTGGATCATCGGACCCATCACCTCTCTGCTGGGCGATGGTCTGGGCATTGCACTCAATGCGATCGCAAACTTTAACGGCATTCTGCTGGGCGCTGTTGTGGGCGGCCTGTGGCAGATCCTGGTCATGTTCGGTCTGCACTGGGCTACCATTCCTCTGATGCTGAACGATCTGGCCACCAAGGGCTACTCCAACGCACTGACCGGTATGTTCGGCTGCACCTTTGCACAGTGCGGTGCCGTGCTGGCAATTTACCTCA
Organism: uncultured bacterium; assembly: GCA_905215595.1. Taxonomy (GTDB): domain Bacteria; phylum Bacillota; class Clostridia; order Oscillospirales; family Ruminococcaceae; genus Faecalibacterium. Next base: position 9,859 of record CAJMQZ010000048.1, read on the forward strand.
AGACCAAGAACCGCAAGACCAAGAGCCTGTGCATCCCCGCACTGATCTCCGGTATCGCAGGTGTTACCGAGCCGGCAATCTACGGCCTGACCCTGCCCAAGAAGAAGCCCTTTATCATCACCTGCATCGTGGGTGCCATTACCGGCGCTGCCCTGATGGCATTTAATGTTACCGGCTACACCGGCGCAGGTACCGGCATCTTTGGCTACACCGCTTACATCAACACCGTTACCAACGATATTTCCGGCATGATCGCATCCATCGTCATTTCCCTGATCGCCGTTGTGCTGGCCTTCGTGATGGTCTATGTGACCTACTCTGACGAGCCTGCCAAGGCAAAGAAGTAACCGGCACCCCAAAACCAAAGGAATGTTCAGGCACCTGTAAAACAGACCGGCAGATCAAGGCTGGTCAGAGAAGGTAAGAATTTACAACAGAAGGTAAATGCAGAAAGGTGAAATAGTATGAGCGCTCGTAATGTTTATATCAGCCGTCGCAATTTCATGAAAGCAGGAGCCGTCGCAGCAGCAATGGCATCCCTCAGCGTTCCCGCAATGGCAGCCCCTGCAGGAGAGGAAAACTGCCTGTGGTCAAACATCACCCCTCGCCGCTCCACCCAGTACGGACCGGTCGTGGGTCTGGATCAGGGCGAGAGCCTTGTGTGGTACGGCATTCCCTATGGTGCAGCCCCGGTGGGAGAGCTGCGCTGGCAGGCACCGCAGGATCCTGCCGTGTGGACGGAAGCCAAAGATTGCACTGCTCCCAGTGAGGTCGCTTATCAGTACGGTTCCGGTGCCATCGGCACCGAGGACTGCCTGAAGCTGGATGTTTATACCACCCCCAACGCTCATAAGCTGCCGGTGCTGGTGTTTATCCACGGCGGCAACAACCAGACCGGCAACACCAAGGAAATCCTTGGCAGCGAGCTAGTGGTCCGAGATAACTGCGTCTTTGTCACGCTGGATTACCGGCTGGGTCTGTTCGGCTTCAACTGCCTGCCTGCCCTCTGCCGGGGCAGCGATGACACCGGCAACTTCACCCTGCTGGACATCGCAAAGGCGCTGGACTGGGTCAAGGATAACATTGCACAGTTTGGCGGCGATGCGGACAACATCACCATCTCCGGTTTCTCGGCCGGCGGTCGTGACGTAATGGCAATGCTGACCAGCCCTCTGTTTGCCGGACGCTTCCAGAAGGCAATCGCCTTCTCCGGCGGCATGACCATTGCCGATGAGACAGCAAGCGTGAGCCAGATTGCATGGGCAATTGCGCCGCTTGCGGTAGAGGACGGTCTGTTTGCAGATACGGCAGCTGCCAAGGCGTGGCTCATGACCGATGGCGAGGATGTTCGGGATTGGCTGTATAGTCTAGACTCCGCCCGTCTGTGCCCGCTGATGAGCAATGCAGGTATCCGCATGAGCGTCTTCCCTCACCTGTACGGTGATGGGGTGGTGCTGCCCAAAGAGGGCTTTGCTACTACCCAGTACAACAATGTGCCCCTGCTGATGCTGACCGGCAGCACCGAGTTTAGCATGTTTGCAGCGTGGGATGCATACTTTGGCAGCGCCGAAATGAAAGCATACTCGGCAGCAGAGACTAATGCTGCAAAGGACTTTGCGGTCAAGTACGGCTCCGATATGTACCGCATCTTCAATGCAGAATGCAGCGCCGAGACCATGTACGACCATTATGGTGCGGATATCTACCTGTGCCAAATCGACTACGGCGACCCCGATGCACTGAGCCAGATCCCCGTTCTGGGCGCATTCCACGGCATCTTTGTACCCATGCTGTCCACGGTGAACAACTATGCGGCAATGGTGGATTTCAGCGGCGAAGGCTATCAGGAAATGGCAGTGCTGTTCAACCGTTATCTCAAGAACTTCCTCACCAACGGCGACCCCAACGGCAACCTGTTTACCGGTATCCGGGGTCTGTTCTCCGGCGACAGCGCCCTGCCTAAGTGGCAGAACTGGACCCCGGACAACAAGGTCAGCATGGTGATGGATGCTTCTGCAACGGATGCACAGATCGGCTGCAAGGATGTCTCCACCACCTATGATGAGATCATGGACCGCATGGATGCAGACACCACGGTTTCGGCAGAGCTGAAGCAGAAGATGATCCGCAATGTCATGAACGGTCGCTGGTTCAGCGCTGCGCTGGATGCACGTTACGGCAACCCCACTCTCTGGAAGTAAGAGAGTGCCCTAAAACTTCAAAGAACCGACAAATCGAGGCTGATCAGAGAAGGCTAGGATTTACAACAGAAGATATCCTGAAGGGTTTCCTCTCGCTGTTCGCAGCGATTGGCGTACTGGACGACGCAGGTTCCACCTGCTCACGGTCGTTGCTGCATTCGTTATCACCTATATCGTGTGCAGCGATGAGCCTGCCAAGGCAAAGAAGTAACCGCAGTTTTAGCAGGGGTTTCATAGATATCCGTATTCAGGGGCAGGCTCCGGCCACAGGCCGTGCAGGGCCGCAGCCGCAAAGGGCCTGCCCCGCTTTTTATATCAGCTGAACAAAGGAGAAAAACACTATGAGCGTTTTCCGCGATGATTTCCTGTGGGGCGGCGCCTGTGCTGCCAACCAGTTTGAGGGCGCATGGGATGTGGACGGCAAGGGCGCCAGCGTGCCCGATATGTGCACCAACGGTTCCCACACCGTGCCCAAGTGGGTGACCACCACCATCCACCCGGACCGTCTGTACCCCAGCCATGAGGCGATCGATTTCTACCACCACTACGAGGAGGATATCGCCCTGTTTGCCGAGATGGGCTTCAAGACCTTCCGCACCTCCATCAACTGGACCCGCATCTTCCCCAACGGCTGGGAAACGGAACCCAATGAGAAGGGTCTGGAGTTCTACGACCGTGTGTTCGACTGCTGCAAGAAGCACGGCATCGAGCCGCTGGTCACCATCAGCCACTACGAGCTGCCCTACGCTCTGGTGGAAAAGTACAACGGCTGGGCTTCCCGCGAGCTGATCGGTTTCTACATGAACTACTGCAAGACCATCTTTGAGCGCTACAAGGATAAGGTCAAATACTGGCTGACCTTCAACGAGATCAACGCAGGCATGATGGCCTTTGGTCAGGTGCTTTCCACCGGTACCGTGCAGGGCTACGAAGGCCCCGCCATGGGCGCACCGGATGACCCCCAGACCCGCCTGCAGGCTTTGCATCACCAGTTTGTGGCCAGCGCACAGGCCATCATCTACGCCCATGCGCACTACCCCCAGTTCAAGATGGGCTGCATGCTGGCCTACGGCCAGAGCTACGCCATGACCTGTGACCCGGATGACCAGCTGGCCAACCAGCAGGGCATGAACGAGCACAATTGGTACTGCGGCGATGTGCATGTGCGCGGCGAGTACCCCTACTTTGCAAAGCGCCTGTGGAAGGAGCTGGGCGTGGAGATCCGGATGGAGCCGGAGGACGCCGAGACCTTGAAGAAGGGCGTGGTGGATTTTTACACCTTCAGCTACTACATGACCAGCTGCGTGACCACCCACAAGGATGTGGAGGGCATTGGCGGCAACCTGCTGGGCGGCGTGAAGAACCCCTACCTGAAAGCCAGCGACTGGGGCTGGCAGATCGACCCCAAGGGTCTGCGCTATGCACTGAACGAGATCTATGGCCGTTACCAGATCCCCCTGATGGTGGTGGAGAACGGTCTGGGTGCTTATGACATGAAGGGCGAGGACGGCAAGGTGCACGACAGCTACCGCATCGACTACCTGCGCGACCACATTGCACAGATGGCCGAGGCCGTGAAGGACGGCGTGGACCTGATGGGCTACACCCCCTGGGGCTGCATCGACCTCGTTTCCGCCTCGACCGGCGAGATGGCAAAGCGTTACGGCTTCATCTACGTCAACAAGTTCGACGACGGCACCGGCGATTTGAGCCGCGAGCGCAAGGACAGCTTCTACTGGTATAAGCGGGTCATTGAGACGAACGGCGCGGAACTGTAATCAGGAGCAAAAAAGGTGCGCTCACCCGGACGCACCCTGAAAACTCCACAGACCATAGCGATATGTACAACAGGGCGTTCCCCAGTGGGAACTTCCTGTTTTTCGTTGTTTGCATGATGAGCCTGTTCCGCCTGCCATAGGCAAGCTCGCGTTTGCGCAGCGCAGCAGAGCAATGAAAGCCCCAGTGGGGCTTTTGAGCGACCGAACGGTCTTGCGTTACAGCAGCCAGTTCAGTTCCGCCCGCTGTGCCGGGGTGCTGCCGTACTCGTCCTCCACGGCGATGCAGTCGATGGCAAGAGTGGTGCCATCTGCGAACCGGGCTTCCACCCGGTTGTTGTCCATATTGAAGCGGCAGGAAAGTAATTTCATCATAGTCATATCCTCCAAGACTTGATTTTTGGTGTGCGGTCACTCGAACCAATGCCGTCAAGTCGTTGTCGGATAAGTCGATTTTTCATTTGTCTGAGAGTAAGTGCACGGTTTCTGCACGGATTTTGCACGGTGGGTGTTATCCATGTCCGATGATGTAGGGCGCTGTATTGCATTGCAATCAGTGCCCTTTTTCTTAGTGTGAAAATGTAAAAGACCAACTGTATATTTCAGGCTTCGGAAAGAAGCTTCCCCTCCTCCAGCATCTTTTTCACCTCGCGCAGGTCTTTGCACTCGGCGGTGTACAGACGGCGCATCTCGTCGTCGGCGGGGGCAAGGTCCGGCACCATCACGGTGACAAAGCCGCCCCGCGCACCGGCCCGCACGCCGTTGTAGCTGTCCTCCAGCACCAGCGTTTCAGCCGGGGCTGTGCCCAGTGCCTTTGCGGCTGTGAGGAAGATCTCCGGGTCCGGCTTTGACGAGCTGAACTGTTCGCCGGAGATGAGGGCCTTGAAGTGGCTGGTCATGTTCCAGTTGTTGAGGTGCCGCAGGATGGATGCCATCCGGCTGGAGGAAGCCACCACC
>CAJMQZ010000049.1 GCA_905215595.1 uncultured bacterium
CTCTTGAACCCCATTCAAGCGCGCTACCAAAACTGCGCTACACCCGGATATCTGTTTGCGTTTGTCGCTCACAGCTTGATTAGTATACCCGACTTTGCCCGTTTTGTCAAGCGCTTTTTCCAAATTTCTGATACAGTTTTTACATTTTATTATCCCAGCTTTTGCCCGCGGGAAGGATGTGCGAAAGAGCGTTATTTTCAAAAATCGCTGTACGCTTCTTCCTCGTCATCCTCGCAGATGGGGGTGGTGTCGTCCGGCGGTGCGCCAAACTCCACCGTGGCAAAGGCCAGTGCGAACACGCTGTCTGCCCCGGCGTGCAGCAGTGCCTGTGCGCAGGCAGCAGCCGTTGTGCCGGTGGTGATGACGTCATCCACCAACAGGATGCGCTTGCCCTCCAGCTGCTGCGGCTGTGCCGCCCGGAAAGCGCCTGCAACGTTTGCGATGCGCTGCTCCAGCGGCAGACCGGCTTGATGCCGTTTTGCCCGGGTGCGTTCCAGTGCCTGCGGTGCCAGCGGCACCTCCATGGCTTTTGCCAGCGGCAGCGCCATCATCTCCGGCACGTTGTAGCCGCGCTTTTTGCCGGAGGCTGGCACCGGCACGATCAAATCGTACCCGATGGCCGCCCACGGCACCGGCTGCGGAAGCAGCTCGCCGTACTGCACGGTCAGTTCACCGCCAAAGGCCAGCTGTACCAGACGGTTTCCCATCTCCACAGCCCGCCACGGCTTTCCCTGATACTTTGCGTTCAGGATGCCGCGCCGCACACAGCCGCTGTAACGGTAGGGCGCAGCCGCACCGGCCAGATTGCTGATGTAATGCTGCGTCGGGTCCAGCCGGATGCCGGGCTTGCGGCGTAGCGCTTCCAGCTGCTCTGCACAGTCCGGGCAATCCTGTACATCTCCCAGCACCCGGCCGCAGAAGGGGCACTCGCGCGGGTAAAGCAGCTGCCGCACCGCCCGCAGCGCCCTGCGCCGGGGATCATAGTAGTCCATCAGTCCTTTTTGACCGCCACGATCACTCGCACGCGCTTGCCTGCTGCGCAGCCAAAGTTATCGTACCAGCCGGTCAGGTAGTAGCCCTCGGAGTTTACCTCAGAGAGCTTGGTGGCGTAATACTGCCCCTTGTACCACAGGTACACCTGCATATCGTCAGCCGTCTCGTAGCGGGTGCCGTTGCTCATCACCGAGGCTGCACCCACCTTGTCGATCTTCATGGGCATCAGCTGGATCATGGCCTTTACCGTGCCGTTCACGTTCTGCCGCACTGCCAGACCGCCCGCCAGCACCGGATACTTGATGGAGGTGGAAAAGCTAGCCTGACTGCCGTTGACGTAGCAGATGTAAGTAGCGCCGCCGCCCACAAAGTTGAGGATGGTGCTCATAGGCTGGCCGGTAATGTTGGCCAGCTGCTTGAGGCCGATGCTCAGCAGCGAGCCGGAGCTGCTGGTGATGCGGTTCCAGACCGTGCTCAGCAGCGAGCCATCAATAACGCCCCACAGGATCTCGCTGGTGGTGGGCACCAGCACACTGCGCAGATCATCCACCACCGTGGTGGTGTTGGTGGTGCCGCCGGTAGAGCCGGAACCGGAAGAATTGCCTCCGGTGGAGCCGCTGCCGGAGCCGGAAGAGCTGCCCCCGGAGGAACCACTGCCGGAGGAGCTGTCCCCGCTCCCACCGGAGCCGCCGGTCAGACCGCCCAGAATAGAGCCTGCGTTGAAGGCCAGATTCTTCACATCGTCCAGCACACCGTATTTCCACAGATCACCGGTGACGTCGTTCAGAATCAGGCGGTCGATCTGCCCCTGCTCATTCAGCGTATAGTAACGCACAGCCAGCGTGTTCAGCTTTGTCCCCGCTATTCGGCTGGGACGAACCGTCCCAGCCAACCCCTCCGATGTTGTTTCCAAGATTTGTACGTCATCGGCCAGAGCATAGTCCCCCAGCGCGGTGGCGGTATCGTTGATGGTGCCGCTGACCGATTTGGACTCGATGGCGGTCACCTGTTCCCCTTCGGGGGTCACGCTGATCTCCACCAGCCAGCCGGTGGGGTAGTTCAGGCTCTTGTCGATATTCACAGTGCGGGTAATGCCGTCGGTGCACATCACCGAGATCTTTTGCAGCACGTCTGCGCCGTTATCCTCCACAAGGCTGCGGGTGGCGGTCTGCACCACGCCGTAGAACACGCTGTCGGCTTCCTCGCCGGTGATCACATCGGCCACCTCGTTGTCCATGCCCAACAGCAGGGTGACTACCTCGCCCACGCCGCCGCCGTTCAGGGAGGAGATCTTGGACGCCACGGCAGAGCTGCCCAGCGTGTAATTGCTGCCCGCCACGGTCAGCGCGGTGGGCGCGCTGGCGCTGGGCGATACCGCCGTAATGCGGCCTGCGGCGCGGCGGGTGTAGATCCACACCGTCTGCAAGCTCTCGCTGTAATAGTACACGTCGTACCTGTTCAGCTCTGCCGAAGCGGAGGCCTTATCGTTACGGTAGACGCTCACCGGCGTAAAGGGCAGCTGGGTGCCCTCTTCTGCTACAAAGGGGCCCTTGCGGCTCTTGAGCAGCACCGAGGAGGTATCCACTTGACCGTTGGACACCGTAAAGCCCAGCGAACTGCCGTAGGCGCTGCCGCTGGCGGTGTTGGCGCGCAGGGCGTTGTACAGCAGCAGGGTGCTCTGCTCGTAGGTCATAGCCTGTCCCTGCGTGCAGGTCAGCTGATCCCGCAGACCGATCTGCTGCGCCTTGTTCAGCTGTGCCTGCGGGAAGGAGCCGGTCAGGTCGGTGGTCTTATAGCTCAGCAGCTTCAACACCGCCGCACAAGCCTCTTCCAGCGTGACGGTGTTGTCCGGGCGAAAGGAGCCGTCGGTGTAGCCATTCATCCAGCCCTGCTGCACTGCAATGCGGATGTAGGGTGCCCACTGGGAGGTGCCGGGCACATCCCGGTACAAAGTACCCACCGTGCCCTGTGCGCCTACGCTCTCCCGGTAAGTGGAAAAGGACACCAGCATTTTGGCAAAAGCGCCGCGGGTAATGTTGGCGCTAAGCTCCTGACCGGTAGGCACAGCGCCCAGAGTAATGGCCGTCTGCAGGGCCGTGTTGTTGATGTTGGCCGCCGAGACCGGCAGCACCAGCACCGACACCGCAATGCTGACCGCCAGCAGAAATGCGAGAATCCGTTTTTTCATTGGTCGTACCTCTTGTTCTTTGTTTATCACGCCGCCGCGATCAATCGTAGCGCAATGCTTCAATGGGGTTCAGCCGGGCTGCGCGCCGTGCCGGCAGGTAGCCGAACAGCACGCCGATGCCCACCGAGATGCCAAAGGCCACCACAATGGAGTTGAAGGAGGGGCTTACCGTAACGGTGGTATCGGTCATGAACATGGGCAGCACTTTGTTTGCCGCCATGGACACCGCATAGCCCAGCGCAATGCCTAAAACGCCGCCCAGCGCCGAGGTAGTGGCTGCTTCCACCACAAACTGCGCCAGAATGGTGCGCTCCTTTGCGCCAAGCGCCTTGCGGATGCCGATCTCGCGGGTGCGCTCAGTAACCGACACCAGCATGATGTTCATAATGCCGATGCCGCCCACCAGCAGCGAGATACTGGCAATGCCGGTAAGTATCACGATGACCATGTTGATCATCTTGTTCATTTCCTCCAGCCACTCGCTGGCGCTGTACACATAGTAGCCGTTTTCGGTCTTGAGGATCGACATCAGTTCCTCTTCCATGGTGGCCTTGGCCTCGTTGGCAAAGTTTTCGTCGGTCATCAATGCCGTGTAGCAGTCCACCGTGCTCTGGCTGGAAAGCCGCATCACAGTGGTGTAGGGCAGGTAGACGCAGTCGTCGTCACTGCCCTGCTGCATGGTGGGGTCGCTGACCTTGGCAGACAGCACACCTACGACACGGAACTTGTTGGCACCAATTTTAAGCGTCTGCCCCACACCGTTGCCGCCAAAGGCCACCCGGTTGAGGTAATCGCCGATGATACAGACCTGCTTGTTGTCCTGCATATCCATATACTGCAGGCCGCGCCCCTGAACGATCTGGTAATTCCTCATTTCGGTAAAGTTTTCGTCCACACCGCTCATGTTGGACCAGCGGTAGCTGGTGGTGCCGATCTTCAGCGTGCCGCTGGCTTTGCCGCTGAGGTTGACCTGCGGCGACACCGCCTTGATCAGGTCGGAATGCCGCCGGCAGATATCGTACATCTCCTCCACCGGCACGGTACGGGAGCCGTAGCCCCACACCTGAATGCTGAGGGTGTTGGTGCCCAGTGCGGAAAAGCTGTCCCGCATGCTCTTGGTCATGCCGTTGCCCAGACCCACGATGACAATGACCGCCATCACGCCGATGATGATGCCCAGCATGGTCAGAAAGGTGCGCAGCTTGTTGCTCCACACGTTCTGGATAGCCTGCCGGAAGGTTTCAAAGATCATGCCTGTTCCTCCTTTTCCGGCGTTTCGGGCAGCAGGGTGGGCTGCACCATGGCCTCCGGTGCGTGGGAGTCGCCATCATACACCACCTGACCGTCCTCCAGCCGGATGATGCGGTCGGCCTGCACGGCAATGGAATTGTCGTGGGTGATCAGCACTACGGTATGTCCCTGCTTGTGCAGCTGCTGCAAAAGCCCCAGCACCTCCCGGCCGGTATGGGAGTCCAGCGCGCCGGTGGGCTCGTCTGCCAGAATGACCGGCGGGTTGCGTACCAGTGCACGTGCAATGGACACGCGCTGCTGCTGGCCGCCGGAAAGCTGGTTGGGGCGGTTTTTCAGCTTATCGCTGAGCCCCACCTGCTCCAACACCTCCCGGGCGCGGATGTGGCGCTCGGTGCGGGAGACGCCTGCGTACACCAGCGGCACCTCCACGTTTTCCATCAGGTTCAGCCTGGGCAGCAGATTGTATTGCTGGAAGATAAAGCCCAGCATCTCGTTGCGGACAGCGGCCAGCTCGTTGCGGTTCATCTTGCCCACATCCCTGCCGTTGAGCCGGTAGGTGCCATGGGTGGGCACATCCAGACAGCCGATGATGTTCATACAGGTGGATTTGCCCGAGCCGGACTGGCCCACGATGGCCACGAACTCGCCTTTTTCGATTTTCATGGTGATGTGGTCGGCAGCCTTTACCGTGGTATCGCCCATCTGGTAATATTTGCAGACTTCATCAAACTCGATCAGAGCGCTCATTCATCCCTCCTGCGTCAATTCACCACGACTGCACCGGCCTCAGCGGGGTCGATGCCCTCTGCGGGCTCTTCAGCGTCCGCTGCGGGGGCTTCACCGTTTTCCGTTTCCTCCGGCAGCGTCTCATCGCCGCCCTCGGCAAGGTCTGCGTTGTTTCCGGCATCCTCGAGCTCTCCGCCGCCCATATCATCATAGCCGCCGTCGTCATAGTAGCTGTCGCTGCTCACGGAGCTGGGGTCGTAGGCGATGGTATCGCTCTCGGACAGACCGCTGGTCACCTGCGTATAGTTATCGTCGCTGACACCGGTCTTGACCTTGACGTATACATAGCCCTCCGGTGCACTCATGGAGTCATCGGCGTTCACGGCGCTGGGCGAGTCCTGCCGCACCAGCACATAACCGCCCCGCACGATGGCGGCGTTGGGCACGGTGAGCGCATTTTTAGCCTGTGCCACCACGATCTCGGCGTTGGCGTTCATGCCCGGGCGCAGACCGGTGGTCTCGTCGATGCGCACGGTCACCGGGTAGGTGGTGGTACCGCCGCTGGTGTCGCCCTTCATGGACACACGGGTGACCACGCCCTCGTAGGTCTTATCCTTCACGGCGTCTGCGGTCACCTGTACGGTCTGCCCCACCTTCAGGCTGCTGACCTGCAGCTCGTCCACGTTGATGGTCATTTCCAGATAACTCAGGTCGTAGATGGTGCACAGGTCGCTGCCGGTGCTCAGGGCATCGCCTACCTTGGCATTCTTTTCGATGATGGTGCCGCTGATGGGCGAGGTGATGGTGTAGTTATCCATGGCGTCCTGCAGATTCTGCATGGACAGCTCCGCGCCGCGCAGGGTCTCGGAGGCAGACTGGATGGACTCGGTCAAGTCCTCACCGCTGAGGGTCAGGATGATGTCGTCCTTGTTCACGCTGCCGCCCTCCCGCACATTGATGGCGGTGACGGTACCGGAGGACAGCGCAGTCAGGGTGCGCTCGGCCTGATACTGGAAGTTTGCCGCTGCAATGGAGCTTACCCCGTTGACGGTAGCCGTAGCCGCCTGTGCCGTGGTCAGACCGCCCGCATTGGACACCGAGAGAGTCACAGTGCGGGTAAGCAGATTGCCGGTGCTCAGGGCATCGGTGCCGGTCACAGCGGTAATGGTGCCGGGCAGCACCTCAAAAGTACCGTCCAGCGTCACCTGGGCGGTCTGCCCTACCGAGAAGTTGGCGGCATCCGCAGCCGGGAACTCCAGCACCAGATTCATCTTGGAGCTGTCCCGCACCACAGCCACTTCCTGGCCGCTCTTTACCTCATCGCCCTTGTTCACCTTCAGGCTGCTGACGACGCCCGCCACCTCAGCGCGGACATACTGGCGGTCTGCGGTCTTATCGTAGCTGCGCTGCGCCTGCTGCAAGGTGATGGCTGCCTGCTCCACCTTGGTGGTAGCGTCGGAGGAATCCACCGTGTACAGCACAGTACCCTCCTCCACGATATCGCCCTCTTCAAAGCTGCCGGTCAGCACCTTGCCGGCCACCAGCGATTTAACGCTGTAAGTATTGGCGGGCTTCAGCGTGCCGGTGCCGCTGAGCGTGTTGGAAACATCCCGGGTCTCGGGCATGGCTTCCGTATAGGAAGTGTCCACATTTGCGGGCTTTGTGTTCTTGGGCTTCAGCAGCCACCAGCCGCCTGCCAGTACCACGATGGCTACCGGCACCAGCCACTTCCAGTTCTTTTTGGCAAAGGCCGCCGCGCCGCCTTTTTTCGGTGCAGCCGTTGCGTCCTGCTGCGGGTCGGCGGGCTGTTTAGGTTTGTTCCAGATCATTCTTGCCGTTCCTCCTAGGTTCTTTTATGACAAGATACTTTTTTGTAAAAAGCATCCATCAGAAACTCATATTTGTAGTGTATCTCATTTTGACCCGATAAACAAGCGTCCAATTTTCGTTTCACGGCATTTCCACAAAGTTTCAGACTTTTTTTACAAAGAATGGCCTTCTTTGTGCGCCGCTGAGCAACTGTATATCCTTTATAATACGATTCAATCCGCCTCTTCCCTGCTCTTCTTCCTGTGAAAAAAGGGATTCTGAAAAGCCCGCAGGCTTTTCAGAATCCCAGACAAAAAATCAAATTCCTTAAAATATGGCCAAAGCGCACGCGGCGGCTATTTGGAATCGTTTTCCCTCAAAAAGAAATCAGCCGGACCCGAAGGCCCGGCTGATTTATTCTTTTTTACCCTGCGTCTGCGGTGGGCTCTACCACCACATACACCCCTGCGGGCACACAGGCGGCCCATGCGCCGTCTTTGTCCAGCCAACCGAATTGCTCACAGACATGGTCCGGGCACTGACTGTCCAAAAACGCGATAGCACCATCCTTTACCTGCAAGTGCACGATGTAGTCTCCTACCTCGTACAGGTAATCGTGATCCTGCGCAAGGGGCAAAGTCTCGGTAACGCCGTCACCGAAATCCACAACGGCCTGTAAGCCGCTGCCTTTGGCGGGGTGCTGCGCCCGCACCGCAAGAAAAATACCTGCGGCCAGTGCCAGCACCACCAGTGCAAAGATCACATTTTTCTTCCACGCGCTGCCCTTGGGGGCGGCGGTGTCAGAGTTTTTTTGCTTTATGCTCATGCAGCGTACTTGCTGGCAGCTGCACCGGCAATACGGCCAAAGACGGTAAAGTCGGCCACAGCGTTGCCACCCAGACGGTTTGCACCGTGCACACCGCCGGTCACCTCACCTGCTGCGAACAGGCCGGGGATCACAGAGCCGTCAGCCTTCAGCACCTCGGTGTTGGCGTTGATCTTCAGGCCGCCCATGGTGTGGTGCACACCTGCGGTGACCTTGATCGCATAGTAGGGAGCAGTATCCAGAGCCTTTGCAAAGCTGGTGCGACCAAAGTCGGGGTCGTTCTTGGCGGCAACGTAGCCGTTCCAGGTCTTCATGGTCTCGGCAAAAGCAGCCTCGTCCACGCCCATGGCCTTTGCCAGCTCCTCATAGGTCTGGCCGGTCACGGTGTAGCCCTTCTTGATGTAGCCCTGAATGACGCTGGAAGCATCGACCATAGCCTGATCGACCACCAGCCAGCTGTAGCTGCCGGTCTGTGCGATCTCAGCAGCAGAGACCACGTCACGGGTGCCCACTTCGTCGATGAAGCGCTTGCCCTCGGCGTTGATCAGCACAGCGCCGTCGCCGCGCAGACCCTCGGTGATCAGGGCAGCGGTGTTGGCCTCAACGGTGGGGTGGATCTGGATCTGGTCCATATCCACGGTGCCAGCGCCGATGGCGGTCGCCATCTCAATGCCCTGACCCTGAGCGCCGGCAGCGTTGGTGGTCATGAAGCCCTTCAGCTCAGGCTTGTACTCGACAACCATGTCCAGATTTGCGCCGAAGCCGCCGGTGGTCAGCACCACAGCCTTGGCGTTCACAGTGACGGTCTCGCCGGTAGAACCGGTGGCCTTGATGCCCACAGCAGCGCCGTTCGCATCGGTCAGGATCTCGTTGGCGGTGGTGTTCAGCAGGATCTGAACGCCAGCCTTCTTACAGTTCTCCTCCAGCAGGGGGATCATGTAGGAGCCGACGGAAACGGTCTTGCCCTCTGCGTTCACAGGGCGATGGATGCGCTTGACGGATGCGCCGCCAAAGCTGGAAACGCTGTGCAGGGTGATGCCGTGCTCGTCCAGCCAGTCGATGGCATCAGCAGAGTTGGAGCACAGGGTCTCCACCAGAGCAGGGTCGTTGATGCCCTTGCCGCCGATCATGGTGTCCAGCTCCATCAGCTCAACAGAGTCGAAGTAGCCGGTGGGGTTCTTCTGGTACTCTGCCCACTGCTCAGAGACGGTCTTTGCCAGAGCGGTGATGGTCTCGTTGTCAGCGTACTTTTCAGCAGCGGTCTTCAGGGTCTTTTCGACACCGGCAGACTCGCCGAACTCGTTCTCATCCTGATACACGGTCTTGCCGGCGTTCATGCCGCCGGTAGCGCGCACAGAGTTGCCGCCCACCATGGCCTGGCTCTCCACGATCACAACGCTCTTGCCCTCGGCAGCAGCGGTGATGGCAGCGGTCATGCCTGCGCCGCCTGCACCCACGATGACAACGTCAGCGTCAACGGTGGAATCCTCGGCCTTGGTCGCGTCGGCCTTGACCTCGATCTTATAGTCGTCGGCGTTCAGGCCGGCGGCAGTCAGGGCAGCGGCTGCTGCCTCCTTGATGGCGTTGGAGGTGATGGTCGCGGTGGACACGCCGTCCACGGCGATGCTGCCGGTCTCAGCGATCTGAGCGGGCAGCTGCTCCAGTGCCAGCGTACCGATGCCGGGGGTCTCGTCCTTACCCTCAGCGGTGCAGCCGGTGATCTTGCCGTCTTCCAGCGTCAGGGTAACGGTAACGTCGCCGCCCATGCCCTTGGCAGTGCCGGTGAAATCGCCGGACACGCCGCCTGCGGTGGAAGCGGACTTGCTGCCGCAGCCGTAGCCCAGCAGACTGACACCCACAACAACCGCCATGGCCAGCGCAGCCACGCTCTTGCGGATCTGATTCTTTTTCATTGTTTCTTCCTTCTCATATTCGGGTTGCTTGTGTTCGGACATCTATCAGCAAAAAAGGGGGAGCTGCTCATTCGGAAAGCAGCTTCCCCTCGCTGAAACTTAGGAAAAACTTAGGCGTTAGCCTGAGCTGCAGCAACAGCGCATGCAACGGTAGCACCAACCATGGGGTTGTTGCCCATGCCGATCAGGCCCATCATCTCAACGTGTGCAGGCACAGAAGAAGAACCTGCAAACTGAGCATCGCCGTGCACACGACCCAGAGAGTCGGTCAGGCCATAGCTTGCGGGGCCTGCGGCCACGTTATCGGGATGCAGGGTACGGCCCGTGCCGCCGCCGGAAGCGACGGAGAAGTACTTCTTGCCGTTCTCGATAGCCCACTTCTTGTAGGTGCCGGCAACCAGATGCTGGAAGCGGACGGGGTTGGTGGAGTTGCCGGTGATGGAGCACTGAACGTCCTCCTTCTTCATGATGGCAACGCCCTCCATGACATCGTTAGCGCCGTAGCACTTGACGGCTGCGCGCTCACCCTCGGAGAAGGGGATCTCCTTGACGACCTTCAGGGTCTGGGTGGGGATATCGTACTCGGTCTGCACATAGGTGAAGCCGTTGATACGGGAAATGATGTAAGCTGCGTCCTTGCCCAGGCCATTCAGGATGACGCGCAGGGGGGTCTTGCGGACCTTGTTTGCGGTGCGGGCGATGCCGATGGCACCCTCAGCAGCAGCAAAGGACTCGTGGCCTGCCAGGAAAGCGAAGCAGGTGGTGTCCTCGCTCAGCAGACGAGCGCCCAGGTTGCCGTGGCCCAGACCGACCTGACGCTGCTCAGCGACAGAACCGGGGATGGTGAAAGCCTCCAGGCCCTCACCGATGGCGGCAGCGCACTCGGCTGCGTCGGTCAGACCGCGCTTCACAGCGATGGCGGTGCCCAGGGTGTAAGCCCAGACAGCGTTATCAAAGCAGATGGGCTGCACACCGCGGACGATCTTGTCGCAGTCGATGCCCTTGGCGAGGAGCATCTCGTTGCAAGCGTCCAGAGACTCCAGGCCGTTGGCCTTCAGGCATGCCTCGATCTTCGGCATGCGGCGATCCATAGATTCAAAAGTTGCCATGAGTTGTTCCTCCTCTCTTATTCCTCACGCGGGTCGATGTACTTGACAGCGCCCTGCTCCTTGCTGAAGCGGCCGTAAGTACCCACGTTCTTCTCGTAAGCCTCGTTGGGGGTCTTGCCGTGACGGATGTCCTCCATCATCTTGCCCAGCTTGACGAACTGATAGCCGATGACCTCATCGTTGGCATCCAGAGCCAGCTTGTTGATGTAGCCCTCGGTCAGCTCCAGATAACGGACGCCCTTTTCCTTGGTGGAGAAGATGGTGCCGGTCATGGAGCGCAGGCCCTTGCCCAGGTCATCCAGACCTGCGCCGATGGGCAGACCGTCCTCAGAGAAAGCGGTCTGGCTGCGGCCGTAGACGATCTGCAGGAACAGCTCGCGCATAGCCACGTTGATGGCATCGCACACCAGGTCGGTGTTCAGAGCTTCCAGAATGGTCTTGCCGGGCAGGATCTCGCCTGCCATAGCAGCAGAGTGGGTCATACCGGAGCAGCCGATGGTCTCCACCAGAGCCTCCTCGATGACACCGTTCTTGATGTTCAGAGACAGCTTGCAGGTGCCCTGCTGAGGTGCGCACCAGCCCACACCATGGGTGTAGCCGCTGATGTCCTTGATCTCATAGGCCTTGACCCATGCGCCCTCTTCGGGGATGGGAGCCGGACCATGCTTAGGACCTTTGGTGATCGGGCACATATTCTGTACTTGCTGCGAATAGGTCATAATCATACTCTCCTTTTGACAAATGTCGCTTTGGCAGCACAAAACCGCCGCCGCGCCCTGCCGGCACAGCTGCTGTTCCATACTGCTTGCATCCGAACCGGGTGCGCCGCTCTCTTTCAGCGCCTGCACCGGTACTACCACGCATGATTTTATTATAGAGAAAACGGACGAATTTTGCAAGTCATTTCCTGTAAAAAGTGCAGCCGGGTTTTACGGTCATGCAGAGCTAACTGGCATTTCCACCGCTTTATACAAAGCAATCGTCAAGTTTTTGTCAATTCTGCCGTAAGCACCGGCAAACTTTTTTGCGCCCTTTTCTTTTTGCGCGTTTCAGCGCGGGTCTTTCTGCACCGGATGCAGCGCCCAAATGGCCGCAAAACCCGCCGCCGCACCGGCCATAGCAAGCAGGTGCCGCCCGTTCTTCAGCGCCAGCAGGTTGGCTGCAAAAGGGAACGCAAGGCTGCCCACGCTCTGCCCCAGCGCCAGAAAGCCGTAGTTCACCCCCGCGTGGGGCAGGCCGAACAGGTCGGTGGAAAGGGCGGGCAGCACCGCAGCCAGCGCCGAGTAGCAGAAGGTGAGCCCGGCGTAGCACACCACCACCCACCAGCCCCGCGCCGCCCAGAACGCCGCCGACAGCGCAAGCGAAGCCGCAAACAGCCCAAGGTCGGTGGCGCGGCGGCCAATGTGGTCGCTGAGCATGGGCATCAGCATCCGCCCTGCGGCGCTGCCCACGCTGCCCAGTACGATGCTCCACAGCGCAGCGGTCTCGTCCAGTCCGCGCTCCATGCCCAGTTTTAAGATGATGGGACTGAACAGCAGCACCGCCGGGGTGGAAAAGCACACCGCGCCCGCGCACAGCCAGTACTGCTTTGTGCGCAGCATCTGCCCCGGGGAAAGGTCGATGCCGTTTTTGCCGCTTGGCTGCTGTTTTTTCTGCGGTGGGTCGCTGAGCACCGCGCTGCCCGCAAGGCACACCGGCAGGGTGAGCGCGCCAAGCGCCCAGAACGCGCCCCGGATGCCCTGCACCGGGCCAAAGCCCCGCAGCGCCGCCCGGACGAACAGGGTAAGGAACGCGCCGGAAAGTCCCACTGCACCGCCGATGACCCCGGTCGCCAATCCCTTGCGGCCTGCATACCACTTTTGGGCGCAGGACTGGATAGAGGGGTACAAAAAGGCTGTGCCCAGCCCCGCCGGGATGCTGAAGGCCAGAAAGAACCCCCACCCTGCCCAGCCCGGCAGAAAGGCCGCTGCAAAAAAGCCGCCGCAGAGCAGGGCTGTGCCCCACAACGCCGCGCAGCGCGGGCCCTTTTTATCCTGCAAAAAACCGCCCAGCACACACCCCACCCCAAAGGCGGCAATGAGCAGGGCAAAAGCATAGCCCGCACCCTGCTCCGAAAGGCCGTATTCCTCCATGACCGGCTGCTGAAATACGCCCCAAGCCGCCGGTAAGCCGGTAAGCACCTGAATGGCTGCCCCCGCCGCTAAAATCATCCACGGGTGTTTTGCTGCAAACTGCTGCTTCATATTTTCACCTCAAAGATTTGTGCAATTTGCGATAGTGTGCCCATTTGGATTGACAATCCGGCATTATCCTTTATAATGGTAAAGTACTGAGTTGAAAAACACTCCTGCCCCATTTCAGGCATCGAGGGCGGGTACAATTTACAGATAGAGAGGAATTACTGTTATGAAAACACAGGCTTTAAAGGGTATGCGGGACCTGCTGCCCGCCGAACAGACCCTGCGCGACTACATTCAGGGCAAGATTCTGGAGACCTACCGCTCTGCCGGTTTTGAGCGCATCTCTACCCCCATGCTGGAGGATATGGAAAATCTGGACAAATCCGAAGGCGGCGACAACCTGAACCTGATCTTCAAGGTGCTCAAGCGCGGCGATAAGCTGACCGCTGCCCTGAACACCGGCGATCCCAAGCAGCTGTCCGACATGGGCCTGCGCTACGACCTCACCCTGCCGCTGAGCCGCTACTACGCCGCTAATAAGGATAAGCTGCCCAGCCCCTTCAAGGTCATCCAGACCGACCGGGTGTTCCGCGCTGAGCGCCCCCAGAAGGGCCGTCTGCGGGAGTTCGTGCAGTGCGATATCGACATTCTGGGCGATGCCTCCCCCAACGCCGAGGTGGAGCTGATCGATGTGACCACCCGCGCTCTGCTGAACATCGGCTTTACCGGCTTTACCGTCAACATCAACGACCGCCGCATCCTGCGCGGGATGCTGGAGAGC
>CAJMQZ010000050.1 GCA_905215595.1 uncultured bacterium
TCGCTGGCGGTCTGGGTGCGGCTGAGCAGGATGCAGCTTGCGTGGCTGATCTGGTCATCGTAGAACTCGCCGAAGTTCTTCATATACATCTTGACCTTGTTCACATCGGCCACGGTGACAAAGCTGTTCAGCTGCACATCCAGATGCTCGGCCACGCCTTCCACGGCGCGGGTCACATCGCTCAGCTTGCCCACGCCGGAGGGCTCGATGACGATGCGGTCGGGGTGGTACTGCTCCACCACCTGCTGCAGAGCGGCGCGGAAATCGCCCACCAGAGAGCAGCAGATGCAGCCGGCGTTCAGCTCGTTGATCTGAATGCCGCTTTCCTTCAAAAAGCCGCCGTCAATGCCGATCTCGCCGAACTCGTTCTCGATCAGCACCACCTGCTGGCCTGCAAAGGCCTCGGTGATCAGCTTTTTGATCAGGGTAGTTTTGCCAGCGCCAAGGAAGCCGGAGAAGATATCGATTTTAGTCATGTTCCAAATGCCTCTTTCTTTTTATCGCAATATTCGCAATTGTTAGCGCAAAGGGCCGCAGAGTGCTGACCCAAAAATACTACACCTCTATTATAACAAGGCTGTCAATGGGAAACCGGCCTTTTTCAAGAAAAAATTGTAACTTTTTTTGCAAATTGACGGCGTTTTGGGGGTGGGACGAACTCCCTCAGTCAAAACCTGACGGTTTTGCCAGCTCCCTCTGGGAGGGAGCCAACCCTCTCAGGCTCACTGCGTTCGCCAGCTCCCCCGAAGGGGGAGCTTTTTGCCCTCTGCCGATAAGTAGAGCAAAACCTCCCCCTTTCGGGGGAGGTGGCATCGCGCAGCGATGACGGAGAGGGTTCGTCCCGTCCCCGCATTGCATTCTTCCCCGCAGAATGATACAATAGCAGCAGCAAACCATCGCCGCCGGACGTTTTTCCGGCAAATGACAGAAAGAGGGCTTTTGTTATGAGTATGAACACAGTTCCTGAGCGTCTGGCCGCGCTGCGTGCCGCTATGAAGGCAAACGGCGTGGACGTCTATCTGATCCCGGTGGGCGACCCGCATTCCAGCGAGTATCTGCCCGACCACTACACCTCCCTGACCTACTTCTCCGGCTTCCACGGTGAGAACTCCAACTTTGTGGTCACCATGACCGAGAGCGCCGTCTGGGCAGACGGCCGGTACTTTGTGCAGGCGGAAAAGGAGATCGCCGGTACTGAGATCCAGCTGATGCGCATGGGCGAGCCGGGCGTGCCCACCGCCGAGGAATACTGCGGCAAGGTGCTGCCCGAGGGCGGCACGCTGGGTCTGTGCGGCCTGACCGCCAACTGTGCACTGGTCAACAACCTGAAAAAGGAACTGGAGCCCAAGCACGGCAGCATCAAGACCCTGTTCTTGGAGGATGAGCTGTGGGTGGAGGGCCGCCCTGCCCGCCCGGCTACCCCGGCATGGATCCTGCCCAAGGAATACGCTGGCTTCTCCCCGGCAGAAAAGCTGGAGCAGCTGCGCGGCAAGCTGAAGGAGCAGGGCTGCACCGCCCAGCTGGTGGGCAAGCTGGATAATCTGGCTTGGCTTTTGAACCTGCGCGCCATGGATATCGAGTGCACCCCCTACGCCATGGCCTACTGCTATGTTACCCCGGATCGCGCCGTGCTGTTCATCGATCAGGCGCGGGTCACCCCGGAGGCTAAGGCAGAGCTGGAGGCCAACGGCGTAACGCTGGCCGACTACGACAGCATTCTGGACGGGATGGCCGCCGAGACCGAGCCCCAGACCGTGCTGGCGGAAAGCGCTACCGTGAACTACGCCGTGTATCAGGTGCTGGAAAACAACCCCGCCCTGACCGTGAAGGACGCCGCCGACCCGTTGCTTGCCATGAAGGGTGTAAAGAACGAGGTGGAGCTGGCACACCTGCGCGAATCCCATCTGCGGGACGCCGTGGCTATGGTGCGCTTCCAGATCGAGCTGGAAAACCGTCTGGCTTCCGGCGAAGAACTGACCGAGTTGACCGTGGACGAGATCCTGCACAAGTACCGCAGCGCAGACGATAAGTTCCTTGTGGAAAGCTTTGGCACCATTGCAGCCTACGGCGGCAACGCAGCCATGATGCACTACCACGCCACCCCGGAGGATCATGCCGTTCTGCAGCGCAAGGGCTTTTTGCTGGTGGACAGCGGCGCTACCTATCTGGACGGCACTACCGACATCACCCGCACCTACCCGCTGGGCGAACTGACCGAGGACGAGCGGCTGTTCTATACCTGGACGCTGCAGTGCCACATCGACATTGCCAAGGCCGTCTGGCTGGATTACTGCGACTGCCACATGCTGGACACCATCGCCCGCGAGCCGCTGTGGCGCCACCTCATCAACTACCGCTGCGGCACCGGCCACAGCGTCAGCTTTGTGGGCAACGTCCATGAGGGCCCCCACGCTTTGAACGGCCGCAACACCACCCTGATGCGCCCGGGTATGATCGTCACCGACGAGCCCGGCGTGTATGAAGCCGGCGAGGTGGGCATCCGCATCGAGAACGAGATCGAGTGCTACCACAAGGCCGACAACCAGTACGGTACCTTCCTTGCCTTCCGTCCCCTCACCTTTGTGCCCATCGCTACCTCTCCCATCGTGCCCGGCGTGCTGGACAAGGAGCAGGTCGCTTGGCTGAACGATTACCACCGCAAGGTGTTCGAGCAGCTGGCACCCCGCCTGACCGAGGACGAGCGCGCATGGCTGGCCGAGAAGTGCGCCGCCATCGGCTGCTGAGGATAAACCCTCTCAGGCGCTGACGCGCCAGCTCCCCCGAAAGGGGGAGCTTTTATGAACCTTCCGATCAGTGCAAATAAAGCTCCCCCTGAGAGGAAAGACTTCCCCCGCGCCGGGGGAAAATGTCGCGTAGCGACAAAAGGGGGAATCTGGCATCGCGCAGCGATGACTGAGAGGGTTCGGCGCGCAAGCGGAGGCCATTCCAAATCGTCTACCCTGCAAAGGAAGCCAAATCATGATCTTTCACATTGCGATCTGCAGCCCGGACGGGGTGCTGCGCAGCAGGCTGGAGCACCAGTGCATGGAGTTCTTCGCCCGGCGGGAGGACGCCTGCATCGTGGAGCAGCTGCAAAGCCCGGAAGCGCTTTTGCAGCAGGATGCCGCCGGGCTGCGGTACGAGCTGTACCTCATCGAGCTTGCGGCGGTAGCCCGGCCCGAAGGGCTTACGGCGGCGGCAGAGCTGCGCCGCCGGGGCCGCCGCGCGCCGCTGGCCTTTGTGGCACGCACCCCGGCGCACGCATACAGCGCCTACCGGGTGGACGCCATGCAGTATTTGCTGCAGCCGGTGCACCAGCCGGAAGTTTCTGCCCTGCTCAAGCGGGCGGTGGAGCCGGAATACGGCCCCACCCTTACCGTGACCACCGCGGACGGCGTGCGGGCGCTGACCTATGCCGAAATTGAATATCTGGAATGCACCCATCACATCGTGCACTTCCACCTGACCACCGGAGAGGATGTGGCCTCCCTTTCGCTGCGGGTGCCCTTTTCTGCTGTGGCACAGCCGCTATTGGCGGACGGCCGCTTTGTGCAGCCGCACCGCTCCTATGTGGTCAATCTGGAAGCAGTACAGCTGCTGTCCCCCGGCGAGGTACGGATGCACAGCGGGGCGCGCATTCCCATCCCCCGCGGGCGGGAAGCCGCCGTCCGGGAAGCTTTCTGCGCCCGGGTAGGGTAAAAAGTAAAAAGTCGCTGCACATTCGTGCAGCGGCTTTTGTTTTACGGAAAATTATCACTTGGACTGGGTTCTGCGCTTCAGCAGGGTCTGGACAGGGCCTGCGGGCATGAAGCGCTCCGACTGGGCGATGAGGGTGTGGTACAGCCGCAGCTGATTGCCACGAGCGATCCCCAGTTCGGACAGCATCTGCTTGTAATGGGGGAACATCTGCAAACGGCTGTTCACGATCTTGCCAAGATCCACATTGGTGTGCAGCAGGCTCTGCGGGTTCTGGATGTAGTAATAACCCGGGTCGGCAAGGGCGGTATAGGCCTTTGCCAGCCGGAAATACCGCACATTGAACAGCTGATCCTCGTTGTAGATCTCGCGGGTGAACCAGAGCCCCGCGTTCATCAAAAGGCTGCGGCGGTACAGCTTGTTGCACACGATGTTGAAATAGAAGGAGGAGGGCTTTTTCATGTACTCCTGCATAAACTCCTTCTGGCCGTAGTTCCCGGCGGGCAGAAAGCTGTAAACGTTCACCTCCGGCTCGGCGGTATCGGTCTGTACGCCCAGCTGTGCCAGCAGCTTTTCGGTGCGCTGGCCGCTTTTGCTGGAAGCCAGCGGGATCACCATCCAATAGGGTGCAATGACCAGATCGGCATAGTTCTTCTCGGCGGCTTCCACCATGCGGGCGGTAAAGGTGGGTTCGATATAATCATCACTGTCCACGAACTGCAAATACTTGCCGTGGGCAGCGCGCATCCCGGCGTTGCGGGTGAGAGAAAGCCCCTCGTTCTCCTTGCTGATGACCACCACGCGGGGGTCTTTTGCCCGGAACTGCTCACAGATGGCAAGGCTGCCATCCGGGGAGCCATCGTTCACCACGATGATCTCAAGGTTCTGGTAGCTCTGGCCGCAGATGCTTTCCAGACAGCGGGCAAGGGTCTTTTCCACGTTGTAAACGGGCACGATCACGCTGACGAGCGGGGTGTTCATGGGTTTCCTCCTTCACAGACTTACTCCGTTCCGAGTTTCTGCTTTTTCTTGGCGGCAGCCTTTCGTCCGCTGCGCTCGGCGGCAAGCTCCGCTTCCTCGTCGCTGCCGGCAAAAAAGGCGTACCAGTACTCTGCCGCATCGTTCAGCGCCTTCTGGATGCCAATCGTGGGGCTTACACTTTCCGCCAGCCCCAGCAGCGAGGCGTGCAGCTGGGTCTGCACCTCCTCGTAGAGGCCCAGTTTCGTGTAAAGAGCCTTATAATAGTCTATCATTTGCAGACGGTTCTGCATGATGGTAGAAAGATTGATCTGGGTGTGGCAGATGCTCTGCGGGTTCTGGACATAGTAATAACCCGGCTCCTCCAGCGAGACCACCCGTTCCACAAATTCCAGATACCGGATGTTGAACTGCTGATCCTCGGCGTGGATCAGCTCGTTGGTAAACTCCAGCCCGTGGGCGTTCAATACGTCCCGGCGGTAGAGCTTGTTCCACACCACATTATAGAAAAAGGTCACGGGCTTTTCCATCAGGTGCAGCGCGTAGCTTTTCTGGTCGTAGACACCGGCGGGCAGAAAACCATACTCCCGGTACTCCACCTCCGGCTTTTTCCGGCGCAGCTTCTTTTTGGCGATGTCCTCCGGGTTGCTTGCCTTGACCTTTTCCCGCAGCTGCTCCTTCTGGATATCCCGGGGGATCTCCATCCAGTAGGGTGAGATGACCAGTGTGGCATCGTGCTGCTCGGCAGCTGTCACCATACGCTGGGTAAAATCCGGGGCAAGGTGGTCATCACTGTCCACGAACTGCAAATATTTGCCCTGTGCCAGCCGCATGCCCACATTGCGGGTGATGGAAAGGCCCTCGTTTTCCTTGTCCACCACCGTCACGCGGGGGTCTTTTGCACAAAACTGATTGCAGACCGTAAGGCTGTCATCCGTAGAGCCGTCATTCAGCACGATAATCTCCAGCTCCTGATAGGTCTGGCCACAAATACTTTCCAGACAGCGGGCAACACTATTCTGCGCGTTATACACAGGCACGATAATGCTGACGAGCGGGTTTGTCATGACAGGGATCTCCTTTTGACGATAAGGTTTGGTTTTTTCGCTTCACCAAAGCACGTCTTTGTAAAAAAGACGTAATTATTTATATTATCATACTCCTGCGGCACGCAAAATGCAAGAGGATGGGCGTTTTATCCATCCGGGAGCAGGCAGTTTATACCTGCGCCCAGTCCAGCGCAGTCCAGCCCGGCAAAAACTGATTGCATACCCGGCGCAGGGCGGGAGCATCGGCGGCGCTGGTGGTGTCCTGAATGCCCACCAGATAAAAGCCGGCGTCATGGGCGGTCTGGGCAGCGTAGAGCGCGTCCTCGCACACGGCGCACCCGGCGGGCTCCGTGCCGCCAAGGCGGTGCAGCGCCTCCATAAAGGGGGCGGGGCTGCTCTTGCTCATAGCACCCCGCGCCTCGATGTAAAAATCAAAGTATCCGTCAATGCCAAGGCGGGTCAGCACGGTGCGGCACTGGCTGCTCCATGTGTTGGAGCAAACGCACATCCGCGCGCCCTCGGCCCGCAGCCGGGCAAGCGTGTCCCGCACGCCGGGCTTCAGCTCCACCTTTTCGTACAGAGCGGCGATCACCTCGTACATCACGTCCCGGTAGCTGTCCATATCCAGCGGCAGCGCATATTCCCGGATAAGATACTGTGCGCCGTCCTCCATGCCCATGGTCAGCAGGGTCTCGTGCAGGTCTGCCTTCGGGGTGCGGCCAAAGCGCGCCAGCAGCGCCTCCGGGGCACCCTCCCACACCACCACCATGCTGTCGGTCAGGGTGCCGTCCATATCAAAGATCCATTGTTTGCAGTGCATACTTTCCTCCTGTTGTGCGCCCCTCCGGGCTGCCTCTATACTTATCTCCGGCTAGTATAGCACGAAACTTTCACAGGAAAAAGGCATGATCTCTGAAAATTCGGGAGAATTTTCCCCAAAAGTATGGTATAATTATAACAATACTGGAAAATACCGGGAACGTGCACGGGAGGGTTTGATATGGAACGCAGAGATCCCACGCAAAAGGCGCTGGTGCTGGCAGGCGGCGGTGCGCGCGGCAGCTATCAGGTGGGCGTCTGGCGGGCTTTGATGGAGCTGGACTGGCACCCGCAGATCATTACCGGTACAAGCGTGGGCGGGCTGAACGGTGCCATGTTCGTGTTGGACCTGTACGAGACTGCCCGGGATATGTGGCTGACCATCCGCAGCCGGGATGTGATGGAGCTGCCGGAGGAAAACGCCGATCTTTCCGCCCTGCACCAGTTTCTGCGCCGGGTGGTAAAGGAAGGCGGCATGGACGTGACCCCGCTGGAGGAGATCGTGGAGCGGGTGCTGGACGAGGATGCGCTGCGGGCAGCGCCCATCCGGTTCGGCATCGTGACGGTAGAGCAGCGGGGGCTGCGTCCCCGGGAGCTGACGCTGGAGGATATCCCCGCCGGGCAGGTGCGGGACTACCTGATGGCCTCGGCGGCCTGCTTCCCCGCCCTGCGGGCGCGGCAGATCGACGGGGTAAAGTTTCTGGACGGCGGGTACAGCGATAATATGCCCACCGGCCTTGCCAAGACCATGGGCGCAGAGGAGCTGGTCTGTGTGGATCTGGAGGGCGTGGGCATCACCCGCCCCAACCTGACCGGTCTGCCCACCACCATGATCCGCAGCTACTGGGAGCTGGGCGATATCCTCCACTTCGACCCCGACACCGCAAAGCGCAACATGGAGTTGGGCTATTACGACACCCTGCGCGCCTTTGGCCGCATCCGGGGCTGTGCCTACGCGGTGGACAGCGGTGCGGACAGCAGCGCCGATGCCGAAGCCTTCCGCGCAGCCTTTGACGCCGTGCAGAAGGAGGTGCGGGAGAAGTACCCCGTCACCCTGACCGCCGATGCCGCTTTACTGCTGGCACGGATGAAGGACGCCCAGCTTGCCCCGCTGGAAGCCGCCGCCGAGGACGCCGGGGTAGACCCCACCCATTTCTACACCACCCGGACGCTGGCCGAGGCGTTTCTGGCGGCGTGCGACAAAGAGCGTATGGAAAGCTTTGCCCCGCTGTTTACGGGCAGCAGCACCGCCGGGCAGGCAGCGCTGGCCGCTTTGCTGCCCAATACATTCTTACAGGCGCTGGTGTGGCGCACTTTGACCGCACCGGCTTTGCCGGAGGTGACAGAAGATGAAGGTTTATAAAGGCGTATCCGCATCCCCGGGGCTGGTGCTGGGTCAGGTGAGCCGTCTGGAGCACCATGTGGAGACCTTCAGCCATGGCCCTTTCAACCCGGAGCGGGAGCTGCGGCTGCTGGCAAATGCCGTGCACACGGCGCAGAACGAACTGGACTCCATGGCGGAGCGCGCCGCGCCCACCGAGCAGGCCATCTTTTTGTTCCAGAGCATGATGCTGGACGACGAGGGCATGATGAACGAGGTGCGCTTTTGCATCAATGCGGGCATCAGCGCCTCGGCGGCGATGCATCAGGTGGGGCAGCGCTACGCCGACCAGCTTGCCAACATGAAGGATAACCCCTATATGCAGCTGCGCAGCGTGGATATTCTGGACGCCACCCGCCGTGTGATCAACATCCTGACCAACCGCCCCCGGGTGTGGCTGGCGCTGGATCATCCGGTGATCCTTGCCGCCGACCGGCTGATGCCCACCGACCTGTTCAGCGTGCCCTCCGGCATGATCTTAGGCGTCATCACCGCCGAGGGCAGCGGCCAGAGCCATGCCGCCATCATTGCCCGGGCAATGAACATCCCGGGCATCGTGCAGGTGGGCAAGGATTTTCTGGACGACTGCGACGGCCGCACCGTCATTCTGGACGCAACCAACGGCAACTGCATCCTTGACCCGGATGCCGTCGCCCGCCAGCAGGCGGAAGCCAGCATCTGCCAGCTCCAGCGCGAGGACGCGGAGATGAAGCAGCTGCACAGCCTGCCGGACGAGACGCGGGACGGCGAACCCTTTGAGCTGCTGGCCAACTGCTTCGGCCCGGAGGATATCGACACCGCCATGCAGTCCGGTGCAAAGGGCGTGGGGCTGCTGCGCAGCGGCTACATGATGCTGCCCGGACGCATTCTGGACGAGCAGGAGCAGTATTTCTTCTATTGCTCCTGTCTGGCCGCCGCAAACGGCTGCCCGGTGACCGTGCGCACCTTCGACTTTGGCTCCGACCGCACCGTGGCCGACGCCAATCAGGGGCCGCAGTCCTCCAAGCTCGGCCTGCGCGGCATCCGCAACAGCCTGCGCCAGCCCCAGCAGTTCCAGACCCAGATCTGCGCTTTGCTGCGCGCCGCTGCCCGGGGGCCGCTGCGGGTGATGTTCCCCATGGTGACCGATGTAGAGGACTGGGACGCCGCCATGAGCATTGTGGAGCACTACCGCCAGAGCCTACGGGAGCGGGGCGTGCCCTTTAACGAGAACACCCCGTTCGGCGTGATGCTGAGCATCCCCGCCGCCTGCCTGACCGTGGAGGACTTTGTAGCCCACGGCTGCGATTTTCTGGTCATCGGCACCAACGACCTGACCCAGTACACCCACGCCGCCGACCGCGAGCTTGCCAGCGCAGAGCACTACTACCGCCCCGCCAGCCCGGCCATGAAAAAGCTGATCGCCATGGTGATGGATGCCGCCAGCGCGCACCACGTCCCGGTGACCATCTGCGGCCTTGCCGTGGGCAACCCCGCCAACACGGCGCAGTACCTGCACCTCGGTTTGCGCAGTTTCTCGGTAAGCCCCCAGAACCTGCTCAAGGTAAAACAGGCTCTGCTGGACACCGATGCCCACCCGGATGCTGGGGAAAATACCTGAAAATGCTTTACAGAACGTAATATAACGCAAAATAATAAGAGGCTGTTGCACAAACCCCTGTGCAGCAGCCTCTTTCACTATACAAATATTTTTGTTGTAACGAACAAAAAAGTATGCTACAATAAAAACACCGCCTGAAAAGGCGGTAGACTAGGTGTTGCCTGCATTGCAGGTGGTCATGCTTCCGTACCCGGCTCGCAAAACTCGTTCTTCGGAATGAATCAGGCGCAACGCCGGGAAAGGAACTTTTTTGAGAATTTGTGATCTTCCCGGAGCCTGACGGCAAAGGGGGGATGCCCTATGACGCTGCTGGAAACCTTGGCCTTGGCAACGCTTATCGTTACCGTGGTCTACGAAACGGTTGACGTTACGTTAAAAGTTTTACAGTACATCGAGAGCAAGCAAAACAAAAAAGATTGACCGCCACAGTTGTCCAGACTCAAACGGCCAATCTTTTCTGATTGTCTAGGGTATGGAAGCTGACCGTTGCCGGGCAGCACCTTTTCTGTTTTCAGTATAATCATTCCGGGCGTATTTGTCAAGCAGATACGTCCTTTTTTATGCTTACTCCAGATTCCCCGTCAGGGTCATGACGGCGGAGAGCCCCGCCAGCGGGGCGGTCTCGCACCGGAGGATGCGGGGGCCAAGACCCACCGTTTTTGCCCCGGCGCTCGCGGCCATTTCGGCCTCCTCGGCGGCAAAGCCGCCCTCTGCGCCGGTCACGATGGCAAGGCGCAGCCTCTGCCCCTCGGCGGGCTTTGCCTCGGCCAGCAGCTGGCGCAAAGGCGCGCCGCCGCACTCGTAGCAGAACAGCACCAGATCGTACTGGTCAAAGCTGCGGCACACTGCCCCGAAGTTCGGCAGCGGCAGGGCTACGTCCGGCAGAACGCCCCGGCCGCACTGCTTGGCGGCTTCCAGCGCAATGCGGTTGTAGCGCTCGTTCTTCTGCTCCTCTTTTTTGGGTGCAGCCACGCAGTAGCGGCTGAAGAAGGGCACGATGTGGGCAGCGCCCAACTCGACCCCGTGCTTGATGATCTGCTCCAGCTTGTCCTGCTTGGGGTAGCCTGCCAGCAAAGTCACCTCCACGGTGGGCTCGGCGGCGCTGGGGTAGCCCGGCTCTACGGCAAAGTCTACCCTGTCCTCCCCAAAGCCGGTAATGGTGGCGGTGTACTCCACGGCGTTGCCATCGCAGAGGATGACGGTATCCCCCGGCTTTGCCCGCATCACCCGGGCAAGGTGATGGGCGTCCGCACCCCGCAGGGTGGCGGTGCCGTCGGAGATCTCGGTGGTAAAGTAGCGGTGCGGCATACTGTGCGCTCCTTCTTACAATATTTGAATCTCAGGCCTTTTTGCAGACGATGCACTCCCAGCCGCGCTTTTCCTTGACTTCCACGACGGACAGACCGGCTTTTTCCAGTCCGGCGATCACTTCGTCCTTGCGGCTGTCGATGATGCCGCTGGCAATAAAGGTAGCACCCTCGGCCATCAGGCCGGGTACGGCGGGGGCAAGGCTGAGGATGGCGTTGGCCACGATGTTGGCGGTGATGATATCATAAGTGCCGCTGGCCTTATCGGACAGGTCGCCCACCAGCACGGTCAGCTTATCCTGCACGCCGTTCAGCGCAGCGTTCTCCCCGGCGGTACGCACCGCCACGGGGTCGATGTCCACACCCTCGGCGCTGGCAGCGCCCAGCTTGAGGGCGGCAATGGCAAGGATGCCGCTGCCGGTGCCGATATCCAGCACCCGCTCGCCGCCGCGCACCTGCTCGTCCAGCGCTTCAAGGCAAAGGCTGGTGGTCTCGTGGCCGCCGGTGCCGAAGGCAAGGCCGGGGTCAAGGATCAGCTTGACCCGGTCGGTGTCGTACTGCTGCCACGAGGGCACCACAGCCAGACGGCTGCCGATCTCCATGGGGTGGTAATATTTGCGCCAGCCGTTCTGCCAGTCCTCCTGCTCCACACCCTCGGTCTCCACGGTGTAGGGGATGCCGGCGGCTTCCATGCGGGCGGCGATGAGCGCCAGTGTCTCCACCTGAGAAGCACCCGGCTCCAGATACAGATGGATGATCACGGTATCCCGGGGCTTATCCAGCAGCTCCTGCTCAATCAGGTCCACATGGGCGATCTCGGCCACCTGCTGCTCGATGTCGCTGTAATCCTCGATGTAGATGCCGCCCTCGGCGATCAGGGTGGCAACGGCTTCGGCGTTTTCGGCATCAGCCTTGGCCACGGTCAGGCGGATATCGGTCCATTCCATAGTACAAGTCTCCTTTTTATATCCTGGGGTGTATCTGAAAAGTCGAAAATTTAGTCTATTTCTACAAGCACAGCTGGATTTTGCGTTAAACAGCCTTGAAATCCACAAAGGATTCCTGCGGCTATTTGCCTTAAATCCCGCTTGTGCTTGCGAAATATTCGTCATTTTCTTTGTTTTCAGATACACCTTGCTTGCCCTTCCGGCAGCGCCGGAGGGAAAAATTCTGTTACCTGTATAGTACCCGATTCTGCGCCCGGATGCAAGCCCCCCGGCAAAACCGGCGGCGCTGCCGCCCGAAAAGGTGCACAGATTGACTTTCGGCAGAACATCCGGTATGCTATACTGGACAAGGCAAAAAATGTGATGCTGCGCAAAGCGGCATCGGAAAGGGATCTTTATCGTATGTGTACCAAAACCTTCACATGGCGGCTGCTCACCGGCCCTGAGCT
The DNA here is from genome assembly GCA_905215595.1 of uncultured bacterium. Classification (GTDB taxonomy): domain Bacteria; phylum Bacillota; class Clostridia; order Oscillospirales; family Ruminococcaceae; genus Faecalibacterium. The sequence goes on from CAJMQZ010000050.1 coordinate 12,227, forward strand.
GACCGAGGTGTATCTGAACGAGATGCGCCGGGACTTCCCCGCCGGGGAACTGAAGCCTTTGAGCATGATCCTGACCAGCGAAGCGGAGGGCACCGCCCACACATGGGGCGTGTTTGACGGCGACACGCTGGCGGCTTATCTTTTGATGGTGCGGCCGGAGGGCTGCCGGGTGAGCCAGCTGGATTATTTTGCCGTAGTGCCCGCCTACCGCGCCCACGGCATCGGGGCACAGCTGCTGGCACAGCTGCCCGCCCACGAGGGCGATGCCGAAGCCATCCTTATTGAAGCCGAGATGCCGGAAAAGGCGGAGGATGCCGCTATGGCTGTGCGGCGTCTGGGTTTTTACGCCCGCTGCGGCGCATGGGATACCCACTACACCGAGCATCTTTTTGACGCATGGTTCCGTATTCTGGTGCTGGACTGCCCGGGCTGCGCCTCCCTTGCCCCGGAGGCTGTGGTAGAGGCACTGGCCGACTGCTACCGCCGCACCATCAGCCCGACCCAGTGGCAAAAGCACGTTCAGTTCTTTGCCCCGGACGGCAGTGTGTGCGGGTAACAAGACCATCAAATGCGCAAGGACGCGGAGGGAGCTGCCATGAGCGAATTTTCACACCTGAAAAACAAGCTGCTGGCCGAGCAGGTGGAGGACCAGATCTACCACTATATTCTGGACGAAGCGCTGGAGCCGGGCGCAAAGCTGCCCAACGAGTTCGCACTGGGCGAAAAGTTCCGGGTGGGGCGCAGCACCATCCGCGAGGCGGTCAAGCTGCTGTCCAGTAAGGGCATCGTGGAGGTGCGGCAGGGCTCCGGCACCTATGTGGTGACCACAGTGAAGGGGCTTTCCGACCCGCTGAACCTGCGCAGCGTGCAGGACAAGAACGCGCTGGCCTTTGATCTGGTAAACGTCCGTCTGCTGCTGGAGCCGGGCATTGCGGAGATGGCGGCGCAGAACGCCACCCCGGAGGACATCGAGCGGCTGCGGCGGCTGTGCGAGCGGGTGGAGACCAAGATCCACGCGGGCGACCGCTACATCGAGGACGACATCGCCTTCCACACCTGCATTGCCGAAAGCAGCAAAAATCTGGTGGTAGGGCAGCTGATCCCGGTCATCGATACAGCGGTGATGATGTTCGTGAACGTCACCCACAAAAAGCTCATCGATGAGACCATCATGACCCACCGCATGATCACCGAAGCCATTGCCAACCACGACCCCATCGGCGCAAAGGCCGCCATGGTAATGCACCTGAACTTCAACCGCAGCTACATCAAAAAGGTCTACGATGGCGAGGACCCGGATGACGGCACCATCGGCATGGCGGCGTATATCATGGATAAGAAAGAGGACTAGACCCTCTCCAGCTCCCCCGAAAGGGGGAGCTTTTTCGTTATCATCAGAGGAAAAAACCTTTTATTTGCAGCGCTGCTGCGGGATAACTTTTTTCTTGCCAGTAGCGTGTAAAGACGCTCCGCTGGGCCAGAGGCAGGGAGGGGTGTTCCGAGTCCCCCCTCCCTACC